>CAZEMU010000275.1:0-1517 GCA_964513315.1 uncultured Acidimicrobiaceae bacterium | reverse complement strand
GTGGGGTCAACCAGCGTCCGAGGAAAACGTTCAGCAGGTAGTTGCCGCCATTCGCGGCGAACATCGCAAGCGCGAGAACAGAGCCGCCCGCCACGAGCGCCTTGTTGTCGGCCGTCGTCGACGGCTCTGCGCCCATTGGGGGAGCGCTTTCCTGCAGTTCGCTCATTGGGCTACTTCGCTGGCGTCGTCTGAATACGACTGGTCATCGCGACACCGAGGTGGAGCAGGTGCCAGTCGATGACTTCGGACATCGGGATGCCCGTCGAGGCGAGGAAGTTGCGGCGGCCGTGCTCGGTCGTCAGCACGTCGTCGTCGAGCATCTTCGCCAGCGCATCGGCGAGGCTCGTCGCGTTGTCGGGCTCGAAGTACAGACCGACGAAGCCTTCTTCTTCGATGACCTCGGCAAAGTCGCCGATCGCGGGAAGTACGGCGGCTCGGCCGTACGAGCCGGCCTGGTGGAGCACCCCGGATGAGCCGGTCGTGCTGGTGTACGGAAACGCCGTGACGGCAGCGGACTCGAAGAGCCCGGCGACGTCTTCTTCCTCGACGTAGCCCGTGAAGACGACGTTGGGCAGGTCCTTGCAGCCCGCTTGCACCCCGGCGAGGTAGCCGGGCGAGTTCGGGCTGTCGGTGCCAGCGATGACGAGTTCGACGTCGTCGAATCCTCGCTCAAGTAGCTGGCGGTAGGCGTCGACGAGCACGTCGACCGTCTTGTAGGTGCCGAACTTGCCGAAGGCGAGAATCTTGCGCGGGCCGTCGGGCACACCGAACTTCGGCTCGGCGATCTCTTCGAAGGAGCCGTGTGGCGTGAGCAATGCATTCGTGGCGCCGTACTTCTCCTGCAGGAGTTCGACGTAGCGAGGGATCGTCAAGGCCACGTAGTCGGCCTGGAGGATCGTGCGAGTCAAGGTCTCACCTGCGAAGTTCATCAGCTTGGCGATCCACTTGTTGTCCGCGAACCCGGCGTCTTCCATGTCGACGTTCTCGACCAGGTTGTGCAGGATCACGCCGGTCGGGATGCCGGTCTTGGCGAGCAGCAGCGGCACGAGGAGTCCGACGCCGCCAGCGAGCTTGGTGTCACCGAACGTTGCGAACTGCAGGTTGACGATGACCGCGTCGACCCGTGCCTTGCGCACAGCTTGGTAGAGGCGGATGGGGTTCGTCAGCGAGTTGAACTTCCAGCTCACGACCGATTCGGTTCCCTCGATCTGCATCGGGGCGCCTTGGTCGGTCTCATCAGCGAACACGACCACGCGGTCGAGCTCGTCGTTCTGAGCCATGTGGGTGACCAGATGGAAGCCGAACTCGTTCAGGCTGTTGCGGCCGGGAGGGAACGCCGTAATGACGCCGACGCGGCGAGGGGTCTCAAACGCAGATTTCACCTGACACCCGTCGACCCCCAGAAAGGGGATGTGATACAGCACTCTTCGATTTGAGGGATTTACCCACGAGCGCGGGGGTTAGAGGTCGTAGGGCCCAGAGCCGCGTAAAGCGACGTTCGTCTCGGCGCTGGCGAG
>CAZEMU010000274.1:0-1575 GCA_964513315.1 uncultured Acidimicrobiaceae bacterium | reverse complement strand
GCGACTCGTCGCTCGACCCGTACGAAGAGGTACAGGAACCCGACGCCGACGGCGATCGAGGCGAGGGTCGCCGGATCGGTGATCGCGCCCGTCAGCCCTCCTGCCTGCGCGGCGGTCGCGAAGCTGGTGATCGCAATCAGCACGCCGAGTACGCCGAAGCCAAGCGTGAACGCTCCGGCCAGGTCGAGGTGTCGACCTTCGGCTCGTGGGATCGCCCGAACGGTGAGGAAGCCGACAACGCAGGCGATGGCGCTGACGGCTCCGAAGAGGAAGAACACCGAGCGCCATCCGGCCCAGTCGATGAGCGGGCCGCCGACGATGAGGCCGAGTGTCGGTGCGCCGGTCGTTGCGAACGTGAACCAGCCAACGGCAGTCGATCGCCGCTCGGGCCCATAGGCGTGCATCATCAGCGACATGGCGTTGGGGTTGACGGCCGCGCCGAAGACACCGAACAACACCCGGAACGCGATGAGTGACGGTGCGTCCCAGGCCAACCCACACAGAATCGTGGCGACGGCTCCACCGAGGAGGCCCCCGAGCAGCATCTTCCGGTGACCGTGAATGTCGCCAAGGGTTCCGGCCAGCGGCGTGAGCAGTGCCATCGTGAGCATGAGCCCCGTGATGGTCCAGGTGATCGTCGCTCGGCCGGTGCCGAGATCGTCGGCCATCGTGTCGAGCGAGACCGTCACCAGGGTCATGAGCGTGCCGAAGGCCGTGACCGCCAACATGACGACCCCCAACAGCACGCGCTGGTAGCGGGTGTCATCGGCGAACGACGCGGGTGGCGTCGTTGCGGGCGGAGGTGAGGCAAGCGAGGTAACGCCGCGACGGTAGCCAGGCGGCCTGCGTCACCTGGCACGGTGTGATCAACTGCACTCGTGCCCGAATCGCCCGTCGCCCAGGTCCTGGCTGCACTCCCGAGTGCGCCAGCGGATGGTCGGCGATTGATCGTGGCGCTCGCTGGGCCGCCGACTGCGGGCAAGTCAACCCTCGCTGAGGCGATCGTGCGCCAGCTCGATGGCCGGGCAATCGCTCTCGGCCTCGATGCGTTCCACTTCGACGATGCCGTGCTTGAAGCTCGCGGTGATCGTGCACGCAAGGGCGCTCCGCACACCTACGACGTCGGCGGTTACGCCGCGCTCCTGGATCGACTACGCACACCTACCGCCGAGCCGATCGCCCTCCCGGTGTTCGATCGCACGTTGGAGCTGACCCGTGCCGCGGCCGAGATCTGTGAGCCGCAACATCGGATCATCATCACCGAGGGCAACTGGTTGCTGCTCGACGAATCACCGTGGGATCAGTTGGCAGCCCGGTTCGATCTGACGGTGTTCGTCTCGACCGACCTCGCCACGGTCGAGCGACGAATCCGTGAACGTTGGCAACGACTCGGCTTCGACGGTGGCGAAGCCAATCACCGCGCCGAGCAGAACGATCTGCCGAATGCCCGGCTCGCCCTCGCCTCATCACGCCCCGCCGACATCACGATCCACACCTGATGGCTCAACCCAGGTCCTTGGCCAGTTCTTGTTCGGTTTGTGGTTCCCCGAAGTAGGTCTCGTCGACCCGGTGTCC
>CAZEMU010000273.1:0-1594 GCA_964513315.1 uncultured Acidimicrobiaceae bacterium | reverse complement strand
CTCAGAGCCCGTTTCAAAATATTTCTTGAATATTCACGCAACGCAGCCGGCGCGCCACAGTCCGCAACAGAAATGAAGCGGTTCTAGGTGCGACCCGGGACTGGCACAGCTGAACGGGGGAAGCGCAAGCTCGCAGCTAGCCTTCCGGCGTGCGATCTCCCGCTTCACTTCTTACCGCTCTCCTCCTCGCGCTTGCGCTTCTCGCAACCGCATGCGGAGGCAGCGACGACAACCTCACCACCGAGGAGCTGCTCGCCGAGCCCGACGATGCAGCCGCCGACTCCGACGGCGACAGCGGCTCCGACGCCACCTCCGACGCCGTCGCCAATCCCGACAAGCCGACGGTCGACGATGAGTACCTCGTCGACGTCAACGAGCTCATCGTCACCGACCTCGTCGAAGGCACCGGCGACGAAGCCGTCAACGGCTCGATCGTGTCGCTCCAGTACGTCGGCGTGCTCGCTGCAGACGGCAGCCAGTTCGACGCATCGTGGGACCGCGGCGCCACGCCGATCACGGTCAACCTCGGCGCCGGCCAGGTCATCCCCGGCTGGGACCAAGGCATCGTCGGCATGAAGCTGGGCGGACGCCGAGTCCTGCAGATCCCCGCCGCTATGGCCTACGGCGAAAGCGCGCCGAGCCCGGCGATCCCCGCCAACTCCGACCTCGTGTTCATCGTGGACCTGGTCGACCTGCAGCCGCCTCCTCCCCCGACGCCGACGCCTGAGCCATCGCCCCCAATCCCCGAGGACGCACTCGGCACCTTCGACGAGCTCGGCATCATCGACCTCGCCGAGGGCGACGGACGCGAGATCCAGCCTGGCGACATCGTCGCGGTCCAGTACGTCGGCGTCACCGCTGACGAGGGCGTCGAGTTTGACAGCTCGTGGGCCCGCGGCGGCGCACCGTTCCGCCTCATCGCTGGCGCCTCGGGCGTCATCGAGGGCTGGCAAGAAGGCGTGCTCGGCGCCCAGGTCGGCACCGAACGCATCCTGCAGATCCCGTCCGATCAGGCCTATGGCGAAGGCGACCTCGTCTTCCGGATCCACGTCGAGGAAATCACCGAGGCTCCCCTCGCCCATACCCTGACGTTCGGCGGCGAGACCCCCGCTGACACCGAAATGACTGTCCTCGTCGAAGGATCTGGCGACGGCGCCGTCGAGGGCGACGTGGTCAATGCCCGTGTCGTCGTGATCCGCCACAGCGACAGCGACATCTTGCAGAGCAGCTACCAGGACGATGCCGTCACGCCGATGTTCATCTCACCCGAAGGCCTGCTTCCCGGCCTGAACGACGCCATGCTCGGCATCAAGCCCGGCGAGCTTCGCCAGGTCATCCTGCCCGTCGCCGTCGCCTTCCCCGATGGAGCGCCGCAAGACCTCGGCCTTGGCGCTGACGACGCGTTCGTCTTCGTCATCGACGCCGAATCGATCGACCAGCTCGACGGGTAGTCGACCGGCCGCTCCTTCGGCGAGGCCGTGATCGGAGCGAAGTAGCGATCGAGGAGAAGTAGCGATCCCGGCCAACGACGGCACCGCTACGCTCGCGGGCGACGGTGAGTTGGCCGGGTGGCCGCAGTCCGGTCCCTCGGGAT
>CAZEMU010000272.1:0-1629 GCA_964513315.1 uncultured Acidimicrobiaceae bacterium | reverse complement strand
TGCGACAGACGGCGCGAGACCTCGCGTTCGGCGTCACTGAGGGTCTTGGCGCTCATGAGGTCATGCCGCCCAACCCGCTGATGTCATATTGTGCCGGTTCATTCGGCACAATTTACCACGGGGCGAATGAACGCTTCGATTCCCGCGCAGATCCGCCTCGATCACTACCCGGGTGACACATCGTCGACGGCATCGAACGATTGCTGCGACGTGAACTCAGGTATCGGGACTGAGTAGCGCGGTCAGTGCATCGCGAAGGACGACATCGGCCTCGGGCACGGTGAGGTTTCGGCCCCGACGCAGCTGGTCGATCGCATCGATCTGAGTCAGCACGTTGCCGGCTTCGACCGCCGACGCCCGGGCCCGCGGGGATAGCGCTTCGAGCTCAGGGTTGAACTGGAGCAGGAATTGTTCGCGGAGCAACCGCCGGTTCTCGCGCATCTCATCGCGCACGCGTGGGCTGTTCGCTGCGTTGTGGATTGTGGCTCTGAACATTGCCCCGTTGGCCTCGTACAGCCGAAGTCGCATCGACACGAAGTCGTCGAGTCGCTCGACGAACGGTCCCTGACCAATATGGGGAAGGTGTGTCAGTTCGACGGCCTGGGCTTGACTGCGCTTGATTGCGGCCTCGACCAACTCGGCGGGGTCGGCGAAGTAGCGGTACAACGAACGCATCGAGAGCCCCGAGCGCTTCGAGGCTTGCTCGATCGACGGAAACATCATGTCCTCGGCGAACATCTCAAGCACGACGTCGAGCACGGCGTCGAGGTTGCGCTGCCGGCGAGCGATGCGCCCGTCGACGGGCGGTCCATCGGGATGAGCGGTTGTCGCCGCCTCGGTCATGGTCGGACTGTACCCGTGCCATCTATCCGCGATCGAGATAGCGCGCTCGCTCCGACGTCACCGATGGCGACAGTTCGTCTCGGCCCTCGCAGACTTACCCGACGAGTGGGCCCCAGACCTCGAGGTGACCGGCGCGCTCGACGCGTCGGAGGGTTCGCAGGTCGAGGAGCGCTTCGAGGCCGGTCTCAGCGAACACTTCGCGTACCTGGGCGGCGCGATCAGTCGGGGCCGTGGCGAGGTCGTCGTGCAGGCGCTGCATCAACCAGAACCGGTACGGCATCACGCTCGTGGTCAACTCGATGCCACGCCACGGGAACGTTGCTGCGCCACCGCCAACAAGACCACGCCCGCCGGTGAGACCCCGTATTGCGGGGTCGTCGAGCCCGTTGGTGCCTTCCTTGATGTCGGGGTGTTCTGCGAGCCAGTCGTTCGCGGCAGCAACGTGCGCGGAGATCTCGCCAAGGTATTCCTCGGACACGTAGCGCATCATTGCGAGCAGCGTTGCCGGCAGTTCGTCGCCAGCGATGAGATCATCATCGTCACCGTCGTACTCGTGGCGATACGGCTCGACGGAACTCATCCGCTCGACCCAACGGCCAACACGCGGCGCACGCTGCTTAATGAGCATCGTCGGCGCCGGGTCACGGAAGAGATGCGCCCACATGGCCGCGATCAGTCCGTAGTCACCAATGGTCGGACGATTGCCGAGCAGGTACGGGTGGTCGACCAGGTGGGCCTCGAACAGGTCGAGCCACTCATGGAAGGCCGTCTCGATCAGCGGTTGCG
>CAZEMU010000271.1:0-1685 GCA_964513315.1 uncultured Acidimicrobiaceae bacterium | reverse complement strand
ACCAACACCAACCCCAAGCCGCATAACACCCGGACCAATCAACGGGGCCCTCTCAGGTCGCCCAGCGGGCGGTATCGAGGACGTTGTTCTGCAACAGGCTGAAGAACGATTCCATCGCCGCGTTGGCGCCAGCGGAGCCGACTTGGCCCATCGACCCGACCAGGCCATGACGGGTCAGGCAGCGTTTCACACTCCAGCAGGTGTCGGTGGGTCACGACGTCCGTCTAGAACTGCCGCATTCTCGTGCGGGCACTCCGGGCTATCGAAAACGGCGGGCAGAGTGGACCGACGAGCAGCTTCGGCAGATCCGACGCAGCCCTCACGTCGACACAGTGAGGGTGCGCCGTGCAAAGCACGGCAGACTCGCCCGACGATCTCACCGAAGAGGGAAAAGTCCAATCGCGAGTATCACCATGCTCGATCGAGCACGCCCGCGCTTGACTTGCGCATCGGAGTCAGTATCTCGGGTCGCAGGGACGTGAGGGATTGGCGCAGCTTTGTGGTTCCGTGTGCTGGTCCCTTGCTCATCCGCTCAGCGCAGCGTTCTCGACTCTTGTGAAACGGCTCGTTCCCACTCATAGGCACGTTTTGCGTCGGAGCGATCCCGCTGGCTGGAGGCACGTGGGGAGCGAGAGGCCGAGCGTTCGTTGCCGAAGACCCGTTCGAACAGCGAGTGCACGAAACGCATCATGCTGGACCGGCCCATCCTGCGCCGCGGTTTGCGGTCGCCTCACGAATCAGATCCTCTTGCGAGGCATCGACCTTGTTCACATGCTTCGCCGCCGGGGCAGGTGTAGGCGCAACGCCATCGGCTCGACGCCACTTCACATACCTACGCCACAGATTCTTGACCACTAGCACGTGTCTGACCCTATCTGTCGGCCTGACGGTCGTTCTCGCCGTCTTGTCTGGTCGGTGTTGACCCCGAAACGTCGCGGCCAAGCCGTCTCGGGTCGAAGAGGATTGCGGGTCTCGCTGCGTCGCTCGTGTCGCTTCACGATCGGTAGCAATCGAGTTGCTTCGATGTGCCAGACCCTGTCGTGTCCCACATGCACGAAAGCACGCCGGTTCCCGATCCCCAGTGATGGATCTCTGCGTTTGTCTGGAGGTAGCCGCTGGTTGGGGAATTGAGCCATCGCTGGCAAGGCCAACCGCAGCTGACGTCAACCGATATGTAGCTGTAGGTGTGGGTATGCGGGTGGGTTACGTACCACGAACCTTCGGTTCTTTGGCCGCTGTACCAGTACGTAGAGGCTTGGGCCCCTGGCACAGATACGACGAGCAGAACGATGGCAAGCACAATGGCACAGAAGTTCCTGAGTGGTCGGGTTCCGCGAGCCTTCATTCGATCTGTCTTCTTCATGATTTGTAGCAGTCGAGGTTCACGGAGTTGCCTGAGCCGAGGGTGTCCCACATGCATGACAGGACACCGGTACCTGAGCCATAGTGGTGGATTTTTGAGAATGACTGGACGTGGCCGCTTGTTGGGGAGTTGAGCCACCGGTGGCAGCTGTTGCCGCAAGCGGCATCTACGGAGATGTAGGAGTAGGTGTAGAGGTGAGGGTGTGTCGCGTACCACGACCCCTGGACCCGTTGGCCGCTGTGCCAGTAGGCCGGACTGGCGTCACCGTCTGGCACTTCGGCAGCGAGCGCAGCCGCAAGGAAGACGAGTGTGGCCACCAGAG
>CAZEMU010000270.1:0-1714 GCA_964513315.1 uncultured Acidimicrobiaceae bacterium | reverse complement strand
CTGGCTAACTGCGACTGTCGAGGACGGCCTGGAGCATCTCGCGGATGCCCTCGGGAAGGAACGTTTCGACCGGCGTTTCGTCAGCCTCGGCCAGGTCGGCGAGGGCCATCACGATCTCGTTCGGATCGGCCTGGTCCTCCATGACCTGCTTCAGGAACTGGTGAGCGGCAGCCGCCGACTCGTCGCCCGCTTCGAGGTACGGCTCGATCCCGTCGACCATGGCGTCGTTGAAGCCGGTCAGGTACGGGCCGGGGTTGATCTTGGTGACGTCGATGCCGTGCGGAGCGAGCTCTTCGCGCATCGCGACGCTGAGCGCTTCGACCGAGTGCTTGGTCATCGCGTAGGGCGCCGACATGGCGCCGGACAAGATCCCGGCGATCGACGAGACGTTGATGATGCGGCCCGATCCCCGCTCCTTCATGCCGGGGATCACTGCTTGGCACATCGCGAGCATGCCGAAGACGTTCACCTCGAACGTCTTGCGGACTTCGTCGAGCGGCACGTTGGTGAGTGGCGCCATCAGGCCTCGCCCGGCGTTGTTGATGAGCACGTCGATCGACACGTCGCTGACTTGGGCAACGCTCGCAGCATCGGTGACGTCGAGGACCATCGTCGCCATGCCTGGTGCTTCGGCGACGAGTGCGTCGGCTTGTTCCTGCAACTGGCACGCTGCGATCACGTTGTGGCCTCGCGAGGCGAGCTCGATCACCGTGCCCTTCCCGAATCCAGAACCTGCACCAGTCACGAGAACGTCAGCCATTCGGCGACCCTAGTGTTCGGCCACGTCCGCGTTCTGGTCCGGCCGTCAGCGTTCGATGTAGGGGCCGAGTACCGGCTCGACTCGCATCGCTTCGGGGACGCGCTCGACGCCGATCATCCGGTCGATCTGTTCGTGGAGATGCCAGATGCGGCGTTCCTGATAGTTGATCGGGATGCCGGTGAGCGCCGGGGACTCCATCGACGCTTGCATCGGCGCCATGTTGTGTTTGTCCTCGTCCATGATCTGGTTGTAGCCCTGGCGGCGGGCCTGCCAGCCGGCGGGCAGGTTGTCGGGGTCGAACCCGTCGGTGCCTTCTTCGGGGAGGGCGTAGTAGTGCCAATCGAGGCGCGTCGTGTTCTTGTCGATCGGCCAGAAGACGTTGATCGGGAAGCCGATTGCGCCGAGCGGAACGATCACGTTCGGGAACAGGCTGACGGCGGTGCTCGTGCAGTGCACCATGTCGGGCACGCCTTCGATCATGCGGACGCCGTGTTGGTCGACGTGTTTCCAGTCGTCCCATCGCTCCATGCCGAGGCGGGCGCAGTTCTGTTCGCTGTACGGGGTGATCATGCGGCTGTGGCCGTTGGGGTAGAGGCCCATGGCGGCGCCACGGTTGTCGAGGACCGACACGCCGTCGTGGCTGTGGATGTGGCGGAAGTGGTACACCTCGAGGAATGCCTCGGCGGTGACTTTCCAGTTGCAGGGCACGACGATGCTCTCGCGGTAGACCTCGCGGAGTTGGTCGCCTTGGAAGGGTGCGAACATCTCGGCGGCGTTGCCGAGCCAGTCGGTGAGCGGTTCGGCGTCGAGGTCGAGGTTGACGAACACGAATCCGGCGAACGTCTCGCACTTGGCTTGGGGCAGGCAGCGCTGTTCCCAGTCGAGGTCGACGAAGTCGCGTTCGTCGGGCAGCGCGACGAGGGTGCCGCCGTCGATCTCGTAGGTCCACGAGTG
>CAZEMU010000269.1:0-1842 GCA_964513315.1 uncultured Acidimicrobiaceae bacterium | reverse complement strand
TCTCTCGCGAGAACCCACCGGGTAACGGTTCGAGCCCGTGCACCTCGACGCCGTCGGCGTCAGCGAACACGCTCGAAAGCGCGGCGGCTAGTTGTTCATTCACCTGATCCCCCAATCAGCCGGCGCGGTTCGGGCGCGCCAGATGCGACGCTAGTCCATTGCCTTACTCGCAGGCTTCTGCACGCTCGGCTTCGCCGGCGGCCCGCACGTCGTTAGTTAACCGCGCGTTCCTGGCCTTCCCAGTACGGCTTGCGGAGCTCGGTCTTGAGAATCTTGCCTGAGGGGTTGCGTGGGATCGCTTCGATCCGCTCGACGTTCTTGGGGAGCTTGAAGCGAGCGAGCCGTTCGGCGCAGTGATCGATGATGTCCTGCTCGCTGGGGTCCGCGCCTTCGACGGGGATGATCAGCGCGAGCGGCGACTCGCCCCACTGCTCGCTCGGGATACCGATCACGGCAACGTCGGCCACGCCATCGTGGGACATGATGGCGTTCTCGATCTCGGCGGGATAGATGTTCTCGCCACCGGAAACGATCATGTCCTTGACCCGGTCGTGGATGAACACGAAACCGTCTTTGAGGTAGCCGGCGTCACCGCTGGCGAACCAGCCGTAGCCGTCTTCGTCGCGGCCTTCGGGGAAGGCTGCCGCAGTGGCTTCGGGATTCTTCCAGTAGCCCTTGAGGTTCTGATGCGACCGAGACCAGATCTCGCCGACTTCGCCATCAGGCACGTCGTTGCCTTCTTCGTCGACGATTCTGACCTCGGTGCCGACGACGGGCTTGCCAGCGGAGCGAAGCAGTTCGGCTCGGTCGCCGCCTGGATCATGATCGCCAGGCTCCAGGAACGTCACGGCGCCGGTGGTCTCGGTCAGGCCGTACACCTGGGCGTGATCGCACTTGAGCAGACCCATCGAACCGACGAGCGCCTGTTCGGTGATCGGCGACGCGCCGTAGAGGACGGTCTTGAGCGACGAGAAGTCGACATCGGAGGCGCCCGGAATGATCGGCAGCACCTGGAGCAGCGCCGGAACCATGAACGCCGTGGTGACGCCGTGGCCGGGGATGTCGGCGAAAATGCGCCCGGGGTCGACGTCGCGGTGCACGATGCTGGTGCATCCCTTGAAGACCGCAGCGTGAGCAACGCCGCTACCACCAATGTGGAACATGGGCAGCACGTGCAGCACGACGTCGTTCTCTTCGAGACCCATCACGCTCGTCAATGGCGGGATGGAAGCTTCGAGATTGTGGTTGCTGATCTCGGCACCCTTGGGCAAACCAGTCGTGCCCGAGGTGTAGAGCTGCACGGCGGTGTCGTGCGCGTCGAAACCGGTGACGACGTCGTCGCCGGAGGCGTCGGCGATCCAGTCTGCGTACTGGGGATGCGATGACTCGCCGCCGACGGCGATCAGGTGCGGTGACCGCGGCAGGTCCATCTTTTCGAGGTGCCCGAGGAACTCGCCTTCGACCATGACGATCTTGGCTTCGGCGTTGTCCAGGATGTAGTCCATCTCGGGCGGAGCGAGACGCCAGTTGACGGCCACGATGACGGCGTTCAGCTTGGCGGCGCCGTAGGTGAGGGTGAAGTACTCGGAGATGTTCTTGCCGATAAAGCCGATTCGGTCCTGGCTGCCGACGCCCATCGCAGCAAGGGCGTTAGCGACCTTGGCCGATTCAGCCTCAAACTCGGCGAAGCTCAGCGTGCGGTCGTCGCACACAAGGGCTGCCTTGTCGGGCTGCTCCGCTGCCTGACGACGCAGGTTTTCGGCGAGATTGAACATGAGTGGTGCACTCCTCAGAAATGGGTTGCCGCGGCTTCGGCAGCCGGAATGATCCCACCGCAGATCC
>CAZEMU010000268.1:0-1870 GCA_964513315.1 uncultured Acidimicrobiaceae bacterium | reverse complement strand
TGGCAACAGCGACTGCTGGAGGACGACGGCCTGGACGAAACCGCCGCGCTGCTGGCCCGAGTCGTCGGCGACGGGCTGTGGCTCATCGACCTGTTCGACCTCGCCCCACCCGACGATCGCCAGCGCGCCGCGCTGCTCGATCACGTCGGGCGCCTCATCGACGAGGCCTAGGGTGGCCCGGTGGCTGAGATTGGAATGCTCGCTGGCTCGGGGTGGGCTGCCGGCCTGAACCTGTGGTCGGTCGGCCTCGTGCTCGGCATCGCCGGGCGGCTCGACCTCGCCGACGCACCCGAGGTCTTCGAACGCTGGTGGGTCATGCTTGTGCTGGGCGTGCTCTACGTCTTCGAGTTCTTCGTCGACAAGATCCCGCTCATCGACAGCGCGTGGGACATCGTCAGCACGATCATCCGCCCGGTCGGCGCGGCGCTGATCGGACTCGCCATTGCCCAAGACGGCGACATCTCCGGCGTGACCGCAATGGTCACCTCGGGCGGTTTCGCACTCACGAGTCACGGCGCCAAGGCCTCCGTGCGCGCCCTCATCAACATGTCGCCCGAGCCGTTCTCGAACTGGATCGCGTCGGTCACCGAGGACGGTGCCGCGGTCGGCATGTCGTCGATGGCGTTGGCGAACCCCGCCGCAGCTGCCGTGCTGGCGCTGATCTTCGGCGGCTTTGCGCTGTTGACGGTTGTGGTGCTGTGGCGTTTCCTACGCCGGATCCGCCGCCGAATTCTCGAACGATTCCGCGGCGGCTGGCGCATCACTGGCGCTCCCCCGGTTTCGGCGACGTAGCACTACGCAGCTGACCCCTAGGCGGCTGGCCACTACACAGCTGGCCGCTATGCGGCTGACATTCGGCCGTCGGTGCTTACGGCGACTCGGTGCATGATCCGCGTGTGAGGCAAGTAGTCGGCAACGGCGTAGTGCTGGGTCCCGCGGTTGTCCCAGATCGCGATCGTGTTCGGTTCCCACTTAAGCCGCACATGGAAGTCGGGGCGGTTCGTCAGGTCGAACAACATGGTGAGCAGCCGGGCGCTCTCGGGTGCTGAGTAGCCGATGATCCACCGGGTGAACGACTCACTGACGTTCAGGTAAGGGCGGCCCGTCACCGGATGGTGGGCGATGACCGGGTGCACCGCCTGGCCTGCTGCTGCGAACGCCTCGGCGAGACCTTCGTCACCACCTTCGCGGAATGCGGGCGTTCTGAAGGCGCCCATGTCGTGCACGGCCTGGAGCTCGGCGAGCTCGGATCGCAGCCCTTCGGGAAGCGCATCGTGGACGGCGCACATGCTCGCCCAGAGGGTGTCGCCTCCAACCGGCGGCAACACGATCGCCTTGAGGATCGAGGCGAACGGAGGCTCCGGGCGATAGGTCATGTCCGAGTGCCACTCGGCCGCGTCGGGCTTGTTGTCGCCGCCCCATTCGAGCACGACGACGTCGTCACTGTCCGGGTGCGTTACGTAGCTGTGATGGCGAGCGCCAAGCTCGCCGAGCGAACGCCCGAGACGCTCCATGTCCGCCGGACCGAGGTCGGCGTCACGGATGAACACGACCTGGTGTTCAAGGAGCTCCGTGTAGAGCGCATCGCCGACCGACGGCTCAGTCAAGGCTTCGGCGGTGAGGCCGTGCAGTTCAGCTCCGAGCGCTGGAGTCAAGCGACGTGCATGCAGCATTTGCGCAACGTAAAGCAGGCGAAGCCCCAGGGGAACCGTGATGAGCAAACGTCATGTCTGCGGCCCGGATTTGGGCCAAACGAGCCACCAACATGTCACGCCCGTCATGTCCGACCCCGCTGAAGCACCGGTCCCAGCGACTGACCGGGAACCACCCCGAGGCGTGGTCGTTTCGAGGCGTCGACTCGGCTGTCGTA
>CAZEMU010000267.1:0-1878 GCA_964513315.1 uncultured Acidimicrobiaceae bacterium | reverse complement strand
TGACGGTTCGGACCGACATAGATCTTGATGTCATCACGGGTGCGGCCCGCTGCCTCGAGGTGCTCGTCGAGTCGGTCGAGCGTGCCGGCGATCTCATCGGGACCGACGTTGTACGCGTACCAACCGTCGGCAAACGCGGCGACGCGGCGCATGGCGGGCTTACTTTCGCCGCCAACGAAGATCGGCGGATGCGGCCCCTGCACCGGCTTGGGATTGAACTGCGCGTTGCGGATCGTCACCGTGTCGCCGGAGAAGTTCACCGGGTCAGCGCCCCAGCACGCCTTCATCGCCGCGATGTACTCGTTTGTGCGAGCCGCCCGAGCCGAGAAGTCCATGCCGAGTGCCTCGAACTCTTCTTCGAGCCAGCCAATGCCGATACCGAAGTCGACTCGACCTCCAGACAGGTAGTCGAGGTCGGCGACCATCTTGGCGGTGTAGACCGGCTGGCGCTGTGGCACCAGGCAGATCCCCGTCGCCAACCGAAGCGTCGTCGTGTGCGCTGCGACGAACGTCAGCGCGGTGAACGGATCGAGCACGCCGTCAGGGTTGCCCGGCACCTTGCCGTCTTCGGAGTACGGATACGCCGACGCATAGTCGGGGAAGAACAGCACGTGCTCCGGCACCCAGATCGCAGCGAAGCCTGCGGCCTCGATGCGTTGCGACGCGCCGACGATGTAGTCGATCGGCGTGTGATGGCTGAACGCCATCGTGACACCAAGTTCCATGATTCCCCCTGAGGTTGCGGTGAGCGATCAGCTCGTGTGGCTGAAGAACGTTTCGAGTGGTTCGCGCGGCATCCGCACGGTGTTGATGTGGGCCTCTTTGTCTTCCCACCCAAAGGACAGGCCGAAAAGGATCCCGTTCTCTTCGGGGATGTTCGCGATTTCTCGAACCGGGTCTGGGTAACTCGCAAGCGCTCCCTGAGCGATGCAGCCGACGCCCTTCTCTTGCATGACGAGCATGACGGTCTGCAAGAAGATGCCCATATCGACGGCGTTGCTGCGGTCCATCGACAGCGGCATCGAGAAGAACGCGACGTGCGGTGCACCGAAGAATTCGAAGTTCTTGCGGGCGAGCGCAGCCCTGCCTGCACGGTCTTCGCGGGTCACGCCCATCGTGCCGTAGTAGCCCCAGCCGCAGGCCCGGCGCCGTTCGAGGTACACGCCGGTCAGCGCGTCTTTGGCAGCCGGGAACTCTCGGTTCGGCGGCACGCCCTCGTCGGCGAGGGCGCAGATTGCGGCTTCGAGCCGCTCCCGGGGCTCGCCCGACACGACAGCGACATGCCAGGGCTGGCAGTTCGTGTTCGACGGGGCGAGGCGGGCAACTTCGAAAATCTCAGTGATGAGTTCATCGGGAAGCGGTTCGGACAAATAGCCACGGACCGAATAGCGGCTGGAGACTGCGTCGGAGACGTTCACGCCCCTATTGATACTTGGCGGCGTTCGCTTTCATGTACTCGACAAGTTTCGCGAGCGAAGCTCGACCCTGGCGCTTGAAGCCCACGTTGACAAGCCCCTGCGCAGGACGGAAGAGACCGGCGCCTTCGAAGGCCCAACTCCACCGCAGTTCACACCGGTCGTTGCCTTGTGGCGTCAGCACGTAGTCCTCGGCGAATGCGGCAAACACAGGAAGCCCCGAGCGCGCAAAGTAGAACGCCATCCGGCGCCCGTCTTCCCACGCGAAGAACTCTTCGTCGATCGGCCCACCAGGCTTGAGGGTCACGGTGCGCGTCGTTCCGATCCCGTACGGCTCAGGCGACGTCCATTCGACGTCTTGGATCGCGCCGATCCACTCGCCCCACGCTTCGCCGTCTTCGAGGCACCGAAATGTGGCCTCGGCCGAGGCTGGGATCGTCTGGAGCAGATGGTCTCGGACTGG
>CAZEMU010000266.1:0-1891 GCA_964513315.1 uncultured Acidimicrobiaceae bacterium | reverse complement strand
GGGGAGATGCGCGGCTTCCGCCACATCGAGTTCGAAGAGAATGTCGCCGTCGGCCTCGAAGTCGCCCGGCGGCTTGGCATCGACCGCGAGGTCGCACTCCGAGGCATGTACGCGGCCGAACCGGACCCCGGCGTGCTTCGCGTCGAGAACACGCTGATCCACCCTCGACCCGGTCAAGCCGACCGGGCCCCGGTAACGGTGACGTGGGCGAATATGTTCGCCGTCAACGATCGCGAGTCGACGATCGCGGTGATGGAACGACTCAAGCGGTTCACCACTGCGGAAACGGCGACCGTCGCCATCCTCAACAACCGGCCTGATCGCCAGCAACGAGCGGTGCAGTTCGCCGACATTGCATCGGTCGATCTCGACACCGACTACCTCGTCACGTTCGGTTCGTTCGAGCGAGTCGTCACCGAGCGGCTCATCGCCAACGGCTACCCACAAGATCGCATCCTGAACCTCGGCGACGACCGAAACCCGACCTGGGATGAGATCGTCGACGAAATGTTGCTTGGACTCGGCGTCGAGCACATCCTGCTTGCCGGCCTGGTGAACATCCACACCCATCAGGCCGAACAGATGATGGAGTTCTTCGAACACGCCGAAACCACCGAACTCCTGCTGGCCGACGCGGTGAGCCAATCGTGAGCACGCAGTGAGCGTCGCATGACCGACGTCTTACTGTTCGACGAGGAACTGGTGCGCCTGACGTTCGTTGTCGGCATCGCCGTGAGCGCCTTGGTCTACGAACGCACACACCGCACGACCGGCAGCTTGGTCGTACCTGGCTACATCGGCGCGTCGCTGCTGAGCCCGGTCGCGCTGCTCACCACTGGTTTGAACGCAACGCTGACCTGGTTCCTCGTCGCTCGGCTTCTGCCGCGCTTCGCTGCGGTCTATGGGCGCACGTTGTTCGTCTTGAACATCGCGGTTTCGGTCGCGCTCTCGATGCTGTTCGGCCCCGTCTTCGGCGCGATGCTGCCCACCCAGGTGCCGCATCTCGACACCATCGGCTACGTCATCCCGGCGCTCATCGCCTACGACATGAACCGGCAAGGACCGTCGCGCACGGCGACGACCGTGGCGATCACCGGCATGATCGCGGCGACCCCCGCACTGATCCTCGTTGCGCTGCGCCCCGCCGCGATCGAACCCCTGCTTCCGGTCGACACGGTGCTGCGTGGCCTCGACGACTTCTGGCTTGCCATCGCTGCGCTCGTCAGCGTGGGTGTCGCGACCTTGCTCCAAGCCGGCCATCAGCTGCGCTGCGGAGGCTTCATCGGCGCGATGTACATCGGACTTATGGCGGGCGAACCCGTCGCCGTCGTCTTTGTGGCGATCGTCGCACTCATCACCTATGCGTTCGTGCAGTTCGTGCTCAAGCCGTACATGATCGTGTTCGGGCGCCGGAAGTTCGCCATCGTCTTGATGACCGGCTCGGTGCTGAGCTGGGCCACGCTTGAAGCGGCCGGACATTGGTTGCCTGGCGTGTTGAGCCTCGACGGGCTGCCGATCGCCGTGCTGTTCGTGCCTGCCTTGCTTGCCAATGACATGGAGCGCACGACAGTGCCCGAAGTCCTGGTGGGAACGACTGTTGCTGCTGCAGCGACCGTGTCGACGATCGTCGTCTTGACCGGCCTGGTCGACTTCGAACCGATCCCGGGGTGGGCCCTGCCAACGATGCTGATCTCTGGCCTCGTGCTGGCCCTACCTCGTCTGTGGACGGGGCTCGGCAGCATCGGCGTACCCGAACCGCCCTCGCTCGACCCCCAGCTTCCGATCGCCCAACAGCTGTAGCGCACCCGGTTGTGGCCGGCGCGACGGTTTGCGGGGCGGCGGTCGGGTACGGTCAGTGCACCATGTGTGGCCGGTACGTCTCGGCGTCGTC
>CAZEMU010000265.1:0-1907 GCA_964513315.1 uncultured Acidimicrobiaceae bacterium | reverse complement strand
ATCCCGACGAGGCCGAGACAGAAGAGTGCGGATACCCAGGCGATGTTGTGCAGATCGTTCCAGAACACGTGGCTCCATCGGCCCAGCTGACGAGATCTTGAGACGCAGCTAGGCCATTCACCCCAACGGTAGATTCGGTAGGTGACGCCCCAGCCGGAGCAAGCACTGCGGATCGCCTTCGTGCATGCGCACCCTGACGACGAGGCGATCTTCACCGGCGGAACGATGGCCCGCTTGGCCGATGCTCGCGCGACGGTTGGGCTGGTGATGTGCACCGGCGGCGAGCTCGGCGCAGCACTCACGACGGGCAATGCGCTCGCCCCACACCGGGAGCAAGAGACGCGTGAGTCGTGTCGTCATCTCGGGATCGATCAGCGACGCATCGACTTCTTGCCGTACGAGGACTCGGGGATGCATGCCGAGAACCCGTCTGGCTTTGTCCACCAGGACCGGGACCAGGCGGCCCGGCGAATACTCGGAGCCTCGATCGCGCTCTGCGGCGGTCCGCTCGATGCGATCGTGACCTACGACGACCACGGCATCTACGGACATCCCGATCACGTGGCGGCCTACGAAGCCGCGCACCTCGCAGCCCAGCTTCACCAGCACGAGTACGGCACCCGGCCGACGATCTATGAGGCAACCGTCGACCGTGAGTACCTGCACTTCGTCGAGACGCACGTCGTCGTCGATGCAGGCGGAGGTCGGCCGGTCGATCGAGGGCTGGCCTCGACCGACCTCGGCTTGGCCACGCTCGACATTGACCTGACGATCGACATTGCGCGGGTCATCGAGCGCAAACGCGCCGCGCTCGCGGCCCACGCCAGCCAGCTTCCCGACGACGCGCCGCTGTTCGAGTTAGGGGAAGCGAACTTCGCGGCGGTCTATGGCCTCGAGTGGTACCGGCGGATCGGACCGGCGACCGCGATCGACCAGCTCGGCGAATGACAGCGGGCGCCACCGAGTGAATACGCTGCCCTTCGGATGAACGCATCGATAGACCCGTACATCACGTTTGATCGCGACCAGTGGGCGGCGTTGCGTGCGGCCACGCCGATGACGCTCGACGAGACCGACATCGAGCGACTCCGCGGTGTCAACGAACGTCTCTCAATCGAAGAAGTCGAGAACACCTACCTGCCGCTGTCCCGCCTGCTCAGCTTGTACGTCGGCGCCACCCAAGACCTGTCGCGGACGACCGACATCTTCCTCGGCACGCCCCCCGACAAGGTGCCCTACATCATCGGCCTTGCCGGCAGTGTCGCCGTCGGAAAGAGCACCAGCGCCCGTGTCCTCCAGACGCTGCTCAGCCGCTGGCCCAACTCGCCTCGCGTCGACTTGATCACCACCGACGGCTTCCTGTTTCCGAACGCGACGCTCACCGAACGCAGCCTCATGGCTCGCAAGGGCTTCCCCGAGTCGTACAACACCAAGGCGCTGCTCGACTGCGTTGCCCAACTCAAGTCGGGCGAGCCACGCGTCGAGGTGCCGCTCTACTCGCACCTTGTCTACGACGTCCTTGGCGACAAGCGCCAGGTCATCGAGACGCCCGACGTCGTGATCGTCGAAGGCCTCAATGTGCTCCAGACCGGCGCGAACCCGGACGGGCCGCGCACCTTCGTGAGCGACTTCTTCGACTTCTCGATCTACATCGACGCCGACGCTGAGACGGTGCGCAAGTGGTACATCGAGCGCTTCTTGACACTGCGTGAGTCGGCCTTCGCCGATCCTCGCTCGTACTTCTCCCGCTACGCCGGATTGAGCGACGACGAGGCCGTCGAAACCGCCGGCCACATTTGGGACAACATCAACGGCCCCAACCTCGTTGAGAACATCGAGCCGACGCGCGAACGAGCGGACCTGATCTTGCGCAAAGGCGGCAACCACCGCGTCGAACAAATCCGCCT
>CAZEMU010000264.1:0-1932 GCA_964513315.1 uncultured Acidimicrobiaceae bacterium | reverse complement strand
CGCAACTGGAAGAGTGTGAAAGCGCTCCACGAACGACTCGAGGCTTTCGAATGATCCTGATCGAGAACGCGACAATCGTCGACGGTTCCGGCGATGATCCCTTCGTCGGATGGATCACGATCGCGGGCGACCGCATCATGGCGGTTGGCACCGACGCTGCCCCGGCCGATACAGAGCACACGATTGATGGCACTGGCTTGGTGCTCGCACCGGGCTTCGTCGACGTGCACACCCATGACGACATCGCCGTCGTCCGTCGCCCCGAGCATGGCTGCAAGACCTTGCAGGGCGTCACCTCGGTCGTCGTCGGCAACTGTGGCATCTCGCCTGCTCCCCCGGCCGAAGACAATGCACTCGGGCCAGCGACGCACCGATCGATGGGCGAGTATCTCGCCGCGGTCGAAGAGGCGCAGCCGTCGGTCAACGTCGCCGCCCTCGTCGGACATGGCACGATCCGCAGCGCGGTGATGGGCCTCTACAACGAGGCCGAGGCGAGCGAAACCGAGCTGGGCGAGATGCTCGATGTGTTGCGCGAGGCGTTCGACGATGGCGCGGTGGGCTGGTCGACGGGACTGGCCTATGAGCCCGGCCGCTACGCCCCCGAGTCCGAGCTTTCCGCGTTCGCGCAGGTCGCCGCGGACCATGGTGCGATCTACACGACGCACATGCGCAACGAGAGTGACGGCTTGCTCGCCTCGATCGACGAGAGCATCGCCTTGGCCGAGGCCCACGACATGGCGTTGCAGATTTCGCATCTCAAGGCCGCCGGCACCCAGGTCTGGGGCGACGTCGTTCCGGCCCTCGAACGCATCGATGCGGCTCGTGGCCGCGGCGTCGACGTGATGGCCGACCAGTACCCGTACACCCGGGGCAGCACGTTGCTCGAACAGATCGTGCGTGGCGGCGCACTCGACGGTGGGTCATCGTTCGCGATGATGACGGCGGATCAGGTGCTGGTCGCTTCGGCGCCAGGCCACCCCGAGTGGGAGGGCAAGACGCTTGAGGAGATCGGCGCCGATCACGACACCGATCCCCGTGAGATGGCCGATGTGATCGTCGGGGCTGAGGGCCGCAACTGCATCGTTGTGCTCGACAACATGAGCGAGGACGACGTCCGCACGGTGCTCGCACATCCGGCCGTGATGGTTGGCAGTGACGGCATCCCGGCTGGCCGCAAGCCGCATCCTCGGCTCGGCCACACCTACCCGCGCATTCTCGGGCGTTATGTGCGAGAGGCCGGCATCGTCGGTTTGGCCGACATGGTGCGCCGCATGACGGCCGTGCCCGCGGCACGGTTCGGTTTCGTGGATCGAGGCGAAATTCGAGCGGGTGCCTACGCCGACGTGGTGCTGTTCGACCCGGCGACGATCGTCGACACCGGCACGTGGACCGAACCGAACGTCGCACCTGCTGGCGTTGTCGGTGTGTGGGTCAACGGCCAACGGGTCGTCGAGGCCCAACAGGTCACCGGCGAACGCCCCGGCCGCGTCATCCGCGGCCGAGTGCAGACCGCTTGAGAGCTCCGAGCGGCTAGCCGTGTTTGGCGAGGTGGGCGATGCTGGCGGCGGTCTCTTTGGCGACGTCGGGACAGCTGACCGAGAAGATCTCGCTGCCATGGATCGTGCCCATCACTTGGCGACAGCGGGCAGGCACGTCGGCGTCGTTGAGCATCCGATAGAACTCGATGCCCTCGTCTCGAAGCGGATCGCATTCGTTCACCGAAATCACCGTCATCGGTAGACCCTGGACATCGCTCGGCTGCGCAAACATCGGCCAGGCCAGTGGGTTCTTCGCCTCGAAGTGCTCCATGCCATAGGCCACGGTGCCGGTGTTCCCGGTCAGGTCCAGGAAGATCCCGTTGTTCTCGATCGACGAGGGGAACCGCTCGTCGGGCCACTCGCCCACGATGTACGGGCACAGCGCATACAGGCC
>CAZEMU010000263.1:0-1935 GCA_964513315.1 uncultured Acidimicrobiaceae bacterium | reverse complement strand
CTGCGATGTAGGTGCTCGCCCACGCCCAGGCGCCCATGGCCATGTCGGCGCCCGGCGCCCCTGCGACGAGTTCGTCGAGCATGGTGAGTGTGCCGATGACGAAACATCCTGCGCCGAGCATGAGACCGCCGACGGTCCACCGCCAGGGCGAAGGGCGTGAGAGTCGGCGGTGTGAGACGCCCAGCCGTCCGAATTCGCGAAGGTCGATGGTGATGTCGAGATCGTCGACGGTCGGTTCGGCGGGCTCGGCCGCTGCGTCTTTGGAAGTGGTTTCGGGAGCGGTTTCGGCGGTGATCGTTTCCATAGATCCATCATCGAGATCTTCGTGCCGACGGGCATCAAGGGAAGCCCCCAAAGAAATCTGGGGACCGCGGTCAAAGGCCGGGCGAGATTGTCACACCCCTCTGCCAGAGTTGACCTATGGCCGAAATGCCGAGCGCAAATGTTCAGGAGTGGGTTGCTGGCTTCGACCAGCACGCCGCGCTCCTCGACGCTATGGCGCTCGGCGAGCTGCAGTCTGCATGTGACCTCGTGCGGGGCAAGCTCGACTCGATCGAGGCTCGACGGTTGGCCAGCGAGGTCGGCGCCGACGGCGACGATCGGCGAGCCCGCAAGCAGGCCCGAGCGAACGGGCGGCGATCCAAGCGCGCTGCCCGTGCCGCAGCGCGCCGGGCAGCGGCTGTATCCAAAAACGAGAAGCTCGCCGACGACCTTGCTTCTGGTGATCTGTCGTCCGAGCAGTTCGACGCGATCGCCGACGCAGCAGCCAGCGATGAGTCAGCGGCCACCGACGACGACTTCATCGACGAGATTAAGAAACGCAACGCCGACCAAGCCCGCAAGTTGGCAGCCAAGCGCAAACACCAATCCCGCCCGACCGAGTCCGAAGAAGACAAGCAACGGAGACTGCGCCGAGCCAGCCGGTGGAAAGACTTCGAGTCAGGCTTGTCGATCATGCAACTCAGCGGCGACGACGCCACGATCGACGAGATCTGGACGGCGATCCTCGCCCGCGAGAAGCAACTGAAGCAGCGCGACGGCGGCCGGGACCTCCCCGCCTCGCAACACCCTCGTACGTTCGATCAGCGGCTCTTCGATGCAGCAATCGAGTTGCTTCGAGGCACCGGTTCGAGCAGCGGCGCTCCTTCGATCGTGATTGGCGTGTCGGCAGAATCGGGCGAGGCGCGTGTTGCGGGCGGCGGCCCGGTGTCGGATGCGTACGTTCGGTCAATCCTCGAGCGGGCGAACCTGTCGGTGCTCATCACCGACCATCTGACTGGGGCGCCCCTGTGGCTCGGGAGGAAGCGACGGCGTGCTTCTGACGGCCAGGTGCTCGCGCTCATTGTCCGTGACGGAGGCTGTGTTCTTTGTGACGCCCGCTGGGTGCATTGCGAAGCGCATCACGTCATGCCCTGGAACGCCCCGGCCAAGGGTGAGACCAACATCGACGACCTCGCGCTCCTGTGCAGCGCGTGTCATCACCGAATCCATGACGACCGGTTGACGATCATCAACGTCGACGGCGTGTGGACAACCCGACCAGCACAGGATCACGAAATCGCACCAACCGGCGCCCGTCGACGCTCGCACGGACGGTCCGGTGATCACCGCACCGGCAACCGCAGAACATCACGCGACTTTGGTCCGACGTCAGGGCCTCGGCGTACGGCAACACGACGCTCTGCTCCTGAGCCGACGCACCGACCGACAGCGGGGGCACGAGCGGCACCTGGGCAAGCTGGCCCCGCCTACGGGTCACCAGCCGACACTCCGATCCAGCGAGCACGCTCCAGCACGGCTCGGTCCTCGACAGACGGATCCAGCGACGCGGCCACTCGGCTGTTCTGACAGGCCATGGCACCGAACCGACAGATCTCCAACAAGCCGCTGCGGCGGTGTCCCTGCCGCGCCCGCTCGCAGATCGCGAGCGAGCCG
>CAZEMU010000262.1:0-1952 GCA_964513315.1 uncultured Acidimicrobiaceae bacterium | reverse complement strand
AGCAATTGATTCAGTTCATCCTCGGACAACTCGCCGTCATCGAGGTACTCGAAGATGCTGCCATCGCCGAAGGGCGAATCTTCGCCGAAGAACTTGTCGAGGTTCGGCTCGCCGTTCTCGTCGAGCATGCCCTGGCCAAGCGGTGAGTCTGGCCCGAGGAATTCGTTCAGGAAGTCGTCGAGGTCGAGTTCGCCGTCTTCGCCGAAGATGCCGGGGTCCAGTGGATCGCCGGTGCCGAACAGATCTTCGAATGACGGCCCGTTCTCGCCAAAGAGATCGCCGCCGAGATCAACGCCTCCGAACAGGTCAGCTGGCTCGATGTCCTCGTCGCCCTTGGCTTCGCTGAACCAGCGTTCCCACAGCGCGTCGATCGTGGCGCCGTCGTCGCCGGCGGCTTCGACGAGGTGGTTCCGCAACACGTCGGTGCCGACAAGGCTGAACGCATTCGCCTCGACGAAGCTGGCGAGTGCATCGACCAGCGGGTCCCATCCCATGACCTCGGCGGCTTCGAAATAGAAGCCGGGGGCTTTGCCGTAGACGACGGCGCCGTACTGCAGGGCCGAGTCGAACTCGTCAGATGCCTGGTCGGCGGGTGCGTCGTCGACTCCGAGTGCTCGGGCTTGGGCGAACTGGTCGGTCGTTTGCGTGTCGCAGATGTCCCGCCAATTGTCCGGGTGGATGCGCTGCATCGCGACGCAGGCAGCGAACTGGGCGAGCGGCTCGTCCACGGCGGGGCTGGCGATCGAGTCGTTGCCGACTAGTGCGTGGAACCACTCGTGGCCGAGTTCGTGGGCGACCGTCCACTCCAGCGTGCTGTCGAGCGCGTCGCCTCCAAGGCTGCCGAGCAGATCCTCGAACAGATCGTTCTCGCCGAGGCCCGTCGCTCCGAACAGATCGCCGAGGCCGTCGAGCTGACCCATGCCGGGAATCCCTCCGGCGAACAGCGAGCGTTCGATCCAGACCATGCCGGGCCACTCCATGCCGCCGACGCCGCCACCGAGCGGGGCCGATACGACATCGATCTCGGTCCAGGGGTAGGGGCCGAACGCGTCGTGCAGCGCCTGCTGGGACTCCAGGGAGTAGTCGAGGACAGTCTGTAGTGATTCTCGGTCGCCGCTCGGGCCCCACACACGGACTTCGACGCCTTCGACGGTGCCCTTGAGCAGCTCGATGTCGTTGCTGATCAACATGGCGAAATCTCGGATGCCCGTTGCGCTTTCGGTAACCGAAGCGCCTTCGTTGAACCGGGCGCCGCTCGTGATGACCGTGTAGCCGTCGGGGACCGTGACGTCTGCGCAGATCGCCGCGGCGGCGAACGCGCCGATATCGCCGAAGCCGGACGGGTCGGGATCAGTGCGGGTGCCGTTGGGCATGAATACCGGGAACCAGTGGCCGAGCTGCATGCCGCTCTCGGTCCGGCCGAGCAGGCCGACCTGGTCAGGCTGCAACGTGTCGCCGGTGAGCGCGCCGAGCAGATTTTCATTGGCGGCCATCTGGTCGATGGTGAAGTCGAAGTCGATCGACACCGTCGCAGTTGCACCAGCGCCAGCGGGGTTGGCGACGGTCAGGAGCGATCGGTCGAGGTCGTAGCCGGTCGGCTCGCCGTCAACCGTCACGTTGCTGATTGCGAGACCACTGTTGAAGGCATCCATGCCCGCAAAGACCCGGAAGCGCATTTGGTCGTCGTCGGTCGGGATGGTGGCGATCAGCGTTCCGTCGACCGTGCCGGCTTCGGGATCGATGGTGGCGTCGAGCTCGTAGGTCGGCACCGCCGTGCCGGTAGCTGCGACCCGGTCGGCGAACAGCGAAGCGCCGTCGGCGGTCAGGCCGCTCGGGCATGCGGTCTCATCGAGCGCAGCCAACGCGTCGGCCCGGCTGGTCTCGGAAACGGCGGCGTCGGGCACTCGGGTGATGTCGGAGACATCGACGGCACATGACGCGGCGAGCAGCGC
>CAZEMU010000261.1:0-2023 GCA_964513315.1 uncultured Acidimicrobiaceae bacterium | reverse complement strand
AGCCCATTCGTTCGAAGACGTCGTAGTGGAAGTTCTGCCCCTTGGCGCCCATGCCGCCGATGTAGAGCGCCAGCATTGGGCGCATGCGATCGGCGCAGGCGTCGACATCGTCGCCGGGGATGATGCTCACCGTGGCGGCGACCTCGAAGCCGTCGAGCGAGTCGCGTCCGCCGGCAGCCATGCCCGACGCGAGTGCGTCGGCGTAGAACTGGTTGTCTTTGGGGGCGAAGAACAGCGGTAGCCAGCCGTCGCAGATCTCGGCGGAAAGTGCGACGTTCTTGGGGCCTTCGGCGGCGAGGTAGATCGGCAGGTCCTTGCGCAGCGGGTGGACCGTCGACTTGAGCGGCTTGCCCAGGCCGGTGCCGTGCGGGAACGGCAGCTGGTAGTGACGACCCTCGAAGGCGACCGTGTCGTCACGAGCGAAGATCTGGCGCATGATGTTGACGTACTCGCGGGTGCGTTCGAGCGGGCGGGAGTACGACTGGCCGTACCAGCCTTCGACGACCTGTGGGCCAGAAGCGCCCAGTCCGCAGATGAACCGTCCGCCGCTCAGGTGATCGAGGGTGAGCGATGCCATCGCCGTCGCCGCTGGCGTGCGGGCCGACATCTGCATGATGGCGGTGCCGAGCTTGACGTTCTCGGTTTGGCTTCCCCACCAGGCGAGCGGGGTGAGGGCGTCGCTCCCGTACGCCTCAGCGGTCCAGACGTGTTCGAAGCCGAGCCGGTCGCATTCCTTGACCGCGTCGAGCGCGCCCGAGGGCGGACCTGAACTCCAGTAACCCGTGTTGTACCCGAGCTTCATGATGCACTCCCCCGATGTTGGCGCTGCTGTTCCGGCGCGATCGTAGAAGCGGACGACGGTTGCGACCCAGTTCAGCCAGCCTCGCGCCCCCGCCACGAACGGGTGTCAGGCACCGTTCGCCGGAGGAACGGACGGGTGTCAGGCACCGTTCGGTCAGCTGGCGCAGTCGGTTCAGGCGGCTTTGGGGTTGGCGGTGCCGGCGGCGCAGGCTCGCCAGAGGGCGGTGTAGCTCGGCCACATGATGTGGTCGGGCACGTAGCCATCCTCGATGAGGATCTGCTGCAGCTTGGGCAGGTTGCGCATCGGAATGCCGCTGTCGACGTGATGCGGCAGGTGGTAGCCGACGAACAGCGGCGCCATGAACAGACGAGACAGGATCGTCGGCTCGACGATGTGCGTCGTCTCGCGGCGGTCCTCGGAGCGAGTCATGCCGGCGTGTTCACCAAGCGAACGGAGCCGGTTGACGACCTGGTACCAGGTGAAGAACGGCAGCATCCACAGCACGAACCACAGCAGCGGCTGACCGAACGCCAAGAAGACGCCGAGAATCACAGCTTGCATGCCAAAGAAGCGAAGCGGTGTACGACGGCGACCCTTCGTCATCAAGCCCTTGAGACGAGGCCGAACCTGGCGCCATGCCGACACGCCGGTGGCGTCACGGCGCAGCTTGCGACGGAACGAGTCACGCACGATCGGGTAGAAGCTGTACAGCAAGAAGTCAGGCTCGTTCGGCCCAAACTCGTCGCGGTGATGGGCCTGGTGGATGCGGCGATACGTGTGCTTGCCGGTCCCCCACGGGATCCAACCAAGCGTGTTGATGCCGATCAGGTCGTTCGCTCTGCGGTTCGAGAACAGCAGTCGATGCGCAGCCTCGTGATGGAGGATGTACATGCGAAGCTGCAGGCTCGACATGATCGGGAAGGCGAGCACCCACGCCCACCATGCGTCGATCTGGGTAACGGCGACGAGCACAGCGACCGGCGCGATGAGAGCGAATACGACGGCGAGTGCATTGCGCCCATCGGCGATCTTGCGCAGTTCAGCCCGCAGCTCGGGCTTCGGGCGTCCGTCGGGGCGAAGCCGATCTGAGCCAGCGAATGCAGTGACCTCGCGAACCAAGCCACCGGTCATCGTCGCAACGAGCTCGTCGTGCGTCGGCTTCGGGGCGGTTGCCGTCATGGCAAAACCATAGCGACTCGGGGTTCGCCGACAGCAGCTCGC
>CAZEMU010000260.1:0-2078 GCA_964513315.1 uncultured Acidimicrobiaceae bacterium | reverse complement strand
AGTGCGCTGTCGACCAGAAGGGCTACCTCGAGGATCGTCGCCCGATGGCCAACGCCGACCCGTACACGGTCGCTGCACTCATCACGAACACCGTGGGCGCAGCCCTGGCGTAGTTGACACGTCCGGCTCATCAAGCCGGACGATGTTTGCTGATTCTCGGCACGAGGCCGCCCCTGGGGGCGGCCTCGTGGCTGTTTTCGGTCGTGCCCTCGGCCATCGCAACAAAACTCGCGCCACAGGTCTTCTCGTACCCTGGTACATCATCGAATCTAGGTAAACGTGCCCAATGGGGTACGAACCCTAAACAACCAAGTAGTTCGGCCGTTGTAGGACGCATCGAGACGAACCACATATCCACCGGAGAGCAGCAGAGTGGACACCGAAATGTTCCGTTGCCGACGTCATGTGACGACGGCAATGGCGCAACAGCAACGCGTCAACACGATCTCACCCCAGGTCGGCGCAGCATGACTTCGACGCTTCCTCACGTCAACGAACAGCCTGCAGCCGGCGAACAGCCCACCCGCAAGCGCATCCGTAAGGTCAGCAGGTCCGCAGCGCTGCACGATCTGATACGCGTACGTGAAGCGGACCCGTCCGAGCCAATCGTGCGCATCCAGATCGGCGAGATCGGCGGCCCTCTGCTGCAGTCAAGCGATTGGGAGCCAGTCGCTCCCGGAAACGGCGTTGATCGAGGTATCGACCTGCAGGTCCGGCTCGAAGACGACACGATCGGTCAAGCCAGGCTGTACTTCGAACGCAACGGTGCTCGACTGCGTGCAGAGATGCGCAACGACGTGCGCGCCGACACCGAACTCGGCCGAGCGATGGCGTGGCGAGCAATCGCGATGTGTGCCCGTTCGCTTCGCCTCATCTCGCTCGACACCCCACAGCCATTCATCGGCACCTTGTCGGGTCGTGAGATCCGCAAGCTCGGCGCCGACGCAGAACAGCTCGAGACCAACCGCCGCAACAGCCGACCACAGCTCCACGCGGTCGACCTGCGTCGCAACGCGATGGTGCCGACGGGCGTTCGCCTTGAGCCGCACCATGGCATTTCCAAGGCTCGTCGAGCGGTCGATATTCTGGTCGCTGGTGGCGTTCTGCTCCTCTTTGGCCCGTTTGCGCTACTGATCGCCGCCCTGGTCCGCCGTTCCAGTCCCGGTCCTGTCCTGTTCCGCCAGCTCCGTCTCGGTCGAGGTGGGCGACCCTTCGAAATGCTGAAGTTCCGCACGATGGACAACTCGGTGTGCGCAGACGTGCACCGGACCTCGGTCGAGAACAGCCTGCGCAATGGCACGGCAGACGCAAAGATCGACGACGACCCACGCATCACGCGGGTCGGGCGATCCTTGCGGGCTTGGTCGCTCGACGAAGTGCCCCAGTTCTTCAACGTGCTCCGCGGCGAGATGACATTGGTCGGGCCTCGCCCCTCGCTGCTGTGGGAAACCAGCATGTTCACGCCTCGCACACGACGTCGCCTGCAGATGACCCCTGGCATCGCTGGACTGTGGCAGGCCAGCGGCCGCGGTGACCTTTCGATGGAAGAGATGCTCGAGCTCGACCTTCGCTACACCGAATCGGCGTCGGTCATCTCTGATGGACTCCTCATCGGTCGGACCGCGCTCGCCGTGATCACCCGTAAGGGCGCTCGCTAACGACGCTCCGCGGCCACTCCTTACGGGCCGCGAAACAACTCGTCGATCGGGATGACCGGCAGGTCGGGCCGGGTTTGTTGGGCATGCAATCCCCCACTTTGACCACAACCCCTCTGCGCCGAGCGGTTGCTGTGCTGCTCGGCATTGTCTTGCTCGCAGCCGCATGCTCAAGCTCGGGCGACGACGCGATCGAGGCCACGACGGCCGCTGAACCCGTTGCCGCCGCCCCCGCCGACGACGCCATGGAAGACGACGCCATGGCCGACGAAGAAGACGCCATGGCCGACGACGCCATGGCCGACGACGCCATGGCCGACGACGCCATGGCCGACGAAGACGACGCCATGGAAGACGACGCCATGGCCGACGACGCCATGGAAGACGAAGAGCACGACGGCCCGGTGCTGGCGCTCGAGTTCG
>CAZEMU010000259.1:0-2135 GCA_964513315.1 uncultured Acidimicrobiaceae bacterium | reverse complement strand
GTCGAGTTTCTTGCTCGGCTACAACGACTCGCGGTCCTACGCCCGCAGCGTTACGGCGACCGCAGCGAACCTGCGGTCCGCCGCCCTGCCCAACGCCTGAGCACTACTCGGGGAGCGGGATGCTGCGCACGTCCCCGCTCACCGTCCAAAGACGGCTCTTCACGGTTCCCTCCGCAATGTCGAGCGCGTCGGCGGTCTCGGCTGTGGACCAGTCGAGATGGAAGCGGAAGACCACAACAACCCGGTGGTCTTCGGACAAGGCAGCCAGCGCAGCGGCGAGTTCTGGGTGCTGAGGCGCCGCCACACCTATGTCCATTGTCTTGCTCACGCCCCTAAACGCCCGGGTCATGAGGTCGGTTCCACGATTTCTTTAGAACTTGGTTTCGCGGGCCCGCACGATGGCCGAGACGAGGTCGTTGTTCGGCGTCGCGATGCCGAGCGCACGGCCGCGTTCGCTGACCTGGCCGTTAATGGCGTCGATCTCGGAGCGTCGGTGGGCTTCGTGGTCTTGCAGCATCGAAGGCTTGGCCGGACGAAGCCCTCCGGCGAACTCCCACAGGTAGCTGAGCGGGTCGCCGAAGCTGAAGTGCACACCAGCGGCCGTGCCGACCTCGAAGGCTTCGGCAGCGCACCCTTGCGAGATCGCCCAGTACTCGGGCGTGTCCATCATCTCGCCCACGGTCAAACCCGTCACGGTGCACGGGCCGCTCAGACCGACGTTGCAGACGAACTTCTCCCAGATCAGCTGCTGGATGTCATCGAACCCAGCGACCTCGAAACCGGCACCTGACCACAGCTGGACGAGCGCGTCGACCCGGTCACTGGCACCACCCGCGGGCTCGCCGATGCGAATGAGCTTCATGCCGGGATGATGCACATGGCCCGGCCCGACCATGGCGGCGCCGAATCCCTGGGCCACGCCGAGCACGATGCGGCCCTCGGGAAGGTGCTCGGCGATGCGTTCGAACGCGCCGAGTCCGTTCTGGATCGTCAACACGAACGAGGTCTCGCCCAGCAGAGGCGCGATCGCTTGCGCAGCGGAGCCAACGCCGTCGGCCTTGGTCGCGACGATGTAAAGGTCGCACTCCCCCGCCTCGGCGACGTCGGTCGCCGCTGGCATCGCAACAGTACGGTCACCGCTTGCGCCCTCGACCCGCAGGCCACCGGTCTGGATCGCATCGACATGCTCGACCCAGCGATCGATCGCCCAGACCTCGTGCCCGGCGTCGGCGAGCAGGCCCGCATAGATCGACCCCATCGCGCCCGTACCGACGACCGCGATCTTCATCGCAGGATGAACGGGTTGGCGACGGAGGACTCTTGGGCGATCCAGACCGACTTGGTCTGGAGGTACTCCATGATCCCCTCGATGCCGGACTCGCGGCCGAGGCCGCTGCGCTTCCACCCACCGAACGGCGAGTTGAACGCGACGGCCCGATAGGTGTTGACCCAGACGGTGCCAGCATTGAGGGCATCTGCCATCCGCACCGCTCGCCCAATGTTCTGGGTCCACACGCCGGCGGCCAGACCGAAGTTGACGTCGTTGGCGATCTGGACTGCTTCTTCTTCGGTGTCGAACGGAATGATCGACAGCACCGGACCGAAGACTTCTTCTTGGGCGATGCGCATGTCATTGGTGACGTTGGTGAAGATCGTCGGTTGCACGAACCGAGTACCCGACGCGCCGGGTCCGTCGTACACGCCGCCGCCCAGCGCACAGGTCGCGCCGCCCTCTTGGGCGATGCGGATGTACTCCATGACCTTTTGGAACTGCGGTTCGGTCGTGACTGGTCCAACGTGGGTGTCCATCGACATGGGGTCGCCGATGGTCGCTTCGCCGGCGACCTGGACGAGCCGTTCGACGAACTGGTCGTGGATCGACGAGTGCACCAGCGCTCGCGACCCGGCGATGCAGGTTTGGCCTGTCGCTGCGAAGATGCCCGAGATCACACCCATCACTGACGCCTCGAACTCGGCGTCGTCGAAGATGATGTTTGGCGACTTGCCACCGAGTTCGAGCGTGACCTTCTTGAGCTGCTTGGCCGCCGACTCGTAGATCTTCTGGCCGGTCGCATCGGATCCGGTGAAACCGATCTTGACGATGTCGGGATGGTCGATCATCGCCTGGCCGACCT
>CAZEMU010000258.1:0-2137 GCA_964513315.1 uncultured Acidimicrobiaceae bacterium | reverse complement strand
CGAACTGGGTCGTGACGGCTGGATCGGCCGACACGACTGCGGTCCCGTTCACCCGAACGACGTTGTTGCAGCCCGGGACCATGAACATGAGGCTCACCCGCCCGTCTCGCACGACGTTGCGCAGCGAGTCGATGCGATTGTTGCCGCGCCAGTCGGGCAGCCAGAGGGTCCCATCATCGGCGATGCGCACGACGGGACCATCGTCGCCACGAGGACTCGCATCGGTGCCCTCGGGCCCGACCGTCGACAACACCACGAAACGAGCCGCCTCGATCCATTGGCGATAGAGCGGCGTCATCGCAGTTGCCACCTTGGTGACCGCTCCGGGAACGGCTGCCTCGTAGAGGGCTTCGAGTTCCTTGATCGTGTCCAGCGTGTGGATGCTGTCGGGGGCCTTCATCGTGGTCTCCTCTAGGCGAAGAACTCTTTGGTCTCGTCGGCTCGGAATCGCCTCGCCGCGAGCAGCGACAAGATTGCAGCGGATCCGAACAGCACCGCGACCGATGGCAGTACGTCGACGACTGATGCGGACTCGAGGAAGACTCCTCGGAAGCCACGCATCGCCCAGTATTGCGGGGTTGCAGGCGCAATGGCCTGAGCCCATCCGGGCAACTGTTCCAACGGCACGAGCGCGCCGCCGAGACCGCCGAGGGCCATGGCGCCGACGTTCTGAAACGCGTTCACCTGGTTGATGGTGCGGAACGATGCCGACACCAACAGCACGAGGGCGACGATGCAGGCGCCATAGCCAATGGCGACGAGCACGAGCGCGATCGGTGAGCCGCCGTTGAAGCGAAGCCCGAGGGCCAAGCCGCCGGCCAAGAACAGGGTGAGCTGATATGCCACGTGGATCACGGTCCATGGCACGGCGAAGCCAGCGAGTAGCGATCGTGAAGGCGCAGCCGACGCCCGCAGCCGATCCCACGTCTTCCAACCGTGCTCTCGATACAGCGCGAATCCGACGGACCCGCCGACGAAGAAGCCGAACAGCACGACCTGTCCGGGCACGACGACCTCGGCGCCGCTGGCGCTGTCGAAGCCACTGGCGACGAGGCCCAAACCGAGCGTCTTCACGAAGAGCGGCATCACGACGAGCGGCATCAAGAACATGATGAGCAAGAACCATGGATCGTTGCGGATGATCCGAAGTTGCAGCTTGGTGATGGCGAGTGCGGCAGTCACGTCGTCGCCCCTTCCTCGCGGTCGACCGTGGGTTGTTCCTCATCAAGGGACTCGTCGTCGATCCGATTGCCCGTAACTGCGAGGAACACGGTTTCGAGATCCGGTTGCAGCGACTCCACCGATCGGAGTCGCCCGGTCTCGTCGCCGAAGTGATCGAGGAGCTGGGCCATGTCGATGTCACCGAGCACTTGCCACCGATCGGGTCCTTGGCGAGTGACGTCGAGTCCACGCTCGGAGGTGAGCGAATCGGGGAGGTCGCCTGCGGCTTCGAACTGCACGCCGTTGATGCGGTGCTGCTCGATCAGCTCTGGTTGCGTGCCTGTTGCCAGGACCTGGCCGTTGTCGATGATGACGAGGTCGGCTTCGAGCGATACGACTTCGGGCAGGTAGTGGGTGGTGTAGACGACCGCGGCTCCGTCCGCGGCCAGGTCGCGGACCGCGTCGATGATCTGCAAGCGAGTCGTGACATCGGCGCCGACGGTCGGTTCATCGAGCATCAACAGCCGGGGTTCGTGGACGAGTGCACAGGCGGTGTGGAGACGGCGCGTCTCGCCGCCCGAGAGCTGGCCGCCTTTGCGGTCCAGCAACGGGCCGAGGCCGAGCCGGTCGGCGACCTCGACCGCTCGAGCGCTGCGTGTCGAGCGGTCCATCCCCGATAGCTCGCCGAAGAACTCGAGGTTCTGGCGCACCGTCAAGACGCCGTACACGCCGGTTTCTTGGGGCGCGATGCCGAGCAGGCGGGCGGCGGCTTCGATGTCGTTCAGTGCGTCGACGCCGCCGATCTGGACCGAGCCGCTGTCGGGTCGAAGCAGTCCAGCGATGATCGACAACATGGTCGTCTTGCCCGCGCCGTTGCGTCCGAGCAGCGAGACGATCTGGCCCTCATCAACCTGGAGCGACGCGCCACGCAACGCTTGGATGTCGCCGTACGACTTGGTGAGACCCTCGGCAACCA
>CAZEMU010000257.1:0-2198 GCA_964513315.1 uncultured Acidimicrobiaceae bacterium | reverse complement strand
GACGACGCGTCGTGTGATGACTGGTTCGACAGCCTCTCGGATGCCGAGTACTGCCGGGTGCTTCCCGATGATGAGTTCTGCGAAGAAGTCGCCGAGGCCGAGCCAGCGCCGGATGCAGCCGAGTCCGCAGATGCCGAGGAACCACAGGTCGTGACCGGCCCGGGGTCGATTGCGACCGCCGGCATCGACCCGTCGCTCACCCGTGACGACGATCTGTGCTTGCCCGAAGAAGAAGCCGAATCCGACGAATCCGGTGTCGAGTTCAACCTTGCGTACCAGGTCGTCAACGGCGAGCTCGGCGCGCCGTGCTTCGGTTCCCCCGACGCCACGGTCGAAGGCGCATGGAAGGTCCTCGCCGATCTTGTCCCACCGGGGCAGCTGCGCGACCTCGCCGTGTTCGCCGGCTTCTCGTCGGCCGAGACCGACAGCGTGACGCTCGCCTTCGTGCAACGCCTCGACGACGACGGCACCCAGTATCTGATGGCGGTCAACATCGCCGAGACTCAGGCTGACCCCGACGAAGCCACGCTGACGATGGCCCACGAGTTCACCCACGTGTTCACTGCGCTGCCGGGTGAGATCGATCGCTTCATCGAAGCCGAAGACTGCACGACCTTCGACAACGGCGAGGGCTGTTACCGGTCCGACTCGATCTTGAACGAGTGGTTCGAAACGTTCTGGCAAGACGCGACGGGCGATCCGACCGTTGAGTCCGAAGGCGAGCAACGCTGCAGCCTCGACTCGGGCTTCTTCGGCAGCTACGCAGCCTCGACCCCCGAAGAAGACTTCGCCGAAGCATTCAGCGCCTACGTGCTCCGAGTCGAAGCCAAGACCGACGGCCAACAGCAACGCCTGGACTGGATCGACCAACAAGTCGGTCTCCGCGAGTACCGAGACCGAGCCATTGCCCTTGGCTACGGACCCCAGGCGCACAACTTCGATCGCTGCGGATGACGTGAAGCGGCTCGTTCCACTCGTGCTGGCAATCGCCCTGCTCGCGGCAGGATGTGCCGCGGGGGAAGGAACCGCCGACGACGCCGTCGCCACGACGACAGAGCTACAACCAGCGGCGACGCCATCGCAGATCGAGGTCGGCACGGTCATCGACGAGGCGACCTGCGCAGCCACACCAACCACGCCTGCGTGCGCCCAGTTCCTCGACGATCTCTCCGACGCCGAGTTCTGCGCGATCTTGCCCGCCGACCGCTTCTGTATCGAGTTCTTCGACCCGAACGCCGAGGCGGACAGCGCTGCCAGCAACGGCGACGGCGACGAGGACTCACCCGGACGCATCTCACTCGACGGCATCGGCCGTCTGCGCCCTGGAACCGACGCAGCAGACGATCCCACAGCCGAAGAAGTCGCAAGCTCCATCAGCGATCCGTCGCTTCGCCGCAGCGACGGCCTCTGCCTGCCGCGTGATCGCGTGAGCGAGTGGGCCAACGCTGATTACGACACCGCACACCAAGTGGTCGACGGAACCCTCGGCGCCATCTGCCATGGCATGCCGGACCCACGTATCGACGAGGTCTGGGCCGTCGTTCACGACATCGCCCCGCCCGAGCTTGCAGCTCGCGTCGCCGTGTTCGCGGGCTACTTCAACGAAACAGCGACCGACCGCTCACGTGTCGGGTCGGCGTTCGTTCGCCCCGTGGGAAGCGACGGCGACTTCCTGATGGCCTACAACCTGGCCGACCTGGGCCGGACCTCGCAGGACCCGTCGGTCATCGTCGCCCACGAACTGGCCCACGTCATCGCCAACGGCCGGGACCAGATCGCCGGCCCGCCGACCACAGACTGCCCGCACTATGTCGACGGTCATGGCTGCCGACGCAGCGACGCGATCATGACGCGGTGGGCCGCCGACTTCTGGGCTGGCGTTGAGGTCTTCAACACCGCCGATGCGGTCGAGCGCTGCGAAAACGACAACGGCTTCTTCGGCGACTACGCGGCAACCGAGCCGGCCGAGGATTTCGCAGAAGCGGTCGCTGCCTACGTCACCGGCATCCGAGCGGAATCGGCTGGCCAGCAGGACCGCCTGGACTTCCTCGACGGGATCGCGTCGGTTCGCGCCCTGCGGGACCGGGCACAGGCGGGCGGCTACGAAGCAGCCTGGTACCCGTTCACGATCTGCGGCTGAGTTCGACGCCGTCCGAGGACAACCGGGCTGCGCCGCTCCGATCTAGCATCGGCACATG
>CAZEMU010000256.1:0-2230 GCA_964513315.1 uncultured Acidimicrobiaceae bacterium | reverse complement strand
CGGTTGCCGTCATGGCAAAACCATAGCGACTCGGGGTTCGCCGACAGCAGCTCGCGCGCGGGTGGGTGACGGGAGGCAAACTCGCCTGCGGTTGGGGCTGAATGTCGCTGCGCCATGCAGCGCTCCGTTGTTGCAGGGCGCCGTTGTCATGCTGCTGGGTCGTCATCGCCAGCGGACACAGATCCGGATGCGACTCGGCGGCTTCCCGGGCGGGCTCGTAGCGAAGGATTGTCGGGTCCGCATCGCCTTTCATGATCCGGAGGCGGCGTAGTCGCCGGCTCGCCGTGCGCAGCCGCACATTCGGAGCGTCTGGGCCGCTGGCGATCGTGCTCGGATCGTTTCGGGGCGATCTCGTCGGAGGTCGCCGGGCGCGTCTTGTACGTACCGTCGTCGAGGCGTTCGAGGGTGAGCTCCTCGGCGTGGAGATCGTGGTGGCAGCTGACGCAGAGCAGCGCCATCTCGTCGATGTTCGTCTCGCCTTTGGCGGGAGCGTTCCACGGCATCATGTGGTGCGCTTCACAACGAGCCCAGTGCGCGTCACACAGCGCACAGCCTCCGTCACGGACGATCATCGCGACCCACTGCGCCGACGTCGCATGACGCTTCAAACGTCCGTGCCACAACGGCTTCCCCGTGATCGAGTCGATCAACTCGACACTCACCTCTGCCCGCGCAAGCATCTCGCGCACCGCCGAATCCGGCAGGTGCCCGCCACCGTCAGCACCGACGACGGATGCACCTGATCCGTCGACCGGCACGGCCACAACGATGCTCGGCTTGCCACCCCCGCCGACACGGCCCAACCCGCTACCCGAGCCTGCGCCTCGGATCAGATTCGCCGCCGCGTCGAACAGTCGCTGGTCGAATGTGCGCGGGTGTTTCGACGCCGCCAGGTCACGACCGCCGTCGGCTTCCTTGAGCCGCTTCTCCTCGGCCGATAGCCCGTTCCACAGTTCTTCGATCGTGGCGTCGTCGCCCGACAACGCCAGCACCGACAGACCCGTCAACGAGTCCTTCCACCGACGGGCATTGCGCAACCGCCGCTGCTTGTCATGCTCACCCTCGCCCGACTTCGCCTGCGTCTTGCGTTTCCGGGCCAACTTCCGGCCCTGATCCACGGAACGCTTCTTGATCTCATCGATGAATTTGTCATCGGTCGCAGCCGACTCATCACCCGACGCCGCATCGGCAATCGAATCCAACTTCTCGTCGGACAACTGGCCCGACTCCAGGTCATCGGCCAGCGCTGGATTCTTCGACACCGCCGCAGCCCGAGCCGCCGCACGACGAGCCGATGCCTTTGAACGCTCACCACGACCGGCCAACTTGCGTGCCCGCCGATCATCACCGTCGGCGCCGACCTCGGCCGCCAAACGCCGCACCTCGACCGCCTCGAACTTCGAGCGAGCCAGACCACACCGAGCCTGCACCTCGCCCAACGGCAACCCATCAAGCGCGCCAACAACCAGATCGAGCGCCTCGACCCAGTGCTTATCGCTGACCACGGTTGCCATATCTTCACCCTGACAGAGGGGTGTGACAATCTCGGCCGATTCAGATCACTTTCGTGAAACTTTCTTTGGTTTCGATGCCAGCGGAGCTGGCCGAGCCCCGATTCGGGCCGGATCGCGCCGCGACCTCACGCTTCAGCCGAAGCCACCTATGCACCGACCCACTCGTCGATCATTTGCGCAATCTCGTCGGGCAGGACCCCGAGGGCAACGCCCATCCCAGCCACGAACACAGCGAGCTCGTGCTCATCTGCGAAGCGAGCGATCCGCACTTCACCGCCGAACAGATTGAGCTGACCCCCTTCGGCCGGCTCAACAGCGAGGTTCCAATGGAAGCGGTTCGCGATGGCCATCGCCACATCGAGGTTGCCGATTGCCGGATCGATGCCCGGAAAGGTGACGTCCACGGTCGCAAGGTAGCGCAACGGATCCTGCATCAACCGAGCGAGGTTTTCACCGCGTCGATCGGCCTGAAAGGCGCCCGCTCAGCTGCAAACCCTAGTTCGCGAACGATCGCGCTGATCGACGCTGGCACCGATGGCCAGCAGTCCCAGCCCGCCACGAAGAATGGTTGCTCCCACCCGAGACGACCGGGTTCGCGGCCACGGTGGTCGTTGATCACCGCCAGACAAGCAGCGTGGTACTGGGAGCGTCGTCGCCCGTCAGAGCGCCAGGTCGGGCAGTGCCTTTTCGTGCCAGCCGTCGGGCAGCTGGAAGCC
>CAZEMU010000255.1:0-2271 GCA_964513315.1 uncultured Acidimicrobiaceae bacterium | reverse complement strand
CTACCCGAGTTGCCGACGCCTCCTGACTTGTCGGAGCGTCCGGATCTGTCGGAGTTGTTTGATGACGCTGGATCGCCGGCGCCTTCAGCGTTGCCAGATCTGTCGGAGTTCTTTGACGACGCTGCGTCGCTGGCGCCGTCGGAGGCGCCGCAGTTGCCAGCGTCGCCACAGCCCCCAGCGTTCCCAGACCTGCCGGACCTCGATCACGACTTCGACGAATCAGAGTTTGGCGACTTCGCCGACCTCTTGGATGAGTTCCCGGACTCCTAGCCGCTGCTGCTCACGGGCATGTGAAACCGTCGTCCCCGATCCGTCTCTGTCACGGATCGGGGGCGATGCGCGTCTGGGCGTCAGCGGGCGGCGCGCTACAGCGCGGCGAGGGCGGCTTCGGTTGCAGCCAGGTCGGCTTCGGCTGCAGTTAGCTGATCACGGGTCTCTTGCACGAGGTTCTCGGGTGCGTTGTCGACGTAGCCCTTGTTGTTGAGTCGCCCATTGAGGCCGCCGATCTGCTTGCGCAGCTCTTCGACCTTCTTCGTGAGTCGGGCTGCTTCGGCGTCCGCGTCAGCGGCGTCGACCATGTCGGACAGGATGACCTGGGCGCCTTCGAACACGAGCGGACTCGCACCAGCGGGTGCTTCGTCCTGGGTCACGGTTGCGATGCCAGCCAGCGATTCGACGTAGCCGTCAGCTTGGGTCACCAGTTCGGCGACGGCGGCAGGCACGTGCATCGTGATCTGGCGCTTCGGCTTGACCTGTTGTTCAGAGCGAACGTTACGGACCGAGGCGACCAGCGCATCGGCTCGTTCGAAGCGAGCGACCGCGTCAGCATCGGCGAGCGAGCCGTCGACCGTTGGCCATGGAGCGAGTGCCGCGAGCTCCGACGTCGGCAGTGAGATGCCGGTGATCTCGCCGGTGCGGACTTCGCCAACCGGACCCCACAACGTCTCGGTGACGAAAGGGCAGACCGGATGGAGCAGGCGTAGGACCGAGTCGAGAACGGCGCCGAGCACGACCTGCTGGTCGGCGTTGTCGTCGATCGTTGCCTTGATGGCTTCGAGGTAGCGGTCACAGACGTCGCGCCAGATGAAGTCGTAGAGCGTCGTCGCGAGCTCGTTGAAGTGGTAGCCGGCAACGGCCGCCTCAGCGGCCGCAACGGTCTCTTGCAGACGAGCAAGGATCCAGCGATCGGCGAAGGTCGCGTTGCTGTCGCTCGAGGACAAGTCGACGACGTGGCCGGTGTTGTCCTTGCCGTCAAGGCGGCTGAGCGCGAAGCGGGTTGCGTTCCAGACCTTGTTGGCGAAGTTGCGTCCCAGGTCGAACTTTGACGAGGTGTTGCGTGCGAGCGGCATCTCGTCGGTCGGTTCGACCTGACCCGAGGCGACGCCGTACGCCGACACCATCTTCTTCGACGGATCGGTCGGGCAGTCCTGGATCGGGGCCATGACCTGGAGGCCCGACGAGTTCGTGATCATCTCGGGTGAGAACGTCTGGCCGGTGTGCGGGCAGATCAGATCGACGGGCATGCGCACGTCTTGGGTGTCGGTGCTCATGTGCGTCATGCCGTAGCGCATGGCATCGGCGCCGTGGCTGTCGACGATGTCGAGCGGATCGACACCGTTGCCGAGGCTCTTCGACATCCGCTGGCCGTGGCCGTCCTGGATCATCGAGTTGATCATCACGTCTTCGAACGGCAGCTGGCCGTCCATGAAGTAGCGATTGAACATGACCATGCGGCTGACCCAGAGGGTGATGATGTCGCGGCCGGTGATCAGGACCGAGGTTGGGTTGAATGCCTCGAGCAGGCCGACGGTTTCGGGGAAGTCCTCGGGGAACGGCCAGCCCATAGTGGACAACGGCCAAAGACCCGAAGAGAACCAGGTGTCGAGCACATCGGGGTCACGTTCGAAGCCGGCAGCCTCGACCGCGGCAACGAGGTCGGCTTCGGACAACACCGATTCAGCATGGGCGCCCTCGGCGCGGCCCAGCGTTGCTTGGGGCGGAATGCAGATCGCTTCTTCGATCTCGGTCGGCGTGATGCGGCGCACGACGTGCGCGGCGCCCTTCGGGATCCAATCGCTGGTGACTGCGGTCGGCTCGTTGATGCCGACCCGTTCGAGCGACTCGGCGACCTCGGGCGCAGCGTCGCTCTCTTCGATGACGCGCATCCAGACCGGGATCTGGTGGCCCCACCAGAGCTGGCGGCTGATGCACCAGTCACGGATGTTGTCGTGCCACGCGTAGTACGTCTTGGCGTAGCGCTCGGGGAAGAAC
>CAZEMU010000254.1:0-2341 GCA_964513315.1 uncultured Acidimicrobiaceae bacterium | reverse complement strand
TCGGCATGGGGATCGAGGCCCGGAAACCCTCGGTTCCCAAGCCATGTTCGACGAGCTAGAGGATTTGAGGGTCGCCGGGAAGGACGACACTGTCCCCCCTGCGGTGCAACCCATGCTCACGGGCGAGCGGGATGAACTCGTCGAGCGGCATCGGTCGCCCGAAGTGCCACCCTTGCCCGTAGACCATCCCGAGCGCACGGCAGTAGCCGGCCGCCTCGGCCGTTTCGATGCCTTCGCCCACGACTCGGGCACCGAGCGTGTCCGCGCAGGTGATCACACCGCCGAGCAGTTGCTCGCCGATGCCGCCATCGCCATTCAGTTCGATGACCAGCGACCGATCGATCTTGACCGCGTGAATCGGGAACTGGTTGAAGTAGCTCAGCGCGCTATAGCCAACACCAAAGTCATCGAGCGAGACCCGTGTGCCGCAACAAACCAGTTCGTTCACAGTTGCCGCAGCACCAGGATGGAGCTCGATCTGGCTGCTCTCGGTCACTTCGACAAGCACATGCTCAGGGGTCAGCCCTACCCGGTCGAGTGCTGCCATGTGTGCGTCGACGAAGCCGGACCAGCTCAGCTGGCGCGCCGAGGCGTTGATGGCGATCTGGTGATGGAACATCACCGGAGCTTCGGCAATGACCTGTGCCCAGTCGCGATACACGGTGTTCAGTGTGTGCACCGTGATCTCGTTGACGGCGCCAATGACCTCAGCTCGTTCAACCACAAGATCCGGTGGTAGCCAGCCGAGCTTTGGATGCTCCCAGCGCAGCAACGCCTCTGCAGCCATCCAGCGCCCGCTCGAAAGCTGCACAATTGGCTGGTAGTGGAACCCGACAGCGCCAGTCTCGATTGCGTCCTGGAGTTCCTGCTCGATCACCAGGCGGCGCGAGCTCCACGTGCGGGTGGATTCGTCGGCGAGCGCGACCGAGGTTCCATCGCCCTTTGCGACGTACATCGCCATGTCGGCCTCGGCAAGAATGCACTCGACGCGTTCTTCAGATCCGGAGCGATCGACAGGGCCGGCACCTCCATCATCGAACGCCACGCCGAGGCTGAAGCGCTGGTTCACGGTGCGCTCACCGACGACGATTTGCGGTTCGAGGGCTTCTGCGACGCGGTGGGCGATCGTGAGGGCTTCGGACTCGTCCGCACACCCGTTCAGAACGATCAGGAACTCGTCGCCGCCCATTCGGGCAACCGAGCCTGAGTCGCCGATGGTTGCCTCGAGCCGGCGCGCCACGATGTTGAGCACGAGGTCGCCGGTGAGGTGTCCCAGGCCGTCGTTGACGGCCTTGAAATCATCAAGGTCGACGAACAGCAGAGCGACGGAGTCACCAGAGTCGCTCCGATAGTGATCCTCGAGCAGCCGAATGACGGCCGCTCGGCTCAAGAGGCCGGTGAGATAGTCGTGCGCGACTTCGTATTCGAGCCGACGCTCATGCAGCCCCTGTTCGGTGACATCGCGAAAGACACAAATCAAGGCTGAGGATGCGGAGTCGGCACCGTCGGCGTCGAGAACGCGACTGATCAGGAACCGCCCGATCCGGTCCCCACAGTGCAAGTGTGCGGTCGTGTCGACCGGGGTGCCCTCGCGAAGCAGTACCTCAATGCCGTCACGCAGCTTGGGGAGTTCGCTCGGGAAGAACAGCCCGTCGAGTGAATCGCCGAGCTCAAGCGGATAGAGATTTTGGCATTGAGCGTTCATGTAGCTGATCAGCCCGGACGAATCCGCAACGATGAGCGCGACCTGAGCAGCCTCGGCCCAGGCCGAAAAATGCTTGCCAACCCCTGAGGAACCCTCCACCACCACCATTGCCCTGCCATTGCCCGAATACCTGGGATGAGCATCTCACAGTTGGACGGCAGAAACCAGCGGAGCGGCGACCCGTTTCTTCTACTCGGAGACGAGCGGCGGGGGCAGGTAACCGCCCAAGGTGTCCTCGCACACGCTTGCGAACGCGATGCTGCGCAAGTCGTGACCGAACGGCGCGAGCGCCTGAAGCCCGACCGGAAGGCCCGTTGAGGCTCGCCCGACTGGGAACGCTGTCGACGGCAGATAGGCGCCCGATGCGATCCCGGCCCACATCCATTGGTCGAAGTTCGAGACATCTCGGCCGTTCACCGGCACCGTTTGGTCCATGAACGCAACGTCGGTCTGGTGCGGCGGCGCTGCGCTCGCTGCAACCGGGCACAACAGCAGATCCACCGACTCGAAGTAGTCGGCCCATTGGTTCCGAATGCCCTGGCGTTCGTTGTTGAGCGCGATCCACTGACGGTGCGTGATCGCGAGGCGATTCTGACCGTGCCACGACTGGTCGACGGCAGACGTCGCCGCATGGTT
>CAZEMU010000253.1:0-2350 GCA_964513315.1 uncultured Acidimicrobiaceae bacterium | reverse complement strand
AGAGCCTGCCGTGCTCGTCGAGGCGGGCCTGGATACAGCCGGTTGTGCCGCCGTTGAGCTCGATCTCGACGATGTACGACACGTGGTCGTCGTCGTAGCTACGACGCTTCGCCGCTCGCACGACACCGCCATCAAGGCCGAACAACCAGTCCGGGGTGTCCGGGTCGAGCAGCGATTCGGGGGCACGACGCTCGACGAGCCATTCCATCGACTTCACCAACAACGACGTCTCGTAGTAGCCGTAGGCAAGCAGCAGTTGCCGAAGTCGCCACTGGCCGATTCCGACGTCGTCGAGCGTCTTGCACCCGGCGAAGGCCACACCTTCGTGCAACTCGTCGCACCCACCCTGTCCGCCGTCGCCCACATCGAAACCAACGACCTTGCCGCCGCCAGCGCGGCCGCCAAACGGTCGATCGACTTCGCCACTCGAAACGGGATCGGCGACTTCGCCGAGACCGCGCTCGCGCGCTGCATCGTCGCCCGCACCACCGAAGATGCCGAAGAAGCCATCGCTGCCGCCCAACGCGGCGTCGAACTTGCCCGCCGCTGGCCCGAGCGCGTCGTCTGCGCCTATGCACTCGCCAGCGGCGGCGACGTGCTCTGCCACCACGGCCACCCCGATGGCGCTGGCCTGATCGCCGAGGCAAGACGCATGGTCGACCAATGCGCCGACCCGGGGATTGCCGGCCGCTACCTGGCTCGGGTCGAGGCCCGCCATCAGCTCCAGACGCCGCAACCGGAGAGGCAGGAGCTCATCGTTGACCTGACCGACCGAGAACTCGCCGTCCTTCGCTATCTGCCGTCCCAGCTGTCACAACGCGAGATCGCTGGCGAGCTCTACGTCTCACTCAACACCGTGAAGACCCACTGCAAGGCGATCTATCGCAAGCTCGGGGCCAGCGGCCGCAAAGCCGCCGTCCAAGTCGCCCGCGACGCCGGTCTCCTCTGACTGGCTCCAGTCCAACTGGCTTCCCGGAGCGCTTTGGCCATCGGACGTTCCACGTCAATCCACCGACGCCTGCGGACCGATGTTGAGCACCCGACCTCGGCATCACTCACGATGAGAAGGCCAGATTCAGCCGGCGCTTCGTGCTCCGAAGAAGGCTCCGATCGGCACTGCCCAGATCATGTCGTCGATTTGTTGCACGGCTCGGCCGGTGTAGACGACGATGCTCCGCACCGCCCGATCACCAGCGCGGTCCGCAAACGCCCGAAGACCCGCAGTGTCTCGATCGGACACCGTCGACGCCGACTTCACCTCGATGGCGATCATGTCACCGTCGGTCGATCGCACGACGAGGTCGACCTCCTTCTTCGCTCGGGCGTCTCGCCAGTGCAGCAGCGTGGCGGGGGTCGGCGACCACTGCGCTTGTGCCGCAAGCTCGTGGGCGACGAAGTTCTCAAGCAACGCGCCCGCCAACTGCGAGTCGCGCACCAGCCGCGTCGCGGATGTCTCGGCCGCCCACGCCGCCAGAGCCGGGTCTGCAGCGAATAGGCGCGGGTGTGCCACCACCGTCTGGTGTTCACGCGGTCGATGCGCCCCTGCGATATCGATGAGGAAGCGCGCTTCGCAGATACTCAGGTGATTGCGAATCGTCTCGACCCGGACCCCGAGGTCGGATGCGGCGCGGCTGAGGTTCAGTATCTGGGCCGGATTCGAGGCCAGGTACCGAAAGGTCTGCAGGAGCCGTGAACGGTCAACTCGGGGATCGATGCCTTCCATCGCGAGCACACCCTCGACATAGGCCTCGACGAGGCGGCGGGTCAGCGCAGCGTCGGTCGTGGCCGATGCCAACGCGACCGTCGGCAGGCCTCCGGTGACCATGCGTTGGTACAGGTCGGCAAGCGTCACGTCGGGGTAGACCGCTGGAGCCGGCGGGTTCGTCCACCAGTCGCCGAGTAGATCGACAGGCTGACCGCCGAGCTCGCCCTGGGTAAACGACCGGAGCCTGAGCCTGACCGCCCGGCCGGCAAGCGGGTCGGTGCCGCCGAGTGCGCCACGTCCGAGCCGAGCGGATCCGGTCAACAGAAACTGGCCCGGTGCCGCGTCTGCATCAACGATTCGCTTGACGGCGAGTGGCAGTTCCGGCTCGAGCTGCGCCTCGTCGATGAGGACAGGTCGAGGCGACGCCGCCAGCACACGATGCGGGTCGGTGGCGAGCGCCTGCCGGTCACCGGGGTCGGACAGATCAAAGCTGGTCGCGACTTCTCGTTGCTGCGCAATGCGCTGTGCGAGCGTGGTCTTGCCCACCCCTCGACCGCCTTCGAGGATCACAACCTTGGCCACATCGCACAATCGGTGCACCGCTGGTTCGAGTCCGCGATCAAGATCCATTCACACACTCTAGGT
>CAZEMU010000252.1:0-2365 GCA_964513315.1 uncultured Acidimicrobiaceae bacterium | reverse complement strand
CGAACACCCAGCGCCACAGCCCGTCGCTGTCGCGAGCCTCGGCCGCGTCAATCGCCGCTCGGGCCGTCGCCGGTGCCGCAACTTGTATCGAGAGCGCGATCGCGCCGGCCGTCAATCCGAGAATGAGTGGCCGGCGATGCTGACGCACCACCGGGAGCAGTCGCCGAAACCAGCCGAGGTCCTTGTCGGCATCGATGCCTGCGCCAGGCGGCGCCTGGGTTGCTTCGACACCGATCGGTTCAAACCGAGTCGCCGTCGCATACCCGTCGTCCATCGCTCAGCAGTGTGGCAGCAGCAATCGTGTCGTACACAGACGAACAGGTCCAACAGGCGACGGCGCGAAAATGCGACGAGCTCAGACGTAGGGATTCGGTACGTCCAAGTTCACCGGTTGCCCGAAGCCCGGGAGGCGGATCTCTTGGTCGGTGATCGCAAGATCGTCGCCGACCAACACACCTTCGCCGAAGCGGTAGATGCTCTCCTGCGTCGCATCGCACATCGCGTCGTCGTAGGACTGTGCTTGGGCTGCCACGGCTTCGGCACGACCGTCATAGGCGGCCATGTGCGGATTGCCCCACCGCGCTTCGAGCATCGAGCGGGTGTGGCTCGGCGACAGAATCAGGCCGGTGGCGTTGTTGCCGCCGAAGCCCTTGCTGTTGATGAAGGCCGCTTGGCGTTGCTCGGCAGCAAGTTCGGTGTGACCGATCGTGAACGCAAGATGGTTCGTTGCCACGTCTTCGGCCAGCTGATCGATCGAGTGGATGCCAGGCAGCCAGCCGTCGTGCCATGCGCCGAGGACGGCTCCGAGCTGATCGCCGCCCGCGGGCGCCAGTGAATGACCGACATAGGACTTGATCGCCGCGACCGGCCAGTCTTCGATGCCAAAGGTGCCGGCCAATCGGCTGAGGATGTCCGACTCGGTCACGCGGTTCTGCGGCGTGCCCGTGCCATGGGCCTGCATGTGCGTGCCATAACGCAGGCCGTCGTCGCCGAGAATGTTGCGAGCCAGCCCCAAGGCCTTGCCGACTGTTAGATAGTTGCCAACGCCGGGTCCCGGGATCGACTTCTTGAATCCGTCGGCGTTGACGAACACACCGCCAACACTGCCCAGGATCTGCGCGCCGAGTTCCAGCGCGAGCTGGTCGTCCATCAACAGTGCGTAGACACCTGACTCCGCAACGGTGAAGCCAGCATTCTCTGCGAATGGTCGACACGAACGCCGCAGGTCAGGAGCGTCGCTCTGGTCGAGCGCCATGATCGCTTCGTCGTCGGTGAGTGCCCCCATCGTGCGGTACCCCTCGATGACCTCGGGCACGATGGGGGCCTCGGCGTTGCCAACGAGCACGACGCGTTTGTCGCCGGAGGCAATGGCGTCGGCGCCGCGCTTGAGGTTGTAAAGGAATGTGGCGCATGCGCCGATGATGCCCGCGGTGTCGCCGACCGATCCCAACACATACGCATTGATGAAGTCGCCGGGCATCTCCGACAGACCGAGCGGCACGTTTTTCGACGTCGGTCGTTTGCCGAGCAGGCTGTTTTGATACATGCCGCCATAGCCGGCGTTGTCGAGTTGACCCATGGCGCTACCCGAGTACACCGCGAACTGATCCGGGAGCACCTTGGCCTTCAACAGGTCGAGGCCAATGCCGGAGCTACGCAGTGCGTCCGATGCGGCAAAGACCGTGATCTGGAGCCCGCGGGGATGATTGCGTGAGCCGTAGAGCGAGCCGGGATCGAACCCGGCGGGCAGCTGCCCAGCCGACGTGACCTTCATTGGCTGCACGGTCTGGGTGAACAGGTGGGGATCGCCGGAGATCGTGACGGTTACCGACCGGTCGTGCTCGTCGCTGACGTTCCAATTCGCCGGCAGGACCTGCGGCAACAGGCGAGTGCTGAGGCGAAAGGTGATCGGGGGTTTGTCAGGGTCGTAAGGCACCTCGGTGTGCCACCGCATCTGGTTGCGTTGCGCGTCGGCAATGCCGCGAATCAGCGTGCCAGCGAGCATCTGCTCGCGTGCGCCGTCGCTCGTCGCGTCGGCGGTGCCCATGAGCGCGCTGAGGCTGCGGAACGTTCGCGCGGCGTTGGTTGAACCCAACACGTCGATGACCTTGCGGCGATACGCGTGATGGAAGGAGAGGCGGCCGGCGGCGTTGATCCCGCCGAACCCCACGATGACGGGCAAATTTGCAGGCACTGCAACCTTGGGGGGATGGTCGATCGTTCGATCAGGGACGTCGGGTGAACCATACCTGTGCGGCACCTGTGCGGCGCGTCGTGCAGAGAGATGGCGGTCGTCGACCCGCCGACAGACCCTAAAACGAAATGTTCAAGTTTCCTGGGAATGTGCCGTTGGGGATGGTCGTTG
>CAZEMU010000251.1:0-2388 GCA_964513315.1 uncultured Acidimicrobiaceae bacterium | reverse complement strand
GAGGCTGGCAAGACGGCGACCTTGCCGGGCGTCCGGTGTACCTGATGCCATCGACGAGCGGCCTCAACGCTCACGACACGGTCGATACGTTGACGGGACACGTTCGCCAGTCACTCTGTCCATCGTCCAGCCAGGGTGGCCACCGGTCGTGAAGCGGGTGTGAGGTCGCTCGTCACCGACCGGTGAGCGTGGTGACAGCCGCCACGCCTCCTGAGCTTGCCGGACCGTTCACTCCAACCCGTAGCGTCGTCCTATGGCCCACGTACATTTTGAGCTCACGTATGACTTCGATGCTTCGCCAAAAGTCGTGTGGGATGAGTTGGTCGATTGGAAGGGCCACGAGGAGTGGATTCCGTCAACCGACGTCGAGGTCCACAACGAAGGCGACGAGAGCGGCATCGGCGCTGAGTTCACCGCCTGGAGCGGCCCGGCGCCCACGACCTCGATCGGTCGCAAGCTGTCGCTCGAAGACCGAATGCGAGTCGATGAGCTTGACTACACCGAAGCCGCAAGCTCCGGGTCATGCCGCGTGTCGAAGCTCGGTCCCGTGCTGACTGGGTGGGCTGCGTTCACCGTCGAGCCGATGGGCTCCGGCACCCGCATGGTCTGGGTCGAAGACGTCAAGGTCCCGTACGCGCCCCAGTTCCTCGCACCGGTCTTCGCCAAGCTCGGCGTGGCTGGCTTCACCTTTGGAATGAAGCGCCTGGCCAAGATGCTCGCCGCTCGCAGCTAGCGCTTCGGCGGCGCTCCCGTGCGGAGGAACTCGAGCGACTCGTCGACGTTGCGGGCGACAAAGCGTTCGAGTCGGGGTTCGGCGAGGAACCGAGTGGTCGCCAACAGCGGGAGGTGCGCCACGTCGGGTGCGGTCGATGCCAGCACCGCGGCTTCCTCTGCGGCAGCGTGGGTCAGCTTGATGACGTGGGCCGTCACGATGAACGAGCCGGACTGATCGGCGAGCGCTGCTTCGCTCAGTGCGTCGAAGGCGGTGTCTCGGTCGGCGTCGTGGACCCAGCCAAGCGCTTCGGCGGTGCGGCCCATGCGGATCGCTTTGCCGAGGTCGGCTGTCGAGGAGCCGGTCGACGCCATCTCGGGCTCGGCCCCGATGCCGAAGCGCCGCTCGGCGCGGCCCGAGTCGAACAGGAGCCAGGCGGCGAACAGTGCTGCTCGGGCAACATCAGGGCTCGGCTCATGACGCCACGCCCAGCGCACCGCGTTGGACAGGGTCAGGGCGTGGGTGATGTCGAGCCAACCGAAGTCGTTACTGGTGTCGAACTCGACGTCGAGGTCGTGGCGCAGCAGCCGGCGTGACGCCCCGATGGTGACGGCGTCGAGGAGCCCCTCGACGCCGCCGCCGTCCAGGATCGTGCGGATCGCCAGATCGATCGGAGCGCCGTCGGAGGTGAGCATGGCATCGGCGACGGTCGGGTCCCACCAGCCGGTCGTTGATCGGTCGTCGGCTTCAGCAAGCGCTCCGAGATCTGCTGCCTCGATGACACGCATCGCCTTGCGCATGTACGGAAGTACGTCTTCGCGAGTGCCCCAGCCGATCGACACGGCCAGGTGGGGGAGCAGACGGTCGGCGTGCTCCCAGCCCGTGCGTTCGAGCAGCTCGAAGGCCTTCTGCACGTAGATCATGCCGTGGCCGTAGTCGAGGTGATGCTGCGACGCAGCTCGCACGAAGTGGCCTCGCAGCACGCTCGGATCGTCCCCCCGTTCGATTGACGCCATCACGGCCGCCATCGCTGCGTCGACGTCTTCGCCGTCGATCGCAGCGGCGAAGTCAACCGAGCCGTCGGCCTGCGGAACCGGGCGCACTGCGCGATCGCGAGACGTCTCGGCGATGCCGCTCAGCCCGTGCACCAGGGGCAGCACCTGCTCGGTGCCGGTCCGGATCTCTGACCACGCCAGGCAGTCGGCAGCCATGGCCATTTCGTGGCCGACGCCCCATTCGTTACGGGGCGCTCCGTGCTCGATGGCGCTGGCCATGATCTCGGCTGGCGTCGCCTCGGCTTCGAGGAGGCGGGCGGCATCTCGGGCGATCTGGCCGTTGTAGTGGCGCTCGATGCCTCGCCGCAGGCTCGGCCACAGCGCCTGGCGCTTCTCAGCATCAGTCTGCTCGACGACCGTGACTAGCACGTCGTCGCCGTCGAGCGTCACGGCATGGCAGGCCACGCCCTCTTCGCCCATCACGCAGGAACCATCGCGGGCGTCGAACTTCCAGTTGTGCCACTGACAGGTGACGAGTTCGTCGTCGAGGGCGCCGGTCACCAGACCGTAGCCCTGGTGGGGACAGGCGTTGTCGAGGGCGTGGATGCCGGACGGCGTGTGGATCACGGCGATGCGTCGTTCGCCGACGGTTGCCATCTTCATGGTGCCTTGGGGGAAGTC
>CAZEMU010000250.1:0-2412 GCA_964513315.1 uncultured Acidimicrobiaceae bacterium | reverse complement strand
CGGTGAGAAGTGAAACCTCTTGAAACTCGACGCTGACGGGCTGATCTCTTCGCCGGAACGTTCGCGGGATCTGTTCCTGAAACCGGCATGCACCTGACAGCTATGTGAATGATTGGGCCGCAAAAGCAAACGCCGCCTTCCCGTTCAGTGGGAGGCGGCGTCGAGACCCTGGGTCAGATGCTGTCGATCAAGAAATCGTCAGACACAGACCTCGCAGGGATCGGGCCGCTGGGAATCCAACCGTTCGGGCAAGACGCCCGAAGCGGGCTGGGACTCGCCAAACACGAGCCACAGCAACCGCTCGACGGACGTGCCGTCTTCGGTCGGATTCAGTTTTTCTGAATGTTGGTAGCTCATGATCTTGGGTGGGTCGAGAGTGGATCACGCCCTCGCTGTGTCGAGGCCGTGTCGCCACGTCGGTGGCGATGGAGCGAAGTTCTACGACGGTTCGGGCGACCGAGTCAACCGATTATTCGGGCGTTGCACATTCGTCATCTTCGGCGCGGCCGACGTCCCCATCGACAACGAGGAGCGCCGCAACCATTGCCGTCATGCGGATGGTGCGCTCCAGGCGCGGCCATGTCATCCGCGTCATGGCAGAGCTTGCGACGGCCGTTCCGACTCGTATCTGTAATGCCGGGGCTAGCGTTTGCGACCGTGACATCGACACCCATCAAGGCCGCCGTCTGTCGTGCATTCGGCGAACCCCTGACCATCGAAGACCTTCACCTCGCACCGCCGGCCGAGGGCCAACTGAAGGTCAAGGTCATCGCCTCCGCAATCTGCCACAGCGACATTCACTTCTTCGAAGGTGCGTGGGGAGGCAAACTGCCTGCCGTCTGGGGACACGAGGCCGCTGGCGTCGTCGAAGACATCGGGCCGGGCGTCGACGGGTTCACCGTTGGCGACCATGTCGTCATCACGTTGATCAAGTCGTGCGGCGAGTGCCGCAACTGCGCGGCCGGCCATTCCGTGTCCTGCACCGGCGAGCTGACCAACCACCCCACTCCCCTGTCCGACGCCGAGGGCAACCCGGTCGCCCACGGTCTCGGCACCGGCGCCTTTGCCAGCCACGCCATCGTGGACCAGTCGCAAGCCGTCACCATCGGCGGCGATATGAACCTGGCCGCCGCGTCACTGCTGGCATGTGGCGTCATCACCGGCGTCGGAGCGGCCCGCAACACCGCCAAGATCGAAGCCGGTTCCACGGTGGTCGTCATCGGCACCGGCGGCGTTGGTCTCAACGCAGTGCAGGGCGCCCGACTCGCCGGCGCTTCCACGATCATTGCCGTGGACCTCAACGACGCAAAGCTCGACGCCTCGAGAGAGTTCGGGGCCACCCACACGGTCAACAGTGGTTCGACCGATCTCGCCGCCGCGATCAAGGACATCACCGACGGAGCAATGGCGGACTACGTGCTCGTGACGGTCGGCGCCCAAGCGCCGATCGAACAAGCACCCACGCTGCTGGCACCGAACGGTGCGGCCGTGATCGTCGGCATGCCCGCAACCGGCGTGACAGCGAACATCGATCCCGTCACGATGGCGGCGCTGAACCAGTCGATCCTCGGCTCGAAGATGGGCACGTCAACGATCCGCACGGACATTCCGGACTTGGTGGAGCGCTACCAAAACGGCGAGCTTCTGCTCGACCAACTGATTACCCGCACCTGCACGCTCGACGAGATCAATGACGCCATCGAGTCGGTGAAGTCGGGCGAAGCTGTTCGCAACGTCATCCTGTTCCAGGACTGATCGAGGAGATCCCATGCACGTCGCAGAGCTCGAGACCTTTGTCGTCGGAAACCGTCCCGGCGAGTTCGGCGGCGAGTACTTCATCTTCGTCAAGCTGACGACCAACACGGGTGTGGTCGGCTACGGCGAGCACTACGGCGCCAGCTTCGGGCCCGACGTGGTGCCAGCGATGATCGCTGATCTGGCGGATCGCCATCTGATCGGCAACAGCCCGTTCGAGATCGAGAAGTTCTGGCACCGGTGCATGGGATCGGGCTTTACCCATCGCCCTGACGTGTCGGTGATGGGTTGTGTCAGTGCGCTCGAGATGGCGTGCTGGGACATCGTCGGCAAGGAGCTCGACCGGCCGGTCTATGAGCTGCTCGGTGGCCGAGTGCACGACGCGCTTCGCTCGTACACCTACCTCTACCCCGAGCCTGGCGACACCGCCGATGTGTACTCCGACCCGGCGACAGCAGCGGAGCGAGCCGCGTACGAGGTGTCTCGTGGTTTCACCGCGGTGAAGTTCGACCCGGCTGGCCCGTACTCGATCTACTCCGGTCATCAGCCAACGCTCGAACGCCTCGAGCTGTCCGAAGCGCTGACCGCTGCGGTCCGCGAGGCCGTCGGCACCAAGGCCGATCTGCTCTTCGGTACCCACGGCCAATTCACCGCCGC
>CAZEMU010000249.1:0-2544 GCA_964513315.1 uncultured Acidimicrobiaceae bacterium | reverse complement strand
GATCGGTGAGGGCGTCCAAGCTCTTGTGAAGCGCGTGCCGCGAGCGGCGAGTCGATCAAGGTGTGGCGTCTGCGCGACGGCGTGGCCAGCACAACCGAGCGCTCGAGCCTGGTGCTCGTCGCCCATCAGCACCAGGATGTTCGGCCGTCGGGTCGAGCCCGACGCCGCCAGGTCAGGCTCCAACGCGCTCGCGAGCCGCGGTCGTCGAGAACACGAGTGCTCCGTCGTCGAGATTCGACTTCAGCAACACCTTGCGATCGAGCGAGTAGCGCTGCGGATTCGTCCACGGCTCGCGGTCGCCCTGCTTGGGAAGCAGCGTCATCATGCGCTGCATGTAGCCACTGCTGAAGTCCTCGATCCAGTCACGGCGAGGCATGTCGCGGTCAGAGGGGCGCAGCCGTGGTGTCACGACGTCGGTGCCGGTGTCGCGCATGTGGTTCAGCAGACGGCACACGAACTGCGAGACAAGATCGGCTCGCAACGTCCACGATGCATTGATGTATCCGAACGTCGACGCCATGTTTGGAATGTCGGAGTAGCCGACGCCTCGATAGGTCCAGGTATCGGAGAAGTCGACCGTCTTGCCATCGACCACGAAGTCCATGTCGCCGACGGTGACCAGGTTCAGACCGGTGGCGCTGATGATGATGTCGGCGTCAATGTGCTCGCCCGACTCGAGCCGAATGCCAGTTTCGGTGAACGTCTCGATCTGGCCCGTGGTGACCGACGCGTCACCCCGTTTGATCGACTTGAAGAAGTCCCCATCGGGCACCAGGCACAGTCGTTGATCCCAGGGGTTGTACTCGGGCGTGAAGTTGGCGGCGGTTTCTTCTTCGCCGAGCGCTTCGCGCGTGAACTGGAGCAGTTGCTCGCGAACCTTCTCGGGCTTCTTGCGCGTCATGTTGTAGAAGAACTCGCCGCGCGCCGAGTTGATCTTGCGGGTGATTGCGTAGGCGCCCTTCTCCGGCAGGACCTTGCGAAGGCTCTCCGACATCTGGTTCACCGATGGGCGAGAGACCATCCACGTCGGTGAGCGTTGGAGCATGGTGATGTGTTCGGTCTTGTCTGCCATCGCCGGCACCAGCGTGACTGCGGTTGCGCCGGAACCAATGACCACCACGCGCTTGCCCTCGTAGTCGAGGTCGTCGGGCCATTCCTGTGGATGCACGATCGGTCCCGCGAATTGTTCTTCGCCGGGGAAGTCGGGACGGAAGCCGCCCTTGTAGCTGTAGTAGCCCGAGCACATGAACAGGAAGGTGCAGGTATAGGTCGTTGGGGTTGCGTCGGGCCCGACCTGACACTCGACCGTCCAATGGCCGTCGTCGGTGTTCCATTCGGCCCGCACGACCTGGTGCTGGAACTTGATCTTGTCGGTGATCCCAAACTCGTCGGCGGTCTCGCGGACGTATCTCAGAATCGATGGCCCGTCAGCGATCGACTTCGCTTCGGTCCAGGGCTTGAAGCTGTAGCCGAGCGTGTGCATGTCGCTGTCCGAGCGGATGCCGGGGTAGCGGAACAGGTCCCAGGTGCCGCCGAGGTCATGGCGCCCCTCGAGGATGGCCCAGGAGCGATCGGGGCTCTGTTCTTGGAGCCAGTAGGCGGCGCCGATTCCGGAGATGCCCGCTCCGACGATCAAGACGTCAACGTGGGTGACTGCAGTCTGTTCCTGCGCAAGTGCCATTCGTAGAGTGTGGGGCGTTCGGTGCCCAGTCACAAAGTCCCGGCCGAACGCCGGCCCGTTCTCTAGCTCGTGAACGTCGAGGCGTGGATCGCAGGCAGCCGATCCGACCACGGCAGCGCCTCTTCGAGCCGGGCCGCGAGCTGCAACAGCAACGGGTCGTGGCCCATGTTGGCGGCGAGCTGTACGCCAACCGGCAAGCCATCATCAGTCCAGTGCGTGGGTACCGAGATCGCAGGCTGGCCGGTCACGTTAAACGGCAGTGTGAAGAGCCCGATCCGGGCGTACGCCGACGAAATCTTCCACGGCTTCTCTTCGGGTGGCCAGAGTTCGTCGGTGCGCATCGGAGGAGTGCCAGCGGTCGGCGACAGGAGTACGTCGAAGCTCGACATCCACTCGATGACCGCCATCGACCAGGCCTGTTGGCGCTCATTGGCTTCGATCCACTCGGTGGCCCGCATCTCCTTGCCGCGTTGGGCGGCCGTCCAGTTGTATGGCTCGACTTCGTCGGCGGTGAGCTCGCGCCCGATGAGTTCACCAAGTCCGTCGACCCGACGGGCGATGCCCGCCATCCAGAGCTCGCCGTTGACGCGGCTTGCAGGGCCGATGAGGTTGTCGGCGTCAACCACCTCGATGTGGTGTCCCATCGCCTCGAGTGCCGCTGCCGCAGCGTCAACACCGGCGACGCACTCGCCGTCGATCTCAGTGCGACCGCCGTCGCGCATGACGGCGATCCGCAGCGACCCTTCGGGCGCGGGGTACTGCGGTGGCGTCTGGAACAAGTCAGCGTCGACGGCACCTTGCACGGCGGCAAGGAAGGCTGCGGTGTCTCGCACGGTGCGGGTGACGACCAGCTCGGAGGTGAG
>CAZEMU010000248.1:0-2553 GCA_964513315.1 uncultured Acidimicrobiaceae bacterium | reverse complement strand
CGAGAAAAAATGGTGACCCCGAACCGTCGCCGGGTCGTCGTCGACGACCTCATAGATGTGTTCGGGGTATCGCAACGACGAGCATGTCGTGTTGTTGGCCAGCACCGTTCAGTGCAACGCCACCAACCCAAACCACCAGAAACCGAAGAGACCCGGATCCGTGAGTGGCTGGTCGCGTTCTCGCGGCGGCGTCCACGGTGGGGTTGGCGGCGAGCGCACACTGGGCTGGTCAACGCCGGCTTCGTGGTCAACAAGAAGCGTGTACACCGCCTGTGGCGTGACGAAGGCCTTCAAGTGCCGACCAGACGGCGTAAGAAACGCATGGTCGGTGTCGGCGTCGATGTCGGGGCCATGTCGCCGATCTGTCCAAACGCTTTGTGGGCGCTCGATTTCCAGTTCGACCACACCATCAACGGCCGTCAAGTCAAGATGCTGAACGTGATCGACGAGTTCACCCGCGAATGCCTCGCCATCGTGGTCGACCACTCAATCGGCGCCGATCGCGTCGTTGCCACCCTCACAGCGCTTGCTGTCGAACGAGGCCGCGCACCGGCGTTCGTCCGGTTCGACAACGGTCCCGAGTTCGTCGCGCACGCTGTCGCCGACTGGTGCCAGGACAACCACGTCGACGCTGTGTTCATCGACCCAGGATCACCTTGGCAGAACGCCTGGATCGAATCGTTCAACGGGCGTCTACGCGACGAGCTGCTCAACGGCTGGCAGTTCGATTCGCTGCTCGAAGCCCAGGTCATCATCGAAGACTGGCGCGTCGACTACAACCTCAACCGGCCGCACTCATCGCTCAACCAATCCACCCCGGACCAGTACCGAAAGAACTGGACCTCAACCCACCAACTCAAAGTCGCATAAGCCGCGGACCGGCTAACGGGGACTGCTCATCGATATCGATCGTGTCTCAAGCGATGGCGACCTCCGTCGCAGAGTGATTTCTTCACTCTTCGAGCACCTCCAGATAGACGAGACAGCTGCGACTCGCTCGTTCGTTTCTGAATGGCCCGGCATAAATCGCACGAAGATGAAATTCACGAATCAGACGTTCCTGCCAGAATCAGAAAAACTAGAGCGTCTGCGCGCCTTCTCGGAGCTCTACGACGGTGCCCCTGGAATCGCAGAGTCGCTCAGCGCTCTCACCACCTGACTCTCACCCGACCGCCCGACAAGCAACAAGCCTGCTGCCTCCCACTCAACCGTATTGAAGGCGAATGGGCTCGTAGCGCGTGGGACCGCAACTACCATTGATTTGGTGGCAGGAAACGCGGACGCAGCGGTCGGTGCTGCTCGCGCGTCGGTCGACGGCACCCGCGGCTGGAGTCGACGACCCGAACGTTCCTTCCGCTGGATGTACGCCCTCGACGCCGTCGAGCTCTTCGTGCTCATGGTGGCGATCACGATGATCCGTTTCGGCACCGACTGGCCGAACTTCTCGACGACGTCCTATCTGGTCGGATTCGGCATCGTCACCGTGATCTATCTCGTGTTCGGCTACTTCGGCGGCTTGTACGACCGCCAGCACCGCCTCGGCAATCACAGTCAGCTCGCGCCCGCATTCCGAATCTCACTCGTCGCTGCGCTGGTCGTCGCGGCGCTGTCGCTCGGGTCCGACCAGTTCCTGATGCCGCGGCTGAATCTCGCTATCTTCGCCGTGGCAGCCGCAGCGGCCTTGGCGTTCAACCGTTGGCTGGCCCGCCGGGTGCGCACGGCAAGGTTCGGCCGTCCACGTGTCCTGCTCGTCGGAACACCCGACGACATCCAGATGGCGGCAACCCACCTCGACGAAACCGACAAGGATGCGGAGATCGTCGGCCGCACCACGACGCTCTACGACCTGGCTCGAGCGATCGAAGATGCTGGCGCATCCGATGTGCTGCTGTTGTCGGATTCGGGACTCCAAGACGTCTACCCCGAACCGCTCGGCCGGCTCGAGAAGCGCCTCGTCGGCGTCTACAAGCGCCTCTCGCCTGCGGATACCTTGCTGGGGATCAAGGAAACGCGTCAGATCGCAGGCATGCCCTTCGTCGCGCTTCGCGCCCATGCTCTTCCCCGATCCCGTGAGCGCTTCAAGCGAGTATTGGATCTGGGCTACATCACGCTGGGGCTGCCGCTGCTCGTCCCCATCTTTTTGTTCGTCGTTGCGTATGCCCGCTTCGTCGCCGGCGCACCCGTGTTCTATCGACAGGTGCGGGTGGGCCGGGGCGCCGAACCGTTCGCGCTGTTCAAGATCCGCACGATGTATGAAGGGTCCGAAGATGAGTCTGGCGCGGTCCTCGCCGAGCGCGACGACCCCCGGGTCATTCCGGCGATGAAGTGGCTCCGGTCGACTCGACTCGACGAGCTGCCTCAGGTGTGGAACATCGTGCGTGGCGACATGTCGCTCGTGGGGCCTCGGCCTGAACGCCCAGAGCTCGTCGAGCGGTTCGAGGCAGTCATTCCCGGCTATGGCCGGCGCCATGACATCCGTCCCGGTCTGACGGGTCTTGCGCAGGTTCGCGGCGATTACCACACGGACCCGGAGTACAAGCTCGGCCACGACCT
>CAZEMU010000247.1:0-2584 GCA_964513315.1 uncultured Acidimicrobiaceae bacterium | reverse complement strand
CGCACGTCGTCGGGGATCGCGTCGAGCGCGCCGGGAGCGAACAGGTGGGCGAGGTTCGATTGCCACGCCCGGAAGTAGTACCCGGTAACCGTCTCAACGTCGGCCAGCGTCGGCGGCCTGAGTTCGACGGGTCGGGACGACATGACGCAGCTACTTCCAGGCGAAGACGGGCTGTTCGAACTCGTCGACGCGATCGCCGAGACCTTCGAGGCCGACCGCTCGGAACTGGTGGATGATCGCTCCCGTCGGCGCATGAATGAGATCGCCGCCGATTGGGATCTGCACGACGGGCCGGGGACTCTCGGGGATCTCGACGAATCGGGGCGAGTCTCGGCGTTGCAGTTCGTGGAAGCCGATGCGGTGCACCGAAGCGACCTCGTCAGGATTCGCAATCGGGTCTTGGTCGGCGACCCAGAACACGAACGGCGTCATCACATAGCCGGAGCGGGTTGGATAGTCGTCGAGACGGCCGAGCAGGTGGGCTTCGTCGAGTTCGAGTCCGACTTCCTCGTTCGCTTCGCGCATGGCAGCTTCGAGCGGGGTCTCGCCCGCATCGATGCGCCCACCCGGGAACGCCCACTGCCGAGCGTGGGCCGAGAGATGACCTCCTCGCCGGGTGAGAAGCAGCGATGCGCCACCGGCGGTTCCGTCGACGCGCCCCGTCAGATCGTCAGGATCGGTGCCCGGGATGCCAGCGAGGTCACGCATGCGCTCGATCTCGGTGTCGTCGCCGCCGTGCAGCACGGCGTCAGAGTCGAGCACGACCAGGGCGACAGCGGCATGACGTCGTCCGTCGAGCGGATGTTCGCGCACATCGTGTGCGTCGAGATGCGCCCGGATGCGATCGCGTAACGCTCTATCGAACGGCTGGTGCCCCGCTCCGTCGTTTTGGCCGCTGTCCATCGGGCCACCGTAGAAGACGCCACCTGCACCCCATCATTTGTCGGGCTCGTCACCGTCGCCATCGGTACAGTTCGCGCCATGTCTGAGCGATCGTTGTCACCCTCACCGACCTGGCTACGCCTCTGCGCGTTCGTCGTGTTCATCGCCCTGGCCGCATCGTGTTCGACCTCGACATCGACGATCACCGACACCGCCGACGACACCGCGACTGATGCGCAACCGGAACCGACGGCGGAGCCGGAAGCAGAGCCCACGGCCGAATCAGAACCCACCGCAGAGCCGGAGCCCACGGCTGAGCCCGAGCCGACAGCTGAGCCCGAGCCCACCAACGAGCCAGAGCCCGAAGCCGCCGACCCCGACGCGTCCAGCGTGGTCGTGCGCGTCCTCGATCCGGGCGCGGAGCCGCGCACCGAGCTGCGCTTGCAGCTTCCGGCCAGCTGCACCGAGACGATGTCCATGGCGCAAAATCAGGAGCTGAACCAAACCGTCGGTGGCGTCCCCGTTCCGGGCCAAGGAGTGATCGGGCAGCTCACCGAGATCGAGCTGACAGCAACGCAGGTCCCCGAGGGTTACCGGGTCGAGTCCGTCATCATCGCGGCCGGTTCGTCTGATATCTCCGCACCACAGATTCGAGGTCTGCTCGATGCCCAGCTCGAACCACTTGTCGGATTGCGCACCGTTGAGATCGTCACCGATCGCGGCGTCCTGGTTCCGGGTTCGTTCTCGTTCGAAGATGGCGGCGCACTCGGCCCTCTCGGCGAGACCGTCGAATCGCTCGGCGAAACGTCACGCACGGTGCTCCCCGAGGAGCCCGTTGGCATCGGTGCTCGGTGGGAAGTCGAGGCAGTCAACAACATCCAAGGTCTCGAGCTGACCACGATCACGACGTACGAGGTCACCGACCTCGACGGAGCCATCGTGTCCCTCGACGTCGCCCAGATTCAGCAGGTTCCTGTCGATGCAACGATGGAAGCCGTTCCTGGTCTCATGGTCGATGTCGTCGAATGGACCGGCGGCACAAGCGGGACCACGATCCTCGACCTCGAAGCAATCGCACCGGTTGAGACCACGGCTGCTGGCAGCCTTCGCCAGGTGCTCGACGGTGGTGCCGCAGCCGGTGGCGTGATCGACCAGACGATCGACCTCGACATCACCATCACGGGCGCGCTCGGTGAGGGCTGCGCACCGCGACCAACACGAACCGGGCTCTAGCTGCGGCGACCGACGAGCCGGGTTTGACGGGTGTGGTCCGACACGGCCACGCTGGCGCCATGGCACCGACCTACGACACGCTTCTGTACGAGATCGAGGACAACGTCCTCACGATCACCCTCAACCGTCCAGACAAGCTGAACGCGTTCAACAACAAGATGCGAGTCGAGCTGATCGATGCGCTCGATCACGCAGACGCTGACGACGAGGTGCGGGCGATCATCTTCACTGGAGCTGGCCGGGCGTACTGCGCCGGTGCCGATCTGAGCGGCGGTGGCAGCACCTTCGATCGTGACGTCAACGAAGACGGTGGCGTCGTGAACGAGGTTCACCGCGACGGTGGCGGTCTGGTCAGCTTGCGCATTTACGAATGTCTGAAGCCAACGATCGCCGCGGTGAACGGTGCTGCGGTCGGTGTTGGTGTGACTTCGATGTTGCCGATGGACATCCGCATCGCCAGCGAGAACGC
>CAZEMU010000246.1:0-2597 GCA_964513315.1 uncultured Acidimicrobiaceae bacterium | reverse complement strand
GCCGACAACCATGCCGACAACCATGCCGGCTCCAACCTCCGACGCATTGATCGCCGCTGCGCTCGGAGCGCTCGAGGTCGAAGGTGCTGGTGCGCTGGTTGCATGGGATGTGTTGGGCAGTCGCGTCGACGACGACATAGTCACCTTGACGCTGTGTGGCTGGACTGGCGACACGGTCTTCGATTCGGTCTACTCATCGCTGTGGGTCACCAGGGTCGTTGATGGCGAAGTCGTCGCAACCGAGCTCGGAACAAGTGTCACCGAAGGTGAGTGCCTCAACACCGAACTCATCGATACCGCTCTTGCGTTCACGCGCGCTTACGACGAGTTCTACCGATTGGCTGCCGCTGACCCCGCGGCCTTCGATCGTGCAATGGCGCAGGCCATCGTTACTGACGAGCTTCTGGCCACCCTGAGCGAGAGGTTCGAAAGCTGGCAGCGAGATGGATTGTCTGGACGAGCGGACTACCTGGATTCGGCGTTACCGAGATCCGCAATCGCTGAAGTGTTGATCCGCCGCAGCGAAGACGTCCTTGAGATCGTGTCCTGTCGTGAGATGGATCCTGGCTACGGCGTTTACAGAGGTGCAACCAGAGTGGACGATGGCCGTGCCGGGTCGGGAGGCGGCACCCATGGGATCACTCGCTATGCACTTGTCCGAGCGGAAACGAGCGGCTGGGCGCTCCACTCAATCGAGGAACGAGCATGGGGTGACTGCTTCAACACTGGCAGTTGGCTCGGAGCTGTTGAGCAGTGGAAGCCCGGTGTTGAATGGCGGGCAATATGAAGTGGGTCGTCGTCGCTTTGGCCTGTTTCGCCTCCCTCGCATCGCTGCTACCGGCCGCCGAAGCGAACGACACAGATCCGTTCGACAGTGGGGGAGAGACCGTTGTCGGCGTTCCTCAGGGCGAACCAGATGGGGATCCGACTTCTGATGGGCCGGCGGCGGTGGTCGAGGCCGTCGGTGTTGTCGTGGTACCGCAGTCGGAAACACCGGCTTCGGACTCGAATAGCGGTCCCGTCACTGAAGTGCTTCAGGTGCAAGACCCGTTCGGAGCAACAACACCGTCGGCTCGGCCCCATCCACTCGCAGGCCGTTTCCAGGAACCTTGCGGTGAGTTCAAATACTTCGAGCGCTTCGACGACGGCACGTATGGGACGTTCGTGCCGCCGGTGTGTGTCGCCCCCTGACCTGTGGAGCCGAGCGCATCGATGACCACTACTTCGGGCGTTCCAATATTGCCGGGACGATGGTGGCAGCTTTGAACGCAGCAGCACCCGATGGTCGCCTCGCTTCAACTGGAACACTGCCTTCGAGGCGGAGTACGACCGCGGAGCGATCGAAGACGGACTGCTGCAAGAGGTCCGGGCGCGCCTTGCGGTGTATCACCCCGACGTTGAGACGGCGCCGCCCTTGGCGACTGGGAACACCTGGGTGAAGTTCCCGACCTGGTTCTGGATTCAGGAACCGCTGAGCGAGATCTTCGCTTCGAGCGATCAAGACCTCGGCAACATCCGGGTGACGTTGCGGGCAACGCTTGAGCTGGTTGAGTTCACCTTTGGCGAAGCGGTCATTCGATGCGCGCCGGATGAATTGCAGCCCTTCATCGAAGGCGAGTCCCACCCGGTTGATGATGTTGGACCGTGTCACCACCGTCCGCTCGAGGTTGCAGACCTCGACGTTGGGGCTCGCCTCGCGTATCGGGTCGAGCAGCGCACCAGCACCCGCGACTATTCCACCCATGCCTGGCGCCACGGCTCGTGGCAGGCGCATCCAGTCAACCTCCTCGACATCGAGCGGGTGGTCGCTCCGTTCGCAGTACGCGAGCTCCTCGCGCTCAACGTGATCGATTAGTTCCAACGCTGAATCGCCAACCGGTGAACGACCCGCAGGCAATAGCCTGCAGACGTGGCTGATTCCGGAAGTGCGGGTCCAACGACCCTGCGAGTTGCGCTCTGTCAGATCGACACGATCGTCGGCGCGCTCGACCACAACGTGGAGCTGGTGCTCGATGCGCTCAAGGTGGCCGAAGCCGCCGATTGCGACGTCGCCATCTTCCCCGAACTGACGATTCCCGGCTACCCGCCTGAAGACCTCGTCTACAAGCCTCGGTTCGTCGCCGACAACGTCGCCGCACTCGAACAGATCGCTGCGGCCACGACCACAACCGCCGCGGTCATCGGCTACGTCGAACCCGGCGAGGGTCTCACCACCGGAAGCGACTATCCGACGATCTACAACTCGGCTGCGCTGTGTGCAGGCGGCCAGGTCATCGGCAGCTACCGCAAGCAAGAACTGCCGAACTACGGCGTCTTCGACGAGAAGCGCTACTTCACCGCCGGCACCGACCTACCGCTCTGGTCGATCAACGGCGTCATCGTCGGCGTGTCCATTTGCGAAGACCTGTGGATCGACGGAGGGCCCGTGAACGGCCTCGGCGATGCCGGCGCCCAGTTCATCTTGAACATCAACGCATCGCCCTACTTCCAAGGCAAGCCTGCGGTCCGCGAAGACTTGGTGCGTCGCCGGGTCGAAGAGACCGGCGTGCCGATCGCCTACGTCAACCTCGTCGGCGGCCAAGACGAGCTCGTCTTCG
>CAZEMU010000245.1:0-2612 GCA_964513315.1 uncultured Acidimicrobiaceae bacterium | reverse complement strand
TGGCCTGCAACGTGCCGGGCGTGAACACGGCCGAGGTCGCCGACCACGCCATGGCAATGCTGTTGGCGCTGACCCGCCACCTGCCCGCCGCAATCCGGACGACTCGCGCTGGAGCCTGGGCCGAGGACCGAGAGCTGACGGTGCACTACCTGGAGTCGGTGCGACGGATCGCTGGTCACACGGTCGGCATCATCGGTTTCGGCGACATCGGTCGGGCGTTTGCGAACCGGATGCGTGGGTTCGGGCCGGCGCGCATCGTGGCGGCCGATCCGCACGTGCATCCGAGCACGGCCGAGACGATGGGCGTGGATCTGCTTCCGCTCGAAGAGGTCTTGGCGATCTCGGACTATGTGAGCATTCACTGCTCGGCGACCCAAGAGACCCGGCACCTGATCAATGCCGACACGTTGGCGCTGATGAAGCCGACCGCGATTCTGGTCAACACGGCTCGTGGGCCGATCGTCGATGGGGCTGCGCTGGCCGATGCGCTTGCGAATGGCACGATCGAATCGGCAGCGCTCGATGTGGCCGAGGTCGAACCGATCCCTTCGGATGATCGGCTACTCACGCTGCCGAACTGCATCATGACGCCGCACGTCGCCGGGTTCTCACCGACGTTCCTCGACCAGTGCACGAAGCGTCAGGCCGAGAACGTGATCCGTGTGCTGACCGGCGAGGCAGCCCCGCATGGACTCGCCAACCCCGAGGTCATCAAGACGATTGCCGTTATGCGGGCCAGCGGCAATGCCGGTCGCTGGGAAGGCGTCCCCGACTTCAACACCGCCCTGCCCCTCTAACCGAGGTCTCCGCAGCTGGGCGCGGCGACGTCGGAAGTCAGACGAATTGTCGGCTCCCGCGTCTGTGTCTGTTGGAGCTGATCCGCGTCTATCTATTCGGGTCGCGCCGCAGAGCTGGCTTCGCGACGGCTGACATTGCGCGTCTCGTTGGTCTGCGTCTCGCTGGTATTGCGTTTTGGGCGATTCGCCGTGAGGTCCGGGATCTGTCGCTGGCGGGAGTTGGGGCAGCGGCTACTCGCGTTTCGGGTGGTTTCGGTCGCTGTGTTGGGGTGGGGTTTCGTTGGGTGTTGCTGGTCGGGTTTTCCAGGTGCCGGTGGTGTCTTGGAAGAGGGTTTGGTTGTTGTTGTGGAGGGTGCGGTGGCAGCGGCCGCAGAGCAGCGCGAGCTCATCGAGGTTGGTTTGGCCTTTGGCGGGTGCGTTCCAGGGGGTGAGGTGGTGGACTTCGCAGGTGGCGTGTGGTGCGCTGCATTGGACGCATCCTTTGTCCCGGACGATGAGCGCGTAGCGTTGCATGAGCGAGGCGTGACGGCGCGCGCGTCCGATCCAGAGGGGGCTGCCGTTGTGGTCGTAGAGGGCGCCGATGATGTCGGCGTGTTCGAGGTAGTCGGCGAGCACGGTGTCCGGGATCAGGCCCAGACCGATTTGTTCGGCGAGCGCGGCCGGGTCGATGCCGAGGTATTGGTCGAGGGTGAGTCCGACGACGATCGTGGCTTTGGAACGAGTGCCACCAGCATCAGTGTCGTGTCGGGGTTTGGGTGACAGGCCGGTTGCTGAGGTCGTCACGCCGCAGAGGAGTTCGTGGGCGGCGTCGAACATGCGTTGCGCGTGCGTTCGTGGGTGGAGGCCGGTGTCGAGCTCGCGTCCGCCGTCGGCGTGGTAGAGCTCGTTGGCTCGGGCCGTGATCTCGTCGAACATATTCTGGATGGCGACGCCGTCGCCTTCGAACGCGAGGGTGTCGAGTCCGGATTTCTTCGACAGGTACCGCAAGTTTCGGCGGAGCTTGCGTTGGCGTTGGTGTTCGGTGTGGACGTCGTCTTTGGTTTGGTGTTTGGCGATGTAGTCATCGGCGATTGATTTGGCCTGATCGGGATCGGTGTTGCCGATCTTGTTGATGAAGTCCTCGTCGGTCGCTGCAGCGCCGTCGGTCTTGGTGGCGGTGTCGGCGATGACGTCGACGTGTTCTTCGGACAGGTCGCCGGAGGCCATCTTGTCGATTAGCGATTTGTTCTTCGACGCAGCTGCGGCGCGTTTGGCCGAGCGGGAGATCGTGCGGCGCGAGGTCTTGCCGTCGTCAAGCATGCGTTTGACGGCCCGGTCGTCGCCGGTCTTCGCGGCCACCGCCGCAACGACCGATGTTTCCATTGCAGATAGTCGGGCTTGGTAGCGGCGGATGCGACGCAGCGCCGCCCGCGGTTCGAGGCCGCCGATGTGCTCGCGAATCAGTTCGAACGCGACATCGATCGGGTCTTGATCGGCAGCTTGATCCACGGCGCGATCATCGACATGCGCATCGTGCTGCGTATCGAGATCGAACAGTGCTGCCATGACTTCATCATGACCTGGGGGTGTGACACTCTCGGCCGAGATTGGCTGCTTCTCGAAAAGAAATCTGGTGAATCCGAAGGGCTGCTTCGGATCAGATCGACGGCGGCTCCAACAGCACCATTGGGGTGCCGACATCGACGACGCCGATCGGTCCGTGGGGCTTGTAGCCGAGGAGCTCTTGCACCCGAACGGGCATCGTTCGGGCGGCCTCGAGTGGCACGGTGAGGAACATGTTTTCCTCGGTGCGCAGCCAGCCGACGACGAAGCCGA
>CAZEMU010000244.1:0-2728 GCA_964513315.1 uncultured Acidimicrobiaceae bacterium | reverse complement strand
CCGAGCTCAGGATTGACGTCGGGCCCGGCGACGGTGACGTCATCGGCGTTGCCGAAGATCCCGTCAGGACCAGCGGTCTGCGTCTCGGTGATGGTGACATCGTCGCCATTGCCGAAGATGCCGTCGGGGCCGGCGCTCTGGATCTGAGTGGTGCCGGCGTTGTCGACGATGTTGTTCTGGCCGAGCAGGTCCGGTCCCGTCGCATCAGGTGCGCCGAGCGTTGGGAACGTCGCGCTGGCGATGATGCCGACAGCATCGAGGTCGAAGCCTTCGACGAGCGGTCCGCCATCGTCGCCGAACCCGGTCGCAACGGCGGTGCCGCGGAGACGGATAAACCGAATCTCGCCACCGTTCGCGACGCCGGCAGTGTCGAGATTGAAGAGCCAGCGACGTGGGAGCGGCGAGTTCGCGTCATCGCCGGCGATCGTTCCGTCGGCGCCGACGGCAATGCTGCCGGTGACTTCGTCCCAGGTCGAGCCATTGCTCGAGACCTCGACGATGACGGTGTCGCCAAGCTCGATCAGCTCGTCGGCTCGTTGGTAGACCACGAAGTCGGTTTGGCCCGCCACGTTTGCGACGAGCACGCCCGGGGTCGTGTCGAAGACCGTGCGAATGTCGCCGGTGATCGAAACGCCGGGCAGCGTGGTCGACGCCTGTCCCCCGATGTCGCCGCTGGCGAACACGCCAAAGTCGGGGTTGTGACCAACGGTCAAGCTGGACCCAGACATGATCAGCTCGACGCTGTTGCCGTCGGGGTTACCGAAGCCGAGGCGGGTGCCGTCGGGGATCACAAAGGTGAACTCGTTGCCGGACCCGCCGTTGCCGAATCCGAGCTCGGCGGTCGTGAAGGTCTGGCCGAAGATCGTGACCTGCGCATTGCTGGCGTCGAGGTCGAAGGTGTCCGTGTCGAGCACCAACGCGACCGTGTCGCCGTCGATCACGATCGATTTCGTGACGGCGGCGCCAGTGCTGTTGAAGGTGACTTCGACGTCGGCAGAGGCCGAGACATCGACCTGGTCGGGGCTGACGTCGATCGTGCCAGACAAGCGTCCGGCGATGCCGTCTCCGGAGACGACGGCGATGACTTCGCCCGAGCGGACCGTGAAGAGATCGAAGGTGTCGTTGCTCTCGTCGGCGTCGGTGTTCGGGTTGAACTGGAGGTCGGTTGCAGCGAGCACCACCGTCGGTGCGCCAGCACTGTCGGTGGTTGCGTTGACCGCATAGGAGCCGGTGAATACGTTGCCGTCGAGGTTGATCTCGGCGTCTTCTGGGAGTTTGAAGCGCACGCCGCGGCCGGTGACATCGATGTCGTCATCGTCGCCCGGAGCGTCGAACGTTTCGACCGTGCGGCGATCCGCAGTTGAGAACTCGAACACGACGCGGACGGGGTCGGGATCGGTGCCGGCGAGATCGCTCGAGTCAGCGATGATGCCGTCGAGGGCTGCAGCGTTGATGTCGACCTCGACGTCGCCTTGGCCAGCGAACACGTCTTCGCTGATGAAGGCCGAGAAGGTGCCGTTGCTGAGGGTGGCGAGCGTGTCGGCGCCGTCGGTGAAGGTCGCTCCGACGTCGGTGGCGGAGATCTTCTTGCCGCCGTTCGTCTGCTCAGCGGTGAGCGAACCGGTCAGGCTCGTGCCGCCGAACACCAGCGTGGTCGGGTCGACGCCGGGGTCGGAGTCGTCGCCATCGAAGTCGACGGCGACGTCCTTGCCGCTCAGCCATGCGAACACGTCGCTGTCGTCGTTGCCGGGGTTGATGTCGAGCGCTCCGGGGAGCTGCGTCACCTGGAGCACGTACTCCTGGCCGACGATCTCGTTGGCGACGTCGACGAGCGCCCGGATGGTCGGCTTGAGGTACTTGCCACTGCCGAGGTCGAGGCCGGTGAAGCTAGTGAAATCGCCCTCGATCTCATCAGCGGTCAGGAACGTGAACTCATCACGTTCAGGGTCACCGGCGGTTCCAGGTACGGCGTTGAAGTCACCAACGAAGGCACTTGTGTCAACGCGCAACTCGCCACCGAGGGTGGCGGTTCCGGTCACCGTGATGAGGTCGTGGCCGGTGTTCGTGCCGGCGCCGTCTCGGGTTTCGATCTCGATCTCGACGATCGAGCCGGTCTCGTTGGCGGTGTCGCCAGGCTCGATCGTGCCGACTGCTGCGCCGAGCGTGAGGTCGCCGACGACAACGAGGGTGCCGGGCGAGTTGCCCGGGGCGAGCACGTCTTCGACGATCACGTCGCCGATCACGCTCTCGACGCTGTCGAAGCTCACACCGGCGACCGAGCCCGAGTCACTGTTCGTGATCGGCAGGGGCGCATCGGCACCCGTGACCACGACGGTGTCGGTTCCGCCACCGGCGGTGAAGGTCACGGGAACTTCGATGTCGCCATTGGTGATATCGAGCGTGAGCTGGTCGGCGCCGTCGGTTCCGGCGACGATGATCTCGGAGGTTGAGCTGAGATCGCGGGTCTCACCGTCGATCGTGATCGATCCGTCAGCGGCGACGCTCAGTGTCGAAGCACCGCCGGTGAGGTTGACCATCCATGGCGTGAGCTGCACGGCGTCGGCAGTGCCGGACCCGGTGAAGCCGGGTGCGGCTGGATCGCCTTCGGTCGGAAGCAGGTCGCTGCTCGACGAGATCTGCACATTGTCCGACTCAGGGTCAGCCGTGCTGCCCTCAGGAAGGAGATCGCCAGTCCCAGTCGAGATCTGCACATTGTCCGACTCAGGAT
>CAZEMU010000243.1:0-2734 GCA_964513315.1 uncultured Acidimicrobiaceae bacterium | reverse complement strand
CACCCGGTCGACCGAGCCGGCGAGCTCGCCGGGATCGCGGTCGCAGATGAGGACCTTCGCGCCGGCGTCTTCGGTTGCGTAGATCAGCTCGGGCTGGGCCCAGCGGGTGTTGTGAGGCACGATCGCCCGGTTCGCACAGGGGATGCCGCAGAACAGTTCCAGGTACTCGGCACTGTTCGCCGACCAGAGCGCGACCCGGTCACCCGGCTCGGTGATCGGGTCGAGCAGGCCGGCGACCTTGCGGACACGCACGGCGAGCTCAGCAAAGGTGCGACGGTGTCCGTCACAGGTCACCGCCTCGCGCTCGGGGAAGAGGGACTCGGCTCGCTTCAGTGGATTGCGCAGCGTGTACATGAGCCGCGAACTTAGCTTCCGGAACCCTCTTGCCGCCTACGCTCGGCGCCATGAAGCTTGCTCTTGGATTTGCCAACACCGGACCGTTCGCCACAGGCCCGGGCGCTCGTGCTCTCGGCCCTGCTGCCGAGGCCGCCGGCTTCGAGTCGGTGTGGACCGTCGAGCACGTGCTCTACCCCGAGGGCTACGAGTCGACGTACCCGTATTCGCCGACCGGCAAGATGCCCGGAAGCGGCGATAGCCCGATCCCGGATCCGATGGCGTGGCTGTCGTTCATCGGGGCGACGACGACCGAACTCAAGCTCGGCACCGGCATCTTGATCCTGCCCCAGCGGAACCCGGCGATTCTCGCCAAGGAAGTCGCCACCGTCGACGCCCTCACTGAGGGGCGAGTCATGCTCGGCATCGGTGTCGGCTGGCTCAAGGAAGAGTTCGCGGCACTCGGTGTGCCGTGGGAGCGTCGAGGCAAGCGCACCGATGAGTACATGGACGTCATGCGTGCGCTGTGGTCGTCGGACAACGTTTCTTATGACGGCGAGTTCGTCAACTACGACGGCGTGAGCAGCAACCCGAAGCCGCACAGTGGGCCGGTGCCGATTCACATCGGCGGCCACAGCCCGGCAGCAGCGAAGCGGGCCGGTCGCATCGGCGACGGCTTCTTCCCCGGCACAGGCGACCTGGGCGAGCTGATCGACATCATGCGCCAGACCGCCGCCGACGAAGGTCGCGATCCGGCCTCGATCGAAGTCACCGCAGGCGCAGCCCAGCTGACGAGCGATCCGCGTGGTGCGGTCGAAGAACTCGAGGCACTCGGCGTCGACCGCATGTTCGTGCCCGCGTTCTTGTTCTTCCGCAGCGAGAACCTGGCCGAGGACATGGCGAACTTCACCGCTGGCCTGATCTAGCCCTGCAGGGGGACACATCCCCTGTCGCCATGGTGACGTCGTGGGTCGATCCCGATGGGACCGGTGCCGTTCCGAACGACGGGCTGTTCGCTGCCCCCGAGTCGCTTCAGGCGACCTTCGAGGTGGCGGCCTACTACCAACAGCAGGTCTTTGGGTCCGACTAACGGCGGGTCCGTGTGGACCGAATATCCAGAGACTTTTCTTCCGGATCGGTCTTCCGCGCGCCGATAATCTCCGTTATCGTTCCTTCAATAATCATCGTTATTGGCCGACGCGCGTGAGTAGCCGCAGCATCGCCACCGTCGGAGGTATCGGCCTCCCAGTGATTCGAGGAACACCATGACTGACTTCTCTATGAAGCTCAACGAGGACCAGATCACGCTGCAGAAGTGGATCCACGACTTCGGCGTCGAGGTCATCCGTCCGGCAGCCGAAGAGTGGGACGAGCGCGAAGAGTTCCCGTGGCCCATCGTCGAAGAAGCCGCCCAGATCGGCCTGTACGGCTGGGAGTTCATGGCCGAGATGATGATGAACGACCCGACCGGGTTGTCCATGGTCGTGGCCATCGAAGAACTGTTCTGGGCCGACGCTGGTATCGGCATGGCCATCATGGGCTCCGGCCTGGCTGCCGCCGGCATCGCCGCTTCGGGCACCGGCGAGCAGGTCATGGAATGGGTGCCGCAGTGCTACGGCGATGCGTCCAAGGTCCAGACCGGCGCGTTCTGCGCATCGGAGCCCGACGCTGGTTCCGACGTCGGCGGCTACCGCACGTCGGCCGTCTACGACGAGGCGACCGACGAGTGGATCCTCAACGGCACCAAGGCATGGATCACGAATGGCGGCATGGCCGACATCCACGTGGTCGTCGGTGTGGTCGATCCCGAGCTCGGCTCGAAGGGTCACGCCAGCTTCATCGTGCCGCCGGGAACGAAGGGCCTGTCGCAGGGCCAGAAGTATAAGAAGCACGGCATCCGCGCATCGCACACCGCCGAGGTCGTGCTCGAGGATGTGCGTGTTCCCGGCCGCTGTCTTCTCGGCGGCAAGGAGAAGCTCGACGAGCGTCTCGCTCGTGTGCGTCGCGGTGAGAAGGGCAATGCGCAGGCCGCCATGCAGACGTTCGAAGCGACTCGCCCCGCCGTCGGCGCCCAAGCGATCGGCATCGCCCGTGCGGCGTACGAGTACTCGCTCGAGTACGCCAAGGAACGCCACGCGTTTGGCCGCCCGATCATCATGAACCAGTCGATCGCATTCATGCTCGCCGACATGGCCACCGAGATCGAAGCGACCCGTGCGCTCATCTGGAAGGCCGCCTGGCTCGGCAAGCAGCGTGCGTTCGTCAACAGCGAAGGCTCGATGGCCAAGCTCAAGGCCGGCCGCGTCGCCACCCACGTCACCGAGCGTGCGATCCAGATCCTCGGCGGCTACGGCTACACCCGCGAGTACCCCGTCGAGCGCTGGCACCGCGACGCCAAGAT
>CAZEMU010000242.1:0-2740 GCA_964513315.1 uncultured Acidimicrobiaceae bacterium | reverse complement strand
TTGGTCATGCCCAAGCTTTGCAGACAACGGTTCGTGACGACGCACCACCGTCGGCGTCGCGTCTCCGAGCGTGCGCGCAAAGGCGCGTAAATCCGACCTTGTCATGCTGTGCCGGTTTCGATTCCGCCGCCCGCCCGCCCGAGCTGGTTTGCCTTACGGGTCGCCCCGGGGTTCGGTCCACCGGTCGGATTTGGCTCGGTTGGCGGCTGAGCAGAGCGGGTCGAGGTTGCGGAAGCTGGTTTGGCCGCCTTTGGCCCGAGGTTTCCTGTGGTCCATGTGGAGCCAGTGGAAGTGGGCATCACAGCCATGCTCTGAGCAACGCCCGCGGGTGGTGACGAGGGCGGCATCTCGCATCCATTGCGGAAACGCCCGGCTGGCCACAGACGCATCAAGCGCTTGTGAGTCGGCGTCGAGGATCATGCGGCGGAACTCGACCACGCCCAGCAGTGCCTGGGCTAACCGTGGGTGAACCGGGGTGCCGTCGATGAACTCGCACCGATAGTCGGGGTCGGTGAAGCTCGGCGAAATCGGTACATCGAGGTTGTCGGGGTCCGCTGCGGCGAGGAGAAGCTGTTCGGCGAGGCGTTCGCCCATGACGATTTTGATCAGCGGGTTCCCGGTCGACCCGTCAGCCCGAGCCGCACCCCGCTCAACAAGCGCTGCGAAGGCAGCCAGTCGCAGCTGCGCATTCGTGCGACGAACCCCAGTCTCCTCGTCGTGAGCCCGCAGGCGTTTCGTCTCACGCTCGACCGCTTCGTAAACCTGGGTCATCAACAACGGATCGAGCTCAGCTTCAACGCTGCCGGAGCCGTCGCTGCGGCGCCGCAGCCGGATGTGGCTGTTCTTCACCTGCTCATCAGGAATGGTGCCGTCGGGGTCGGCGGCGTTAATCCAGTACTGCAAAGCCTTGTTGAACTCCTCCAACGACAGATCCCGCGCGAACTGCACCAACATTTCCTGGCCGTCAAACAACGCCCGACGGATCACGGGCCGCTCCGCAGAACGCAATGCTTCGACGTGTTGGCGGCTGATCTCACCCGCCCCGAATGCGTCACGGAACTCCGGATAATCAAACAACCACCGGCTCATACGAACATCGCCACGCACCCGGGCCGGCGACGCATTCGTGTTCGCGCCGGCCCAGATCCCAGCCGTGCGAGCGCCACCGCGATACACGGCGCCGCTGGTCTCCGCGGTGGCCGCAATCTGACCAGCGAGCGCATCAACCTGGTTGCGCAGCGCGTTGACTTCGGCCAGCGAGTCCAGGACCTCCTGAGCCGAAGCCGAAGCCCAGCCGTACCTACTCGCTTCAGCAACCTGCTCACGCAAGCCAGCGATGAGACCGACGGGTTCGTGAGTGATGGCAGCAACCATGCTTCACTTTAGATCGAACATATGTTCGTTCGCCAGTGGAAAACCTGTGGATTTCAGGCAATTTCAAACCGGCAAGCCGGGCAAGTTCAATTCCGCTCAGCCCGACGCTGCGACACAGCCAACGCTCAGCGTTCCGCTACCAGGCGTCGATGTAGCTGCGGCGGGGCGGGCCGCCGATGGGTTCTGGGGGAAGCGAGCGCAGGCCGGACACGATCCAGTCGCGCGATTCGGCCGGGTCGATGACGTCGTCGATGCCGAAGAACTGGGCGCCGTTGACCGCCCGTGCGTTCTCGTAGGCCTTAGCGACCATCTCGTCGAACAGCGCCTTGCGTTCCTCGGGCGTTTCCAGATCGGCGATGACGTTGCGGTACCCGAGCTTGACGGCACCTTCGATGTTCATGCCCGCGAACTCGGCGGTCGGCCAGGCAACCGTGAACAGCGGCGCTTGGGAGCTTCCGCCGCACATGGCTTGCACGCCCAGCCCGTATGCCTTGCGAATGACCAGGCCGAACATCGGCACGCTCAGATTCGCTCCAGTGACGAACATGCGGGCGGCGTGGCGCACGAGCGCCTCTCGTTCGGCATCGGGGCCGACCATGATCCCGGGGCAGTCCATGACCGACACGACTGGCAGACCAAACGCGTCGCAGAGCTGCAGGAACCGGGCGCCCTTGTCGGCGCCGTCGCTGTCGATGGCGCCAGCGAGGTGGTGCGGGTTGTTGGCGATGACGCCGACCGGCTTGCCTTCGATACGAGCGAGGCAGGTGATGATGCCGATGCCGAAGTCCTTGCGGATCTCGAGTACCGAGTCGACGTCGCACAGCGTGTCGATGACTTCGCGAACGTCGTACATGCGGACCCGGTTCTCGGGCACGACGTGGCGCAGCTTGCGCTGGTCGTGTGCCTCCCACTCAGCCAGGTCGCCTTGGAAGTACGAGATGTACTTCTTGCCGACTTCGACGAGTTCTTCGTCGTCTTCGACGAGGATGTCAACGACACCGTTTGGCACCTGGAACGACATCGGTCCGACCTGTTCTGGCGTGTAGACGCCGAGGCCGCCGCCTTCGATCATCGCCGGTCCGCCCATAGCGATTGTTGAGCCCTTGGTCGCGATGATCACGTCGCAGCAGGCCAGCAGCGCGGTGTTGCCGGCGAAGCAGTAGCCCGAGTTGAGCCCGACAAGTGGCACCGTGCCCGAGAGCTTCGAGAACTGGGTGAACGTGTAGGTGTCCATCCCGATGACGTTGTGGAACTCGGTGTCGCCGGGGCGCCCTCCGCCGCCTTCGGTGAAGATCAGCAGCGGCAGCTTGTGGGTGCGGGCGACTTCGAAGAGCCGGTCCTTCTTGTAGTGGTTGTGCGTGCCTTG
>CAZEMU010000241.1:0-2795 GCA_964513315.1 uncultured Acidimicrobiaceae bacterium | reverse complement strand
GCATCGAAGTCGTCGCGAGCACCTTGTTCTTCGGCCGCGTCGACGTCGCCGCGGTCGACCAGCAGGTCGAGGTACTTGTTGCGCACCGACGGCAGTTCGTCGATCACTCGGTACATGAGCGGCTGCGTGTAGCTCGGGTCGTCGCCTTCGTTGTGGCCGCGGCGGCGGTAGCACCACATGTCGATGACGACGTCTTTGTGGAACTTCTGGCGGTACTGGAAGGCGAAGTGCGCCGCCCACGTACACGCCTCGGGGTCATCACCGTTGACGTGAAGCACCGGGGCTTGGACGGTGCGAGCGATGTCGGTCGGATAGGTCGACGAGCGCTGAGCCTCGGCCGTGGTGGTGAAGCCCACCTGGTTGTTGATGACCAGGTGGATCGTGCCGCCGACTTCCCAACCGTCGATCTGGCTCATGGACAGGGTCTCGCTGACCACGCCCTGACCAGCGAACGCGGCATCGCCGTGGATGAGGAGCGGGAGCACGCTGAACTCGGGCTTGCCGGACAGGTCGTACATCGCGCGGGACATGCCTTCGACGACCGGGTTGACGGCCTCGAGGTGCGATGGGTTCGCGGCGAGCTTGATCGGGATCGAGTTGCCGTGGCGCGACGTGAAGACGTCGTCCATGCCCAGGTGGTACTTGACGTCGCCGCTGCCCTGAATCGAGTCCTCTTCGACGCCGACTTCGAACTCGCGGAACATCTTCTCGTAGGCCTTGCCCACGATGTTGACCAGCACATTGAGGCGGCCGCGGTGGGCCATGCCCAACACGATCTGGCCAAGCTCCGCGTCGGCGGCATCGCCACAGATGGCGTCGAGGATCGGAATGGCAGACTCGCCGCCTTCGATGCCGAAGCGCTTGGTGCCGGGGTACTTGCGGTCGAGGAAGCTCTCGAGCGCCTCGGCCGCGTTGAGCCGTTCGAGGATGTGGCGCTTCTCGGTCTGGTCGGGCTCGCGGTTGACGCCCTCGACGCTCTGCTGGATCCAACGCTTCTCTTCGGCGTTCTGGATGTGCATGTAGTCGATGCCGACCGTGCGGCAGTACGCATTGCGCATCTCGCCGAGGATGTCTCGCAGGATCATCTTGCGAGGCGCCGACTTGCCGGCCGATGCGTAGTCGGTGTGGAGGAACTCGCGGTCGAGGTCCCAGACCGTCAGGCCGTAGGTCTCGGGATCGATGTCGAGATCGCCGGGAGTCTCACGCAGGTTGAGCGGATCGAGATCGGCGATGAGGTGGCCTCGGACCCGGTGCATGTTCACGCACTGGTTGACCTGGATCTGCTTGAGCAGGGCCTCGTCGGTCGTGGTGGTCGAGCGGTCCGGGTTGAAGTTGATCGCGGTGTACGGCACGCCGAGCGACTCGAAGAGGTCGTCGTAGAAGCCGTGCTCACCGACGAGAAGCTCGGACATGGCCTTGAGGAACTCGCCGGACTCAGCGCCTTGGATGATGCGGTGGTCGTACGTGCTCGTGATCGTGACGATCTTGGAGATACCGAGATCCGCGATCGTGCGGGGATCGGCCGCCTGCCATTCGGCGGGCAGCGCAATCGTGCCGACGCCGACGATGACACCCTGGTTCGGCATGAGGCGGGGCACGGACTGGACGGTGCCAATGCCGCCGGGGTTCGTGAGCGACACGGTGGTGCCACCGAAGTCGTCCATCGTGAGCTTGTTGATGCGGGCACGAGCGATCAGCGCGTCGTAGGCATCGACGAAGCCACGGAAGTCGAGCGTGTCGACGTCGCGCAACGTTGGCACGAGCAAGGTGCGGCTTCCGTCGGACTTGTGGACGTCGACGGCCACGCCGAGCCCGATGTGGTCGTGGCGCACGATGCGGGGCTTGCCATCGGAACCTTCGGCGAAGGTCGAGTTCATCGCGGGCACGTGATCGGCGATGGCTCGTACGGCGGCCCAGGCGATCAGGTGGGTGAAGCTGGCCTTGCCGAGCCGGTTGCGACGCAGGTGGCCGTTGATGATGCGACGGTTCGACTCGAGCATCTTGGCGGGTACGTCACGGAAGCTGGTCGCCGTCGGTACGCCGAGGCTGGCTTCCATGTTGTTGACGATCGCGGCCGCAGCGCCACGGAGTGCGTCGCCAGGTTCTGGCTCGGGCTCAGCCGCGGGTGCTTCGGCTGCTGGAGCCGGGGCGGATGGTGCGGGAGCTGCAGCTGCAGCTGTAGGGGTAGCGGGAGCAGGTGCAGGTGCAACGGGAGCTGGCGGCGGAGTTGCAGCAGCTGGAGCTGGCGCTTCGGGCGCGGCCGCGCCATTGGTCGTGGCGCTGGCGACCGCGGGGTTCGTGCCGTTGGCTGGCGCTTCGCCGTTGCCCGTGGCGAAGAACGTGAGCGAGTCATCATCGAGACGAGCTGGGTCGCGCTCGAATTGATCGCGAAGCTCTTCGAGGAGCCACGCATTGGGGCCCGGGTGGCGCGACGAGTCGGCCGGAGTACCAGTCATGACACAAAGCCTAGGGGGAGGGCAAAAGGCCTGTCCCAGATAGGGCAGAATTGGTGCCCGGGAATCAGCAGGGGATAGAAGGTTCCAAAGGTGCTCTACACACCCTCGACGGTGACCTCGCCGAGCGCTTTGAGCTTCCACGGCTTGCGGCCGTAGGCGATCGACAGGCCCTTGAGCGCGGCGATGTAGGGATTCATCCGCCCCAGCGACACCAGTAGGAATGCTGCCGGATCTGCGTTCATACGGGCATCGGCGCGATCGGGACGGCCCTCGCTCACGGTCAATACGCCATCGGACGAGACGGTGTAGGTCCAGTCGCCACCATCGCCCCGGAACCCA
>CAZEMU010000240.1:0-2823 GCA_964513315.1 uncultured Acidimicrobiaceae bacterium | reverse complement strand
GCTCGAATGAGTGGCGCGGTGTGCGAGGCGATCGTCTGGGGCCCGGTCTGGCCGACGTGGGTGCCGTCGGTCATGCGGCCCGCGAGTTCGAGCATCTTCGGTCCGAGCGCGGCGAGGATGACGGGCACCGGAGCGCTCGGCACGTTGAGGGTGGTGTGGGCGGTCACCTGGTCTCCGTTAACTGCACATGCCTCGCCGGCACACAGCGGGACGAGCGCATCGAGATACTCGCTCGTGCGTTGAAGCGGACGTTCCCAGGCTTCGCCGTACATGGCCTCGGCCACGATCTGGTGCGATGGACCGACGCCGAGCGTGAACCGGCCCCCGCACGCCTGCTGCGTCGTACGGGCGAGCTGCGCGAGCGCGATTGGATGCCGGCCGACGGTCGGCACGACCGAGGTGCCGAGCTCGATCTCAGGCACGTCGTTGGCGACGACCGCCAACGCGACGAGCGGGTCGACGCCGACCACATACGACACCCAGTAGCTGTCGAAGCCGGCTTCAGCAGCCCAGATGGCATCGGCGCGCACCGCACCGATCGATGACAGCTGTGTGCCTCCGGCCAGTCCTACGCGCACCCCAGGATCGTTCGCACCCATCATCGGCAGCACCGTAGTCAACGGCTGTCGGCCGTGCGGTTGGTCGAACGACCGGGGTCGATTCACCCATCTGGGGACGTGAGTGCTTGATTCAGGATTGGGGTGTCCGATCTCAACAACACGCCGGGGAGGTGTCACGTATGGACAAGACAGGGAAGCAGCGGGACGCGCGTCGGCCAGTCGACGATCCGCGGTTGGTGGCTCGCCATCGCAAGACCCAGCGGATCCGTATCAACTCTGCAACCTCTATGCCAGTGCTGGCTGCGCTGGTGGCTACCTCCATGTGGGTCGACGATGTGAATGGGGTCAAGATCGCCATGTGGCTCGCTCCGACGTGTCTGACCGCCGTGCTGGCTGCGTGGGCCGCGTTCGCTCGTCGGGGTGATCGCATGGGGCGTCACCCACTCGACCGTCTGCTCCGCATCCCGGTCATGGTTGCCATGATTGCGCTGCCGTTCTTGCTCGGCATGCCGTTCGACGCTCCGGAACATCCCGATGCTCCGTTGCTCGCGCTCGTGTGCTCGACCAGCCTGCTGGCGCTTGTCGGGCTGCAGTACCGCCGCCATCGCCGCATCTACGTCTCGATGATCAGCGGGGTGGGGTTCTGGTTCTCGATCATGTTGGTCCTCTCGGACCGGCTGGCCCACGGCGTGTTGAGCGCCTTATGGACGATCAATCTTTGTGCTGTTCTTATCCACGCGCTGAATACCCGAAACGACCTCGCCGAATTCAGTGACGAGAACTTGCGGATGTCGCGCCTCGATGGTCTGACCGGAGCGCTCAATCGCGAAGGGCTCCAGGCGCGTTGGCGCGAGACCCGCGACGCACACAGCGACCACACGCTCCTGCTCATCGACCTCGATCGATTCCAAGACGTCAACGAACGTTGGGGCCACAAGGTCGGCGACGAAGTCCTCATCGAAGCGACACGCCGCCTCTTCGACACGGTCGGCGCAGTCGGTTGGGTCGCCAGGGTTGGCGGCGATGAGTTCGCGGCGCTCATGCCAGGATCCGTCAACTCGCCGCAGGTCCGCCAGGGAGTCGACAGCCTCGTCGAGATGTTTGAACAACCCTTCGTCGTTGGTGCGAAGACGATGAAGGTCGCTGCCAGTGTCGGCGCCGTTGCCTTGCTGCCCGACGACGACATGGCGATGGCCCTCACCAACGCCGACTACGCGATGTTTCATGCCAAGCGAAGCTTGCACGAGACGGTGAGCGTCTTCAATCCCGAGATGCGGGCTGCCCTTGATCGGCGTCGCTACTTGGAGTCGGCGCTACCCGATGCGATCAAGAATGGTGAGTTCGAGTGGTGGGGCCAGCCGATCCTCGACACGGCAACGCTTGAGCCACGGGGCGTCGAGTTGCTGTGTCGGTGGAAGCACGACGGCAAGTATCAGAACCCGGCCGAGTTCCTGGGCGTGATGGCTGACGCGAATCTGCTGGCTGACCTTGGCCGCAAGAACCTGTCGTTTGCAGCGACCTGGCTCGAGCGTTGGCGTGAGGACGACGAGCTGGGACACCTCGGGCTGAACGTCAATCTCACGCCGCAGCACCTGCTGACAACCGCGGTTGATGACATTGCCGACTGCATTCCGTTGCGCGATCGGTCGCGGCTTGGTGTCGAGCTCGTGGAGACCGAGGTCATCCCGCAGGGGGCGGGGCTACGGGGACAGGCGGAGCGGCTTCGCCAGATGGGCTGTCGTCTGGTGCTCGACGACTTCGGTGCCGGGTACTCGGCTCTGTCGGTGCTGAGTGACCTGCGGGTCAGCACGATCAAGATCGACCGTTCGCTTGTGGCCGGTCTCGACAACGACGAGCGCAAGTCCAAGCTGGTCGCGGCGGCGTCGCAGATCGGTGTCACGCTCGGGACGGCGACGGTGTGCGAAGGCGTTGAGACGGAAGATGAACTCGCCGCGATCCGGGGCATTGGGATTCCGCTCGTGCAGGGCTGGCTCTTCTCCAAGGCGCTGCCGATGGACGAGTGCGATCTATTGTTGCGCCGCTTCGCCCGGGTTGCCGGCGGAGTCGGTGCTTCGTCACTGACGCTCGAACAGTTCCTCGAAGCCGTCTAGCGGGGTCCGAGGAGCGCAGCGACGGAGCCGTGATTGCGAGGGAGTCCGCAGAGCGGTCCGAGGAGCGCAGCGGCGAAGCTGTGATTGCGAGGGAATCAGTAGCTGGCGTCGGGCATTTCGTTCTTGCGGCGGGCGATGTAGTCGAGGAGTTC
>CAZEMU010000239.1:0-2837 GCA_964513315.1 uncultured Acidimicrobiaceae bacterium | reverse complement strand
CCAGCGGCGCTTCGGGTTCCGCCCGTCGCGATCATGACGTTGGCTGCCGTGTAGGTGGCACTTGCGTCGGTGGTGAGTTCGAAGCGGGCGCCGTGCTGGTCAGGGGCGGTCGTGGCGATCGAAGTCACGCCCTCGGACGTTCGGATCTCGACCTTGGCGGCGCGAGCCGCGTTGAGCAAGGCGTCGACGATCGCTTGGGACCGGTTCGAGACGGGGAACATACGGCCGTCGGCTTCGGTCGTCAGCGCGACGTCGCGTTGAGCGAACCACTCGACCGTGTCGGCGGCGCCGAATCGATGCAGCGGGCCGATCAGCGACTTCTCGCCTCGGGGGTAGTTGCGGCTGAGCTCTCGTGGGTCGAAGCAGTTGTGGGTGACGTTGCAGCGACCACCGCCCGAGATCTTGACCTTCTGGAGCAGCTGCCCGGTCTTCTCGAGGATCAGCACCGACTTGTCGGAGTGCTCCGCGCAAGTGATCGCAGTGAAGAAGCCGGCCGCGCCGCCTCCGACTACGACCAGGTCGAAATGCATGCGCTCATCAACACTGGTTCATCAGCACTGGGCGCTTCCGCTGAACGAGGACGGGCCGGCGGCGCCTTGTGCGACCTGGCGCTGGATTTCGGCCTCGATCACGTTGAGGAGCGATGGCACGGTCTCGGACTGGATCGGTGCGCTCGATGCCTGTCCGTTGATGCAGAAGTGCACGGCGCCACTGAAGTTGATGTAGCCGGTGCCTGCGCTGTTGAAGATGTAGTTGTTGTTTCGGCTGATGACGAGCCCGCTCAGGTGCCGGTAGCTCCGGGCGGCGGAGACGCCGTTCGTCGCCGCTCCGATGCAGGTGACTTTTCCACCCTCGAACGAGAGCGAGTCGACGCCGTCGACGAAGGCTCGGTAGATGCTGATGACGGGGTCGAAGCACTCCAGCGGCGGCTCGTTCGAGGTCACGACGACGACGGCGGTTGGCGTCGTGTCTGTGGCGGGAACGGGGTCAACGCCGGAGACGGTCTCGTCTTGCTGGGTCGCTTCGGCGGTCGCAGTGGGAATCGGTGTTGGAAGCGGCGTCGGGGCTTCGGTCGGTGCCGGCACCGGGGTAGCGGTTGGCGCAACCTCGGCGGGAGCGGCGGTCGGTTCCGGTTCGCTCTCGGCTGCTGCGGGTTCGGCCGTTACAGCAGGGGCTGGTGTCGGCTCGACGGTCGGCGTCGGTTCTGTGGTCGGCGCCGGAAGCGGAGTCGCCGTTGGCTCGGGGATGGCCGTCGCCGTCGGAACGGGTGTTTCCGTCGGGACGGTCAGCGGCGGAGTCGTTGGCACTGCGGTCGGCGCGGCGGTGACCACTTGGGCTTGGTCTGGTGCCTCGGATGCGCAGGCGCCCAGCAGCACGACGAGCGCGGCTGCGAGGCCGAGCGCGCGCACGTGGCGACGTATGTTTGACATGGCGAACACCAGCAACACGGCGACGACGATAGCCAAACGCCGACCGGTGCCACCCGCGGACCGAACGTCAGTACCCGACCAGGGCCTAGTTCTGGAACGGCAGCGTGTGCTCGGCGAGGTAGTCGAGTTCGACGTCCCAGCCGTCATGCAACGTCATGGGCCGCAGCACGAACTTGGTGATGCCTGCATCGATGTGGCGTTGAATCAAGTCGCTGAGCTCGACCGGACCGAACGGCAAGATGTCGGTTCGCTCCGCCTCGGTGTTGCGCATGACGGCGGCGACGACTCGGTCGTCGAGGTCGACTCGGGCATACGGAATGCTGATGCCGAAGTGATCGTCATCGATGATGCGCCCGGCCTCGGCGGCAGCAGCCTCGATCGTGCGACGGTGGCCCCCAGCCTCAGCAGGTGTGGCTCGTGAACCGAGCCAGCCGTCGGCGTGCGACGCCGTGAGCGCCAGCCCCTTGGGTCCGTTGCCGCCAAGCCAGATCTCGAGCGGGTCTTGTACCGGCGGGGGACCGACCCGGACCTCGTCGTAGCTGAACTCCATGTAGTCGCCGGTGACAGCTTCGCCCGCCCACCAGGCTCGACACATCTCGATCGTTTGCGCGACCCGCTTGTTGCGGTCGACGCCGGTCACGCCGAGGGCAGCCCGCTCGGTCGGCGATCCAATGCCGGGCATGAACGCCAGCAGCAGGCGACCGTTGCTCAGCCGGTCGAGGTGGGCGAGCTCTTTAGCCAGGTGAAGTGGGTTGCGGCCGGGGATCACGACATTGGTGCCGAGCTTGAGGCGGGTCGTTCGTGCCGACGCGATGGCGAGCGCCATCAGGGGCTCGACGGCCGTCGTCAACGGCGTGTCCGACAGCCACAGCGTGTCGAAGCGGCGTGCTTCGAGCCCGTCGACGAGGTTCGCGAGTCCTTCCGCGTCGGCGGGCGTGTTGGAGCTGGCGACGGCCATACGAATCTTCACGCGCCTGACGCTAGTTCCGCACCCGGGATCGGCTGAAGGCGTGCACGAAGGTCATCGGGATTGTTCGCATCGGTGCGGGTACGACAACCTGGCGGTCTTCGTCCCGTGCCGCAGGAGGCCCACATGAAGGTCGCAGTCCAAGCCAGCCCATGGAGCCGGGTCGATCTGCTCGAAGCTGCCGGTTTCGAGGTGGTCGAGGAGCCGATCGCCACCGAAGACGAGTTCATCGACCTGTTGCGCGATGCCGACGGTGCGACGATCGGCACCAAGCCGCTGACGAATCGGCGGGTGCTCGAGGCGTGCCCGAACCTCAAGGTCGTGAGCCGCATGGGCGTGGGCGTCGACTCGATCGACCTCGCCGCGGCCGCCGAACTCGGAATCCTGGCCTGCAACGTGCCGGGCGTGAACACGGCCGAGGTCGCCGACCACGCCATGGC
>CAZEMU010000238.1:0-2938 GCA_964513315.1 uncultured Acidimicrobiaceae bacterium | reverse complement strand
CCTTTGCCATTGGCGCGCTGCTGCTGTCACTGCTGCTGTCTGCGGTGACGTATTCACTGACGCGGGCCAGTCTCGTAGAGCGGCGCGAAGACTTCGTGCAGGAGAATGCCGAGCGCAACGCTCGTGACCTGAACGGCCAGTTGTCGGCCCGAACGGACCCACAGTCGTTCAACACGCTCATGTCTCGCTACATCACACCGGACGGCTCCGAGCAGGGCATGCTCCACGACGGCAACTGGTACTGGGTGAACCCGGTCCGGTTCACTGACGAGGCACTTCCGGTCTCGCTCTCGGCGAACTTCGCGCAGGGAAACGCGGCCGAAATGACCTTCCACACCGACGACGATGCGTATTACGCGGTCGGCTATCCCTTGCCCGATGCCGAAGCAGGTGCCTTCTATGTCCAGGCAACGCTGCTCGAAGACGTCGAGGGAACCCTCGATGGCCTACTGGCAACGCTGCTCGGCGCTTCTGCAGTTACGACAATCTTGGGCGCAGGATTCGGCATCTATATCGCCACTCGCCTGTTTTCGCCGGTGAGCGAGGTAAGCGCTGCTGCGGCGCAGATTGCCGAAGGTGACCTGGACACCCGTCTCGATGATGTCGAGGACCCTGACATCGGTCGACTGGTTAGTTCATTCAACGACATGACCAGTGCACTCCAAGAACGCATTCTGCGGGACTCGCGCTTCGCGAGCGACGTCAGCCACGAACTTCGTAGCCCGCTTATGACATTGACGGGTTCGGTCGCCGTGCTGGAGAAGCGCCGCGAGGACATGCCCGAGCGGGCACAGGTCGCACTCGACTTGCTGTCCGCCGACATTCGGCGTTTCAAGGTGCTTGTCGAGGACCTGCTTGAGATCAGCCGTTTCGACGTCGGCGCCGTCGTGCTCGAGACCGAAGAAGTCTTGCTGAGCGAGTTCGTGCGCCGTTCGCTCCATGCGGCCTCCGGAGGCCAACGCGAGGTCCCTGTCGTACATGGGCCCGAAGCCGAAGACCTGATTGTTGAGATCGATCGACGACGCATCGCTCAGGTGATTCGGAACCTGAGCGAGAACGCAGACAAGTACGCCGACGGCGTCACCCAAGGCCGCATCGTTCGCGTCGGTGATGGGGTTCGCATCGAACTCGAAGACGAAGGCCCCGGCGTGCCCGTCGACGAACGCGAACTGATCTTTGACCGTTTCGCTCGAGGGAGCGAAGGCGGCCGTCGTGGCAGCGGCTCCGGCGTCGGACTGGGGCTTTCGCTGGTGGTCGAGCACCTGCGACTTCATGGCGGCACGATCCATGTCGAAGACCGCTTCGACGGGTTGAGCGGCGCCCGCTTCGTGATCACCTTGCCGGGCGTGGTGATCGACGAATGAGCCTGCCGAAGAACGCACGCATCCTCGCCGTAATCATCACCCTGCTCGGGCTCGTCGCTGCGAGCTGTGGCATTCCAAACGATGACTCGCCACGGGTGCTGTCCATCGATGAGCTTCCAGTTGACCTCACGGAGAATGCACCTCCGACGCCAGAACCGGCTCCCGATGCGTTCTCGTTCCAAATCTGGATGGTCGGCGAAGACAACAAGCTGACACGAGTAGCGAGAGAGATCACGCGCACCCCTGAAGGTGTGATGAACAGCCTGTTGCTCGGCACCGAGACGAGCGAGCGGGAGCAAGGAATCGCAACGGCGATTACCCGCGAGACCGAGTACATCGACTTCGATCTCTTTCCCGAGTTTCGACGGGTCACCGTCAACCTGGTCGACGGCAGCTTGCGGTCGGCATCCGCTGCTGACCAACGACTTGCCTTCGGCCAGATCGTCTACTCCCTGACTGAGTTGCTCGAAATCGACGCGGTGGCGTTCACGATCGGCGGTGAACCTGTTGCGATTCCCATCGACGGAGGAGCCAGCGAGGTCGGCCAGTTCCTCGACAAAGAGGACTTCGCATCGCTGCAGCGCAATCGTCCGGGGTTTGCTGCCGAAGACGAGTTCGAATCGGCGGGCGCCGTTCCTGCCCCAACGCCTCGACCGGACACGTTGCCGCTCGATGACACGACCGACTTGGTCGAACTCTCGGTGTGGATGGTCGCATCGAACGACATCGGCAATCTCGTTCGGGTACCGCGTTCGATCGGTCGCAGCCCCGAGTCCATCCTCGTCAGCCTGTTCAAGGGGCCGAGCGTCACCGAGTCGGAAACGAACGTTCGGTCAGCGATTCCTGACGATGCTGTCGCGCCAAGCCCAGACATCGACGAAGCCGCGGGCATTGCCTTCGTCGACCTTGGCGTCGGCGATCTGCCCGCAGTGGTCGATGACGACCGGATGCGGGCAATCGCCCAGATCGTCTTCTCGCTCACGGAGTTGGCGGAAATCGATGCGGTGAAGATCTCGATCGATGGCGAGAGAATCCCCTTGCCGACTGACTCCGGCCTGTCCGAACCAGACCCGACGTTGAGACGCCAGGACTTTGCGATGCTGGCGCCGAATGTGTTGGGCATCGATCCGATCGATCTGGACAGCAATACAGACCCAGACCGCAATACAGACCCAGGCGGCACCGGCTCCAACGATGAGGAGGGTGCAGCAGGGGCTGTCGGGTCGAGCAACGCAGGGGAGCCAAGTCCGGCCGTAGGTGCAGCGCCGGACCCCGCCGATCAGGAGAGTGCGACGCCAACCCCGACGCCAACGCCGACACCGACACCGACACCGACGGCTGCTCCAACCCCCTCACCCACGCCGACGCCGATTGGCTCGACGTCAGACCTCCAGGTCAGCCCGACGCCCGAAGCTCCGTAGCAATACAGCTTCCTACCAATTCGGCTTTTCTAGCCCTACAGCGCCGCAGCTTCCGCCAGCTCGGCGTAGCTTCCTTGCTCAGTCCACGACCCGAGCCAGCCGTGCAGTAACTTGTGCGGCCGTGAGTGGCATCGTGATTGCAATCGACGCCGG
>CAZEMU010000237.1:1527-2951 GCA_964513315.1 uncultured Acidimicrobiaceae bacterium | reverse complement strand
TTGTTTGGGGGCCGTGTGTTCGGGCATTGTTCGATGGGCGCGATCATGGGCACGTTCCGTACACTCCCACCAGTGAAGACGACTGTTGAAGAGCTCGACGACGACCGCGTAAAGCTGTCGGTCGAGGTCGACGCCGCTGAGTTCGAGCCCGAGGTCGACAAGGCCTTCAAAAAGATTGCGCGCGATGTCCGTATGCCGGGCTTCCGCAAGGGCAAAGTTCCACGCAAAGTGCTCGAGGCCAAGTTCGGCGCCGGCATCGCACGTGGCCAGGCCCTTGAGGACAGCATCCCGCAGTACTTCATGGACGCCCTGTCCGAACATGAGGTCGACATCATCAGCCCGCCGGAATACGAAATCACCGGCGGCGAAGAAGATGGCGACCTCGCCTTTGAAGCGGTAGTCCAGATTCGACCCACGGTCGAGATCAGTGGCTACCAGGGCATGACGGTCGAAGTTCCGACCCTTGAACCGGGCGACGACGACATCGAGGCTCGCATCGATGGCTTCCGTGGCCAGTTCGGCGAGCTCGCCTCGGTCGAACGTGCCGCCGCCGAAGGCGACACCGTGACCATGGACATCGCCACGACCTACGACGGCGAAGAAGTCGAAGGCCTCACCGCCAGCGACTACTCCTACCGCGTTGGCAGCGGCGGCCTCGTCCCGGAGCTCGATGACAACCTGGACGGTGCATCGATCGGCGACGAAATCTCGTTCGACGCTGCACACCCCGCACCCGACGAAGACGGCGACCTTTCGTTCGTCATCACGGTCAAGGACATCCAAGAGATGGTCCTGCCCGAGCTGACCGACGAACTCGTCAGCGACGCCAGCGACTTCGAGACCGTCGAAGACTTCCGCAACGACATCGTCGAGAAGCTTCGCGAGCAGCGCCTCGAACAGGCCCACAACATGTGGCACGACCTGTCCGCAAGCCAGCTCGGCGACCTGGTCGAAGAAGAAGCACCTGAGCCGCTCGTCGAGACCGAGGTCCGCAACCGGATCGAAGACATGGCGCAGCGCCTCGCCCAAAGCGGCATTGGCTTCGAGCAATACCTCCAGATGATGGGCCAAGACATCGGCGGCCTTATGGAACAGATGCGTGAGCCTTCGGTCAGCGCCGTCAAGGTCGACATGGCACTGCGTGCACTCGCAACCGCCGAAGGCCTCGACGCCACCGACGAAGACGTCGACACCGAGTTCGAAAACCTGTCCGAAGGAACGGGCATTCCGGTCGATGACCTGAAGACCCAAATTTCGACGCCGAACCAATTGATGCTGTTCCGAGCCGACATCTCCAAGCGCAAGGCTGCAGACTGGCTGCTCGAGAACGTCAACGTCGTTGACGAAGACGGGAATCCCGTCGACAAAGATGCGTTGCACCCCGAATCACACGATCACGACCATGATCACGACCATGGCCACGA
>CAZEMU010000237.1:0-1427 GCA_964513315.1 uncultured Acidimicrobiaceae bacterium | reverse complement strand
CACGACCATGGCCACGATCACGCCGACGAAGAGGAATGACCAGTGCCACTTTCTGATATGACCGCCACGAACTACATGGTTCCCAGCGTCGTCGAGCAGACCAATCGTGGCGAACGCGCCTACGACCTGTTCTCGAAGCTCCTCAAGGAGAACATCGTCTTCCTCGGCACGCCGATTGACGACACTATCGCCAACCTCGTGTGCGCCCAGCTGCTGCACCTTGAGAGCGAGAACCCCGACCGCGACATCAGCCTCTACATCAACAGCCCCGGTGGCGACATCAATGCGCTGTTCGCCATCTACGACACGATGTCCTACATCAAGCCCGACGTCGCCACAATCTGCTTCGGCCAGGCCGCATCGGCTGCGGCCGTGCTGCTGGCGGCGGGCACGCCTGGCAAGCGTCTGGCGCTTCCGCACGCTCGAGTGCTGATCCACCAGCCCTACGCCGGCGCTCAAGGTCAGGTTTCGGACCTTCAGATCGCATCGCAGGAAATCCAGCGTCTCAAGGGACAGCTCGAAGAACTGCTGGCCAACCACACCGGTCAGACCCAAGAGAAGATCAGCACCGACACCGATCGCGACTTCGTGATGACGGCCCAAGAGGCCAAGGAATACGGCATTATCGACGAGGTCATCGACACTCGTGCTGCCGTCGACCGCTCCGGCCCAATCACCGCCGTCAACTAGGCCGCAGGAGCATGCTTCGACACGGACACGATGACCGATTTGGCAGAAGTGCCAGATTCGGTCGGTTCCATGTCGTAACCTTGCGCACCGGGACGACGGACGGAACAGCTCGGGATAGCTGACCGACCACAGAGATCAGGGAGCATTCGGCCAGGTGGCGAAATTCGGAGACAGCGGTGAACTGCTGAAGTGCTCGTTCTGTGGCAAGTCACAGAAACAGGTCAAGAAACTGATTGCGGGCCCTGGCGTCTACATCTGCGATGAGTGCATTGATCTCTGCAACGAGATCATCGAAGAAGAACTCGCCGAGCCGGCAGAGGTCGGCTTCGAGGAGTTGCCTCGCCCTCGCGAGATCAACGACTTCCTGAACGAATACATCATTGGCCAAGAGCCAGCGAAGCGGATCATGTCCGTCGCCGTCTACAACCACTACAAGCGGGTTGAGCTCGGCCGGGGCAACGACGAAGTCGAACTGCACAAGTCGAACATCATGCTGATCGGCCCCACCGGCTGCGGCAAGACACTGATGGCCCAGACGCTCGCTCGCATGCTCAACGTGCCGTTCGCGATCGCCGATGCGACCGCGCTCACCGAAGCGGGCTACGTCGGCGAAGACGTCGAGAACATCCTGCTCAAGCTCGTCCAAGCCGCCGACTACGACGCCAAGCGGGCCGAGACCGGGATCATCTACATCGACGAGATCGACAAGATCGCCCGCAAGAGCGAGAACCCGTCGA
>CAZEMU010000236.1:1873-2974 GCA_964513315.1 uncultured Acidimicrobiaceae bacterium | reverse complement strand
CTCGCGACCACCTCAGCGAGGCGTCGCACCGAGCGCGAAGCGATGGAAGAAGCGCTTGCACTGCTCGCCGAGCGAGACCGCCAACGCGACGCCATGGCCGACTTCGTCGAAGCCGTCCGACTGGAGCATGGCGACGCGACGCCAGAGGAAACCGCTGGCGCCGATCACCTCTACGAGCGCTACAAGAAGCTGAAAGCGACGCGGTGATTCTCGACAGCGGCGTCTTCGTCGCGCTCGACAACCCCAGCCAGGCTCGCGTCCTGATGCGACTGATGAGCCGCATGGCAGACGACGACGAGCCGCTCTCGACAACCGAGGCGGTCCTGGCCCAGTCCTGGCGCAACCCCAAACGCCAGGTGCTCATGAAGCGGCTCGTGGCCATCACGACCGTTCACCCGTTCGGGGACCCGCAGACGATCGGCGTCCGATGCGCGACCAGCGGCACAAGCGACGTCGTCGACGCAGGCCTGGCGGTCCTGGCCGACCAACTCGGCGACGTGGTTCTCACGACCGACCCTGATGACATGGCACAGCTCGGAGCGGTCCACCTGGAGCTCGGCGATCTCGCTTGACCATCGTCGGCACTCGCTCCGCACCACGAGGATCTGGACCAACGACTGAACTGTTCGGCCAGACCAGGCGCTGCGACGACGTCGCAATCCGAACACGGATAGGAAAAGTGGAAATACATGGAAATCCACAGGTTTTCCACTGGCGTACGAACATATGTTCGATTACATTGAAATGCATGGCCGCTCCCCTCTTCGACCAGCGCACCGACCTCGTCGGCACGCTGCGCGTCGTTGCCGAGGAAGCAGCCAGTCACGGCTGGAGCTCAGCCAGCGACGACGAATTGCTTGCGGCGCTGGGTGACATCAACACACTGCGCAATCAGATCGACTCGCTCGCCGGCCAGATCGCCGTGGCCGCCGAGATGCGCGGCACAACTTTGCGGGCCGGTTCGCGCAACGCAGCGATCTGGACCGGCGCAAACACCAACGGCTCCCCTGCTCGCATCCGCCACGACGCTCGACTCACCCGTTGGCTGCTCGACTACGCCGAGTTCAGCGATGCCTATGCGGCCGGCGATCTGAGCCGTCA
>CAZEMU010000236.1:0-1773 GCA_964513315.1 uncultured Acidimicrobiaceae bacterium | reverse complement strand
GATCCTCTCGCCATGACCCAACTCCACGAAGCCGTCGAGCGCGAGATGAAACGCCTGCGAGCCCACGACGAAGACACCGGCATCCGGCGCACCAAGGCCCAGCTGCGGGTCGCTGCGCTCGCAGCTTTGGTGGAACGGGGCGCGGCACGCTCCGACGGTTCGACCGGCAATCCACTTCTCAAGATCGTGCTGGGCGAGAAGCTCGCCGAACAGCTGCTGCTCGCCGACGCTGATCCCGATGCGCCAATCACGCCGAGCTTCGTCGACCCCGACTATCGCTGCGAGTTCATCGACGGCACTCCCCTGCACCCCAAGTTCGCCAAAGCACTGCTCGGCGTCGCCGAGTTCCGCCGCATCGTGCTTGGGGCTGAATCACGCAACCTCGACGTCAGCGTCAACACCCGAGCGTTCCCGCAATGGATGCGAGACGCCGCACTCGTCGAAACCCGAGGCCGCTGCTCCGAAGTCGGGTGCGATGCCGACTTCCACTGGCTCCACATGGACCACCGCAAACCCCGAGCCAAAGGCGGCGCAACCAACTACCGCAACCTCGACCCGCTGTGCTCCGAGTCCAACCGACAAAAGTCCGACCGCTGGACCGAACCACCCGACCCCGGCCCGTAATGGGCAACGTGTGTCCCCGCCTCGAAACAGAAACCACTACCACCCGCGACCCACGCGGCACACGTGCGCGTGCCGTTCGACCCAGGCCCGCCACGAACAGCAGAATGGCACCGTGTTCACCATCCACGGAACAAAGAAGCTGCTCGACCGCGTGAAGCAACCGCTTGAGGTGCCGATCGACGACCCGAGCACTGCGCTCGGAAACTGGTACGCCACCGCCCTGTTCTGGCGACCACAATCCACTGCGCTGTTCGTCAACGAACAGACCCTGTTGCCACTGTTCATTCCGCTAGCGCCAGCCCGCGACCTCGCAGCACGACTGCCCGGCCACCTCGGTCGCCTGTTCGAAGCTCTCGACGTCCCGTTGGACTTCAGCATCCAGGAGACCGAAGCGATGAAATCAGCAAGCTACGCGAAGACTGCGAACCGCAGTGTCGTCGGGTCGATGACGGAATTTGCGTTGCTGGCCGAGTCCCGCATTGCCCGTGGCGGCTCTTCGAACCTGCTGGAGCTGTCCGTTCAGATGGCGGGCACGCCATGCGGGCCACTTCGGAAGTCCCACCGTTTCCCCGATCAAACGCTCGCGGCACTCGTCGAATGTTGGGGTGACCGCTGAACGCTCAGCCGGGGCTCGATCAATCATCGTCGGCCAGGTATGCACGCTGGATCTCTTCCAGCAGAGATTCGAGGTAGGGCAACGCTCGATCGGCCGGGGATCAAACACTCGCGTTGTTCGCTAGGACGGACTCACGAATCTGGCGATACATCTCGACTTCGCCGACCAACCTGGCGACCCGCTCGGCAGGCGAAAGCCGGAGACGATCGCGAACCTGGGTCAGATCAACTCCACGATGATCCTCGAGGGAGCGCTCCGCTAGTGCGCGAAACTCAGCCAACTCAGCATCCGTATATGCACCGCTCATGGCCATGCCATGCAGTCTACAAACAACTGGTTATGCGCCCGAAGGCCACAGAAATCAGTCCTCGTCAGCCAAGTACGCAGTTGCCTGCGGCTTCAGCGGGCGGGCATACCAGAGCGGACGTCGCAGGCCGCCAGGACCGGGGCCCGGGCGGGTCTTCGACAGCCAGTCGAGGTAGGCCTCGCGTGACTTGTTCGTGTCGACCACGACGTCGCCGTACTGATCGCCG
>CAZEMU010000235.1:0-3057 GCA_964513315.1 uncultured Acidimicrobiaceae bacterium | reverse complement strand
GGAACCGTAGTTCGGCCTCGAACAGCGAGTCTCGTAGCCAGGTAGGCTCGCCGCCGATGCGGATCGCCAGCTGGAACGTGAACTCGCTCAATGCCCGACTGCCTCGGGTGGAAGAGTGGCTTGAACGCCTGCAACCCGATGTGGTGTGCATGCAAGAGACAAAGCTTGAACAAGATGCGTTCCCTACCGACGCGTTCACTGCAATGGGCTACGAGAGCGTGCACCACGGCGAAGGCCGCTGGAATGGCGTTGCGATCTTGAGCCGTGTCGGCCTCGACGATGTCGTCACCGACTTCGAAGACGGCGCCGACAAGTACGAAGAAGCCCGCGCCGTCTGGGCGACCTGCGGAGGGGTCCGCGTGGCCTCGCTGTACGTCCCGAACGGTCGCGAGGTCGACCACGAGCACTACCACTACAAGCTCGAATGGCTCGGTCGTCTCCGGGCCCACCTCGACGCGAACCACGACCCAAAGCAGCCGCTGGCATTGCTCGGCGACTTCAACATTGCCCCCGAAGACAACGACGTGTGGGATCGCAAGGCGTTCGAAGGGGCGACCCACGTGACCGAGCGCGAGCGCGAGGCACTGGCGACCGTCAAGGACTGGGGCCTGACCGACACGTTCCGCGAGCTGTACCCCGACGCAGACGGCCTGTTCACGTACTACGACTACACGGCTGGCCGCTTCCACAAGCGCCAAGGCATTCGCATCGACCTGATCCTGGCGACCGATCCGCTGCTGGCAACCTTGCAGGGCGCGCTTGTCGACCGCAACGGCCGCAAGGCCTGGGACGGCAACAAGCCCAGCGACCACGTGCCGCTCTACGCCGACTTCGATATTTGAGCAGTTGCCTGAGCCATCGCCGGCCTGCTCGCTGCGCAAACGAGCGAGTCGCACCGAAACCGGTCCGGTCTGCGAGACTGTCGCCATCAGCTCTCTGAATTGCCTTTGTCGCGCGACCCAGTCGGGTAACGCGACCCGTGGCTGAACTCATCCCAATCGAAGAACACGAGCTCCTCGTGTTCTGGGTCCAACTCTTCGTCATCGTGGTTTTCGCGCGGACGCTCGGCTGGATGATGCGCAAGATCGGCTTGCCCGGCGTCATCGGAGAGCTCGGCGCTGGCCTCTTGCTCGGCCCGTCGGTATTCGGCACGGTGTGGCCCGACGGCTTCAACTGGTTCCTGAACGAGGGCCACGAAGAAGTCCAGTCCGCAGCGCTGCTCGGCATCGCGTGGGTGGGTGTCGCACTGCTGCTCGTCGTCACCGGGTTCGAAACCGACCTCGACTTGATTCGCAAACTCGGTCGACCCGCCGCGCTGGTGACCGCAGGCTCGCTCATCTTGCCGCTCATCGGCGGCCTCGTTGTCGGCTACGTGCTGCCCGACGTCTTCGTCGCCGCGGGCGCGGAGCGGGTCAACTTCGCGCTCTTCGTTGCGCTCGCCTTGAGCGTCTCGTCGCTGGCCGTCGTGGCCAAGATCCTCAGCGAACTTGGCCTGATGCGCAGAGATTTTGGCCAGATCACGGTCGCGGCCGGCATGGCGAACGATGTCATCGGTTGGTTGTTGCTCGGCATCTTCACCGGCTTGGCGACCTCGGGCGAGATCGGCGTCGGCCAGATCCTGAGCACGGTCGTGCCGATCTTGATCTTCGTCGCCGTCGCCATGACGCTCGGCCAACGAGTCGTCGATGCTTCGCTGCGCCAGCTTCGCCGCCGCGACGCTGGTGTCTCCGGGGCGCTCACGGTCGCCATCGTCTCGATGCTCGCATTCGGCGTCGTCACCCAGCGCCTAGGCGTCGAGGCCGTGCTCGGCGCATTCGTCGCTGGCGTGGTGCTGCACCGCAGCCGCTTCCAGCACGAAGAGACGCTGCACATGATCGAGGGCCTCACCTATGGCTTCTTCGCCCCGATCTTCTTCGCCACGGCCGGTCTGCGAGTCGACCTGCGCGAGCTGGCAAACCGCACTGCGATCCTTTGGACGCTGGTCATCATCGTCGTGGCGGTCGTGGCCAAGTTCATCGGTGCTTATGTCGGCGCCCGCCTGGCCGGGCGTTCGAAACGGGGCGCGCTCGCACTCGGCGCGGGGCTCAATGCCCGCGGTGCGCTCGAGATCGTTATTGCGACGGTCGGCGCTGCTGTTGGCGTGTTTAACACGGTCGCGTTCACCGCGATCGTGCTTGTCCCCGTCGTGACCAGCGTGATTGCGTCGATCGGCCTGCGGCTGGTCGTACGAGGTTGGGAAGGCTCCGACGACGAGGTCGCTCGGCTCGAGCGCGAAGCTGCGCTCGAACGCAACATCGTCGTCCGCTCGTCGCGCCTGCTGATCCCGTCGAACGGCAAGCCGGCCTCGATTGCGGCCTCGCAGATCCTTCACTTCGCGTGGCCCGACGAATCAGCGGCGACCGTGCTGACCACGGGAACCAGCCCCGAAGACGTCAACATCGACCCGCTCCTCAACACGCTCTACGGGCGAGAGGTCGAACATCGCCGGGTTCGAACCGAAGCGATCCGTCCCAGCGACATTGCCGAACGGATCGTCGACGAGAGTGCGCTCGGGTTCGGTGTCATCGGCCTCGGCGCAAACGACAAAGACGACAAGGACACCGTCATCTCCGCGATCGTCGACGACGTGCTGTCGATGAGCCGGATCCCGGTCGTGCTCGTACGCCGGGCCCACAACCTCGGAGCTCGCGGTCTGCCGGCGGCCTTCGCCAAGGCGATCGTTCCAGTCGCGGGCACCCCCGCCTCGCGGGCGGCAAGCGAGATCGCCTTCAACCTCGGCCGCAACCTGGGCACTGCGATCAACCTGGCGCACGTGACCTCGACGAGCGACAGCGGCCTCATCGGCGACCTGATCGACCCGATGCGCGAGCACTTCGCGAATGAAGCGACCGGACGTCGCCTGCTTGATCAGTCCACGGCGATGGCGGCAGAACTCGGCGTCGAGCCCGACACCTTGTTGCGCAACGGTGACCCAGCCGAAGAGATCCTGGCGCTCGTCGAAGAGCTCGAAGCGGACCTGGTGGTCATGGGCGCCAACCTGCGACGCCCCGAAGGTCG
>CAZEMU010000234.1:0-3095 GCA_964513315.1 uncultured Acidimicrobiaceae bacterium | reverse complement strand
ACTGGTCGGATGTGGCATCTCCACCACGACTTCTTGGGGCACCCGTGCACCCGGTCGAACCGGTCTGCGCTGTACCGCGGGCCGGGTGGCCGCGTCGTGCAGCGACTGACGCGACCCAAGCCGTGCGATCGCGTTCGTCCAACCGCGTTCGCCGACGGAGTTCGCGACGGGGTCACGGCCGTTCTGCTTCGACGCGGCATCGACCACGCGCCGGTCGGCGGCTCAACGTCGTGGCTGTGGTGCCTCGGCGGCCCCGACCTGTACCGCCGGCCCCTGCCAGACGACCACGAGGACTACTTCGACCCGCACACGTGCATCGATCTGAACGTGTGGGTCTGCGCTGAGCACCAAGTGTTCTCCGCTGACCTGTACCCCTTCGACCTTGTCGACGAAGTCGTCGACTCCGAACCGCCGCACCGGCGTTCGTCGACGCCGCAGCCACTCGCCGCCGATTCGGGCGAAGCTGCCTCGCGCTTCCTCATCGAGCTTGAGCAATGGCTCGACCGCATCCTGATCGAGCCGGAGAGCTAGCCCAGCCGGGCTCGCAGGTACTCGTGGAAGTCGGCGACGACCTGCTCCATCGGGACGAGCATGCCGGGCTCGAAGTCGCCGGTCGCGGCGCGTTGGCCGCGCTCACAGATCGCCTTGTCCTCGGGCAAGAAGTCGGGAACGGCGGCGTCCATCACTCGGGCTGCGGTCGAGCCGACCCACTTCGACAATCCGGACTGCGTGCTCGGCGAAGGGTGGGCGTAGGCACCACCATCGATGATCAGACTCCGGTCGTGGGCGAGGGGCACGACGGCTTGCCACAGCAGATTGCCGTCACTGATCACGCCGACGAAGTTCGGCGGCAGGCTCAGGAGCGTGTAGTCGTCGCTCCCCTTCTGCGTGCCGCCGGTCGCGGTCCCTTCGGGCTGGCCGACCCGGTAGTACGCCCCGGTCGTCGGTGTGTACGGCTCAAGCGTTTCGGGGTGGACCTTGAACAGGTGATAGCTCTCCATGGCATTGGCCATGACGAGCTTCCAGTTCGCCTGCCACTCCTCGACCCGGCGCTCGGCCGTCCAGTGATGAAGGTCATCGAGGCCCGCGTCGGCGACCATCGACTCCAGGTGGGCGAGCCGTTCCGCGAGCGGAGCGACCGCCGGATTGAGCGACGCAAAGACGAGCCCGTGCCACTGGTCCGCTCGATAGGTGGGCAGGCAGTGGGCGTCGCGATCGATGTCGCCCCGATCCGTATGCGGCACGGCGAGGAGTCGCCCATCGTCGGCGTAGGTCCATGCGTGGTACGGACACTGGAATCGCTTCTCGACACCGGCGCCCTCGACCAGCAACGTGCCTCGGTGCGCGCACAGGTTCGACAATGCGGCGAGTTCACCTGCCTGATTGCGCAGCACGATGACGGGCTGCCCACCAACCTCGACCGCTACGTACTGGCCGGGCTCGGCGACCTGATCGGAAGTGGCGACGAAAACCCAGTCGCTGCGGAAGACCCGTTCGATGTCGAGCAGATGGGCCTCGGCCCGATATGCGGCGAGCGGAAGTGCCCGTTGAGGATCGACGACATACGACATGACATCAGTCTTTCAGGCCGTGGCAGGCCATTCGATCGCCGGCCTTGAAGGTGCCCCCAAATCGTCGCGACAACGTGCTTCACTCTCGATGGTTCGCCGGGTCAATCTTCTGATCCGGCGGCCGATGGATAGCCCGTGGTTCGACGTATCTTCCTCCTCTCCGTTGCCTGGTCGGCGCTGCTTCTTGTGCTGCTGACCGGCACGGCCGTCGCCCAAGACGAGAGCTCGGACTCGGATGAAGAGGCCGAGGAGCCGGCCAGCTATGGCGACACCGAGCTCATTGAAACGCTCACCGACTACGACTTGCTCGACGAATGGATCGCGGCCAGCCCGGTCTCGCCGCAGGCTTCGCTCCTGGCTGTCACGAACGGTGGCTATCTCGCCGAGCGGCAGGCGTTTCTGAACTCGCTCGACACCTGGGCAACCCAAACCGAGAGTCTCCGCACCGAGTTGGCCCGTCTCGACGCGGCCCAGACCGGGGCTGACGAAGTGCTCGCCGCAATCGTCTCCGTTCGCGACTCGCTGGTCTCCGATGACCGGCTGCGCGGACCGGCGTCGGACACGCTGGTCGTGCTCGACGCCGCGCTGGCGCAGATCGCAGGCAACGACGTCGAGGCCGCCGAGCAGGAACCATCCGGAGACCCCCTCGCACAAGCCGAGGCGCTGCTGCTCGACATCCGCGTGCGAGCCGATGCCGAACTCCAGGTGCTGAACGATTCCGATGCCGCCGCCAGCATCTCGGGTGTCACGGCGTTCGTTGGCTTCAATCAGCTGAAGATCGACCTGCGCGAGGTCGAGCAGCTCGTGGAACGTGGCCGAACGGCGGTGCGCCCCGAGCGTGAGCGGGCTGATCAGCTCGCGACCTCTGCGCTGTCGAAGATCCCGACGCTGCATGCAATCCGGATGAATAGCGCGACCGAGATCGACGGCCTCAGTGTCGCCACGGTCGATGCCTACATCCGAGGAGCTGCCGGCGTCCCGTGCTCCGTCGACTGGGCACTGCTCGCCGGTATCGGACGTATCGAATCGAACCATGGCCGGCTCGGCGGCGCATCGGTCTCTCGGTCGGGTCAGGTTTCGCCCCAGATCTTCGGGCCGCTGCTCGACGGTGGCGCCACCGAATTTGCCGACGAGCAGCTTGAAGCTGTGATCCGCTCGTGGTGGAACTCGACTCGAGCTCGAGTGGCCAGCCCGTGGACCAGCGAATCGATTGATGGCCGAGGTGCCCGAGCGCAAGAAGCACCCGGCAACGGATTCGCCGTGATCGTCGACTCCGACGGCGGCCGCCTCGACGGCAACGACGAATGGGACCGCGCCGTCGGACCGATGCAGTTCCTGCCCGAGACCTGGTCGAGGTGGGCGACCGACGGCAACGGCGACGGCGTCTCCGATCCCCACAACCTGTACGACGCGGCGGCTTCGGCGGCTCGCTTCCTGTGCCACCTGAGCGAAACCCGCGGTTCGTCGCCGTCGAGTTTCTTGCTCGGCTACAACGACTCGCGGTCCTACGCCCGCAGCGTTACG
>CAZEMU010000233.1:0-3096 GCA_964513315.1 uncultured Acidimicrobiaceae bacterium | reverse complement strand
TAAACGCCGACAGTGTGCGTTCGGGTTCGGCGACGACCTCGATGCGTTCGAAGCGATGCAAGATCTCTTCCCAGAGAATGCGCAGCTGGAGTTCGGCCAGACGGCTTCCCATGCAGAAGTGGATGCCGTAGCCGAACGACAGGTGGCGGTCGGCGTTGGGGCGGTCGAGATCGATCGCCTCGGCGTTGTCGCCGAACACCGACTCGTCGCGGTTCGCCGACAGGTACCACATCAGGACCTGGTCGTCTTTGCGGATCTGCTTGCCGCCGAGCTCGGTGTCACGGGTCGCCGTGCGCCGCATGTAGGACAGCGGTGTCTGCCAGCGGATGATCTCGGGCACGAGGTTGGCGACAAGTGATGGGTCGGCGATCAGCTTGTCGTACTGCTCGGGATACTTGTTGAGCCCGTAGACGCTTCCGGACATCGAGTTCCGGGTCGTGTCGTTGCCGCCGACGATGAGCAGGATCAGGTTGCCGAGGTGCTTGGCCGTCGGCATGTCCTTGGTGGCGTCGCCATGCACGAGCATGGACACCAGGTCGAAGCCGGGTTCGTCGCGGCGTTCGACCCAAAGTCGTTCGAAGTATTCGAGGCATTCACGCAGCTCTTGGCGGCGCTGCGATCCGGACTCGACGATGCCGCCCGGCTGGGGAATGGCGGTCACGACGTCGGACCAGCGGGTGAGTTTGTAGCGGTCTTCGAGCGGGAAGTCGAAGAGCGTGGCCAGCAGCAGCGTGGTCAGTTCGATCGAGACGTCCTCGACCCAGTCGAAGGTCTCGCCTTCGGGCAGCGAATCGAGGACTGAAACGGTCCGTTCGCGAATCAGGTCATCGAGGTTGCGGAGGCTGCTCGGCGCGGAGATGCCACGGACTGTCTTGCGCTGTTCGGTCTGGTCGGGAGGGTCCATGCCGATGAACGAGGCGACGTTCTCGAAGCTCTCCGGGATCTTGGCGTCGGCACGAGGACCAATGGTGATGCCTTTGGCCGACGAGTAGGTCTTCCAGTCGCCGTCGACGGCGCGCACGTCTTCCCACTTGGTGACAGACCAGTAGCGGCCGGCGGAGCCGAGTTCGTTGAAGTGCACGGGGTCTTCGCGGCGGAGTCGCGCGAAGTGTTCGTGCCAGCGGTGCTCGCGGAACAGGTGTGGGTTGAGCGGATTGATTTCTTCGAGGGACAGGTCGGCGGCTTCGCCGACGTCGCCGCCAAAGATTGCCTGCTCCATCTCGGGGCTGCGGGCAGGTGCCCGGGCGAGCCAGGCCTCGCGATCGATCGTGGTGTCGCTCATCGTCCCTCGCATCCACGGCCGCGGTGGCCGAGCTCAACGTTGCCATCGACGCTAGTCCACGGCCCGATTTGGACAATGACCGATGTTCGTCGCCGTGGATGTGCGGTTCCGTTGCGCCGGGAGAACCAAGATGGACGTGTGGATCTGATCGTCGTCGGGCTGGTTGCGCTCATCACCGCGATCATCAGCGCCGTCGCCGGGCTGGGCGGCGGGATCATCCTGCTCGCCGTGCTGGCGCAGTTCCGTGTCCCGATCGTGGCGATTCCGATCCACGGAGCGATCCAACTGGTGTCGAACGGGTTCCGGACGGTGCTGTTGCGGCGTGACATCAACTGGTCTGCAGTCGCGTACGGCTCGATCCTGATCGTGCCGGCCGCGCTTGTCGGCGTGCAGGTCGCCTCGTCGCTTCCGGCCGACGCAACCCGAGCTGCGATGGCGTGCTTCATCCTGATCGCTGCGTGGCGCCCAGGCTGGCTTGGATGGGACCGGCCGGGTCGAACCGAGCGCGGCCTGATTCCTGTCGGAGCGCTCTCGGGGTTCTTGTCGGCGACGGTCGGAGCGAGCGGGCCGGTCGTCTCGCCGTTCTATCGAGCACTCACCGTCAGCCACCGGGCGTTCGTCGCCACCGCAGGCTGCACCCAGGTCCTTTCCCATTTGGCCAAGCTCGGCGGGTTCGCAATCGACGGGTTCAACCCGCTCGACGAGATCGCCCTCATCGCCGTCGGTATCGGCGGCGTGCTGGTCGGCACGTTCATCGGCACTCGCCTGCTCCACAAGGCGAACGAGCGACTGCTCGCCCAGCTGTTCCGAGTGACGCTCACGGCGCTCGCCATTCGCCTGCTCACCGTCGCGTTGTTGTAGCCGGGATCGGCGCTCGGTTAGCTGAGCAGGACCCGGGGATCGAAGAAGCCGAGCCCGCCGCCGTAGTCGGCGTCGAAGCCGAGTCGGCTCCGCACCTCGGGCGGTAGCGCCAGCGCATCGGCGAGCGGAACCGACACGTGCTGGTTCTCTTCTTGGCGGAGCCAGCCGAGGTTGTAGGTAAGGATCACGCCATAACGCCAGTCATTGTCGGTGACGTTCGCGCCGCCACCGTGAAGCGTGCCGCCGAGCCAGAACAAAACTGAGCCCTGGGTCATCTCCGCCCGCACGATCTCATCGGGTTGGGCGACACGGTCAGCCGGCCAACGGTGACTTCCCGGCACGAGTTGGGTGCCGCCGTTGTCGGCGGTGAAGTCCGAGACTGCCCACATCGTCGCCAGGATCAGATTCGGGCGAGGCGGTGTCCAGTACGGGTACAGGTCTTCTTCGCGGTGCAGGATCTGGTCGCGAGCACCTGGCCCGATCTCAAGAGCAGCCGAAACGTTGAGCTGCCACTTCTTGCAGTTCGGAAGCAAGTGACGGTCGCCGAGCGCCTCGATCGTCGGGTGCATCATCAGCTCGCGGACGGTCGGCGACCGGTGCGGGAGGGCGACAACCCGATGGGTCTTGCCGGGGTAGAAGTCGGCCGGGTCGTCTTCGCCTGCCTCGGCGGCGTCGACGTGCTCGGTCAGCTCGGAGCGAACTGCATCCATCTGCTCGGGCGTCGCCAGATCACGGACGACCAGGCAGCCAGCCGCATCGAGCAGCTCGTACATGGCGTCGGGCGACTCGTCGGGATCGCACACGGGAATCGTCGCTACCACGGGGCTACCTCAGTCTCGGCCAGCATCACCCGCCGAGTCTGGGGGTTCGGTGCGCCCGGACGCAAGCGACCGGTGGACTACGTTCGGCCCGTGGACCGTTGGATCGTCGTTGGAGCTGGCTCGGCTGGCTGT
>CAZEMU010000232.1:0-3153 GCA_964513315.1 uncultured Acidimicrobiaceae bacterium | reverse complement strand
AACAACCCACCATGCAGCGCAGGAGCAAACTGCAACGCAATGTTGTCAAATCCAGCGAACTTCCCAGATGGAAAAACACTGACGGTCACCTATCCGACCCCCGACGGTCCTGTCACCCAGTCCTTTCCAAGCGGTGAGATCATCGCTGGCCCTTGAATCTCAAGGTATGAACGACGGCCGGTGTTCGAACCAGGCAGCTTCGAACCCCTCCGACGCGCGGTACCTTTTTGCGACGACTTCTCCAAGGAACGCCGCTGCCACTCGGGGCTGTAGCGGTCGAAAGGAACCTGGTATTCCAGACCTTCGCACCGTGAATGTCGGCACGCCCACATTACGACTCGATACCTGGTCATCCAGACCGGTTTGAAAGTGACTTGCCCAAACAAGGATGTCGACCTCAGAGGCCTCGACGACAGCCTCATCGGTCCGAAAACGGACGACCGCCGACCCGTCGGCCTCTACGTCAACAATCCACGAGTCGTAGTGGTTCGCTCCGACTCGAGTCCGAAATCCAAGGCCGGTGATCGGGGTCTCCCCAAAGCGATCAATGAGCGATTTGAGATCCTCGTCACGTCGAGCGGAAGTCACCAGGGCGTCGTGAGTCTCATGGTGGTACACGAGGACGGTGTCATTCTCGATCAACCAAACTCGTTCAAGAGGCATGTCGAGGGATGAGACCGGATCGCCTGGAAGGTCTGGCGATATGGACAGTGGAACGGGCTCTGACAGCAGCCAGCTGACGTCTGTTCCGGAAGTCGTCTGCAATAGCGTCGTTCGCACATGATCTTCAAACCCGGCGACCGGCCCCCACAATTGAGAGGTGCTCGCTATGGTCCGAAGACCCAGCCGTACCAGGAACGATTTCAAACTCGCGTTCACGGCGAAGCGATGATTCTCAAGGTCAAATTCGACAACGTAAGGATCGGTTCCAACGATCGAGCAGAGCGTCTGGCCCGTTGCATCGTGTGATCCGATGACGCAGTGATCGTGGGTTACCACGATGTCCTCGAGCGCTTTCAGGCGCGGAACGGCTCGATCGAGCAGCGGTCGACCGCCGAACTGAGCCGCCGACATCGCGGCATGAAACAGCCGAAGTGGCTCAGGAACGAGATCGGATTCGGATCGATCTGGAATCTCGATCTCGGACTCGAACCAATAGCAAACGAAGTCCAAGAAGTTGTCGAATGCCGCGGACGGTTCTGAAAATTGAAAGCGGGAGTCCACCGCGCCTCAGCCTGTCACAGTACGGGGCCGGACGCCCTCGGCGATGCTCTGCTCGTGTTGAAGATGAAGCGTCATGAGCCCAACCGCCGCTCCAGCGCCGACCGCTACGCCGATCCAGTCTCGGGTCGTCCAGCCCAACAACGTTGTGAACAACACGACAAGTACCGCTCCATTGCGCAGCGACTTCCAAGGCGAACGTTCGACCATTGAAGCCTGAATGTGCATGATCGCCGACCCGGTCAGGAACAGCGCTACCGCGCTTGTCGGCGATCGCCGAGTTGCGATCAGGAAGATGCCGGCTGCAACGAACACCGGTCCGAATGGCGCGTACCAGAGCCGAGTTGCAGAGTTCGCCAAACCACGACCGAATCGAACCGTCATCGTCAGGAACAGGAAGCGGAAGAGGTCCACAGCGTCAAGGTAGCTCGCAGACAACTTCGCATCTGGGGCTGCCTGTGAGGAGCGCTCGGTCGCGGGCAAACTGGTCTCATGATCGATCGGGACCTCAAGCGGTGTATTGGCCAGATGGCGAAGGGTGTGCAGCTCGTGGGCGCGGCCCATGACGGCGTGGCTCGGGCGTACTGCTCGCACTGGGTGACCCAGATCTCGTTTGAAGAACCGATCTTCCTGTGCTCAATCTCACCGAAGCACGACACCTTCCCGCTCATCGAGGCCAGCGGCAAGTTCGCCGTCTCGGTGCTCGCCGGTGACCAGGTCGACGTCGGCCAGTACTTCTCGTACCCCGGTCGCAAGTTCAAGCACATGGCGCCGGAGTACCTCGAGATGATCGACGACATGCCAATCGCCAAGGACTGCATCGCGTGGTTCACGTGCGAGATCTTCGAACGCATCGACAAGTACGACCACGTCTTATTCTTCGCACGAGCCACGAGTTGGGGCGAAGGCCGGCTCGGCGAACCACCGCTCGTGTACTCGTCGCGCCACGGCTGGCGCATCGCGGAAACGAAGGCTCGCGAGGAAGGCGTCTCGGTGCGCGACAAGCTCCTGGCCCGCCTGGCCGAACACGAAGCTGCTACCGAGTCGGCCGAGTAGCTCGCCGCGCGTGAGGCGCCGATTTGCGGTCCTGGCTGTTGCTGCTCTCGTGAGCTTCGCCGGACTGGTAATCCTTGTCGCCACTCCCAGCGATCCGCCTGCCCCCAACCGCGACAGCTCGTCGTTTGGTGACAACGTCAGTCAGTCCGCTGCCCCGGCGCTGCCCGACTGGATCGGCGACGCGCTGTGTGAAGCGGCCTGCGACGAGCTGTTGACGATGCGGGAACTCACCTCGACCCTCAGTGAGCTCGAAGCCTCCGTCGGCCCGAGCGCAACCCGCCAGGAACGACTGGTGGGGCTTGGCTTCTCGATCTGTCCTCAGGGTTGTCCAGATCGGTTCGTGACCCGCTCCCAAGTAGAACTGATCATGTGGCGGTGGCTTGGCTCGCCGGGCTGGCCACTCGTCGGCACTGGCCATGTCGCTTCCGATCAAGCGATGGCGAGCGCCTACTTCGCCCACGTCGCGCCCAACCTGAACCTGGGGTGTGCAGAAACCTGCGAGGCACAGGCCGCAAACCTACGACAGGCCGTGACACAGCTCCAGCTTCACGGTCAACTCACGGGCCTGAGCCCACAACAGCCAGCTCCCGAAGATCTCGTTGGTGTCGCTCCCTTCTGGGCCGCCACTGCCTGGCACCCGGCCGGATACCTCTGCAACGACCCGACCGGCCGGGCACGCTACGGCTACTACACCGCTGGACGCGTGTGCGTAAGCCCTGAGCTCGACCCCGATCTGCGCCAAGACGTCGGTCGGCACGAACTCGGGCACTACTGGCAGCACTGGTCAGGCACGCGTCCGGCCGACGGCAACTGGGAACCCGACGCCGATTGTTGGGCCGCAGTCCACGGCGCTACCTGGTTCAACTACGAGCCTGC
>CAZEMU010000231.1:0-3206 GCA_964513315.1 uncultured Acidimicrobiaceae bacterium | reverse complement strand
CCGAGAAGGAGCCATCCGCATACTCCATCAACCCGAACACGTTGGGGCTGGAACTCCGCTGCTGGAGGGGAGCAAAGTCGACCAACCGCTCCACCTCCGCCCAACCATCGCCACCTGCCCGATAACGCCACACGACACTGTCAGCGCCGATCAGAATGTCACCGCTTGCAGTGACAAGCACTGAATCGATCGAGGCGCTCACCCGAGCCAAGCGCCTTCCGTCGGCCCGACCGGTCGCCAAATCGGATTCCGAGTAGACGAACGCTGTTCCGTCCGCGTGTCCGGTTACGACGAATCCCAGGTCTGACGCAGAGCCGGCAGTCACGTTGTCAGGGATCGGCATCGGCTCAGGTTGCTCGGGGTAGTGGCGAATCCCCCCCAAGAAGCCGTCAGTCGTATTGTGGTTGCCTGATGCAATGACCGCACGACCGAGAAGAGCGAGCCCGTCCGCTGTCCAGAATTCTCCAGTACCTAGCAACTCCCTTTGAGTGAACTGCGTGTCAGCAGTCGGTTCTGCGGGCGCTTCAGTTTCGGCCCCCGGTGAGCGCTGTGACTGCGTGGGCTCAACTGCGAAGACGGCGTCGGTGGTTGTTGGTTCGGCGACGGGCATGGCTTCTGCGTCGGTCACGCTTGGCGATTCGGCCTCCGTGGAGCGCCGCCCAGCAGTCCGCTTCGGGTTCCCAATCCTCGTCGGGTGCGCCTGCGCCTGACCAGTGCTGCCAGTGGTGCCCGAGTTCATGGCGGGCCACATCGCGACGCAAGTCGGGATCGAGCTCAGGGCTGACACAGACCCGGCCACTGGTGTAATCGCCGTAACGGGCGCGTCCGCTCAGGTGTCCTCTTCGCCCTCTGCTGCTTCGAACTCGGCGAGGCGAGCCAGCAACTTGTCTCGGACAGAGACGCCCTCTTCGCGGGCCTTGGTTTCGGCAATGCGCCAACCGTGACGAGACGAGTAGACGAGCGGCGGTTCGCCGAGGCGGCCTTCGCCCCACGTCGTCGCCCGGGCGAAGAACAGCACGTGGTCGAACTTGTCGATGCGGTCAAAGATCTCGCACGTGAACCACGAGATGCAGTCCTTGGCGATCGGCATGCCGTCGATCATCTCGAGGTACTCGGGCGCCATATGCTTGAACTTGCGGCCGGGGTACGAGAAGTACTGGCCGACGTCGACCTGGTCTCCCGCAAGCACCGACACGGCGAACTTGCCGCTCGCTTCGATGAGCGGAAACGTGTCGTGCTTCGGCGAGATCGAGCACAGGAAGATCGGCTCTTCGAACGAGATCTGCGTGACCCAATGCGAGCAATACGCCCGAGCCACACCGTCATGGGCGGCGCCGACGAGTTGCACGCCCTTCGCCATCTGACCAATACACCGCTTCAGATCCCGATCCATCATGTCTCTAGTCTGCACGCTGCACGCTGCACGCTGCACGCTGCACGCGCAGTTGGTCCGGTCAGGGAGCTGCCGCGAGCAGCCCGACGACGACCCCCAACGCCATGAACGGACCAAACGGAATCTTCGACTGAAGCGTCCGACGCCGTGCCATGACAGTGACGGTGTACACACCGGCAGTGAGGACTGAGGCGATGAATGCGACCACGAGAGCGGTTGGTCCAAACCATGCCAGAAGGGTGGCGTACGGGAAGCTCAGTTTTGCGGCTCCCATGCCGATGGCCCCGGCGAGGGCGGAAACGAACAAAAAGACAAAAACCCCGCCACCTGTCAGCAGAACCGATCCGGTTCGCGCCCAGTCAGAGGTCACTGCGCCGAGACCACGGTCGCAGCGGCCACGAATAGGGCGAGCGGTCCGACGATGTGATTCGGGAGACGGTGCTCGGCGAAGTCGATCTTGGCGAGCCGGCCCGAAACAGCGAGCACAACCACGGCTACCAGGGCGTCTGCGGGCTCGTCGCGATGGAGAACAACGAAGCCTGCGAGCGACAACGTCTGCTGCTCAGTGCAGTCTTCGAAGATGATGGAGCCTCGGGTGACCGCTGCCGATTCGAAGTTGGCGAAGCTTGCGAATTGAGAAATGGCGATCAGAGACTGCTTGTCGATCTGGATGGGATCAGCTCGTGTGACGGCGTCGGAACCTCGACGGTGGTACTGCCTGGTAAAGACGTCGTGGCTGGGTCTTCGAAGGCAATACCGCCAACACGGTCGCCGCACGCCGTCAATCCGGCGATGCAAAGAACGATTGGAACGAGAACACGTAGCGACGACACCACGCAAAGTTTGGCATGCGCATCGGTCGAAGTTTTTCGCTCTGCTGGCTTTCGGTTACACAGCTCCTGCTCAGAGACGTTAGGTGCTTTGCCGACGCTGCGATCAGAAGCTGTCGGTGGCCGGTGCGGGCTGAGATCGTCGCAATGGAAACGCAGATATCTTTGTGTCATGACGGACCTGCATGCGACCTCTGATGATGCTGATCTGAACGCCAGCGAGGTGGCGTGGACGCTCGACAGCTTGCTCCTCGACGGCAAGGACCCCGATGCGCTGCTCGACGAGGCCGATGCCATCGCCGATGCGCTCACCGCGCACAAGGGCAAGATCGCCACGATGGACGCCGCCGAGCTGGCCGACGTCATGACGCAATACGGCCGCATGCAAGAGTTCGCCAGCCGGGCCGGTCACTACGTGATGCTCGACTACAGCACCGACACCAGCGACCCGGCACGGGGCGCAGCGATGGCGGCGAACCAAGAGCGAGCCACGGCGATCGGCACCAAGGTGCTCTTCGTCGACCTCGAATGGGCCGCCGCCGACAGTGCGCATGCCGAAGCTGTCGAGGCCGACGAGCGTCTGTCGTTCTGTGCCCACCACCTCGCGCTGTTGCGCCAGAACCAAGCGCACCTGCTGACCGAAGCCGAGGAGACGATCCTCACCGAGAAGGCCATCACCGGCACCTCGGCGTGGGTCCGCCTGTTCAGCGAGCTGACCTCGGCCATCGAGTGCGAAGTACCCGCAGCCGATGGCGCCGACGGCGGAACCGAGACCGTGCCGCTCGAAGGCGCGCTCAGCCAGCTCGGCCATCCCGACCGCGATGTCCGGCGCACCGCCGCCGAAGCCGTCACCGCCGGACTTGAGCCGGGTCTGCGCACGCGGGCATTCGTCTTCAACAATCTGTTGCTCGACAAGAGCGTGAACGATCGCCTCCGTTCGTTCCCGACGTGGGTGTCGTCACGCAACCTCTCCAACGAGGCAA
>CAZEMU010000230.1:0-3271 GCA_964513315.1 uncultured Acidimicrobiaceae bacterium | reverse complement strand
GAGCAGATGATCGGCTCGGTGCCGCTGCGTCGCTACGGGTCACTCGAAGAGGTCGCCGAAGTGATTGCGTTCTTGTTGTCGCCGCGCTCGTCGTACGTGACGGCAACCAACACCGAAATCACCGGCGGCAGCGCATAGGGCCCTTGGCTCGAAATATGTGCACTTCGCCCGCCCTCAGCGGGTGAACTGCACACAGAAGCCTTCGGCCGTTGCGTTACGTCGGGCGACCTGCAACCGGCATTGATTAGTTTGGTACCGAACTATTAGGCTCGGCGGATGGCCGAGCTCCAAGGGTTCATGTATCCGCGTACCGCCACTGGCATCGGTGGCGTGCTGCCCGGACCGCCGTGGCACTACAGCGGCGAGATGCTCACCGTCGAGTTCCGCACCGACCCGGCCAACGTCGCCGAGCTGCTTCCCGACGGCATCGAGCTGGCCGACGAAGACCCCGGCGCGGTGGCCATCATCTGGGCTGACTGGCAGAGCTGCTCGGACAACTTCGACGAGCTGCTCGACCCGGCCCGCTCGCAATACAAAGAAGTCTTCGTCGTCATCCGCTGCTCCTGGCGAGGCGAGACGTGGAGTCGGGCTGCGTACATCTGGGTCGACAAGGACTTCGCCATGGCCCGTGGCCACGTGCAGGGTTACCCCAAGAAGATGTCCGAGATCTGGATGACCCGCCCGATCACTCACGGCAAGGCCGGACCTCGGCTGGAGCCAGGAGGTCGCTTCGGGGCCACCCTGTCGACCTGGGGACGGCGCATCGCCGACGCTCGGTTCACGATCACCGGTACGGCCGACAGCGCCGGCTTCGTCAACGGCCACCCCATGTTGCACACCCGGCAGATGCCCGCAATTGAAATGGACGGCCGCGACTCGCTCGACGAACTCGTCACGATGCGCGGCTTCGACGTCGACGTCGGTCCCGTCTACTCGGGCGATGCCGAGCTGGACATCTTCGACAACCCGACCGAGGAGCTCACCCGGCTCGCACCGATCGAGATCATCGGCGGCTTCTACCGCCAAGTCGGCAACTCGATGGCCGGCGGCACAACCGTCGCAGCGAAGCCCAACCCGATGGCAGGGGAGTAGCGCGATGCGGACGTGGGTTGACGACTACCTGCCCGACCTCGGCGCCGATGACGCCGACATCACGAGCCATGACGCGTACACGTCGGGCGTTCCGCACGCGACCTTCAAGCGGCTGCGCGAAACCGATCCCGTCCACTGGACCGAAGAGCGCGACGGCAGCGGCTTCTGGTCGATCCTTCGCTACGACGACGCACTCGCCGTCAGCCGCGACGTCGACACGTTCACCTCGGCCAAGGGCATCCGGCTCGAAGAGATGAGCGACGAAGAGAACGAAGCGCGTCGCACGATGATGGAGTACGACCCGCCTGACCACACCCGGTACCGGCGCATGGTCAGCCGAGGCTTCACCCGCCGCACGGTCGAGTCCTACGAAGAATCAATCCGCCAGCTCGCGATCGAAGTCATCGAAGCAGCGCTTCCCAAAGAAGAGTTCGACTTCGTCCACGAGATCGCCGAACAGCTCCCGATGCGCATGCTCGGCCGGCTGCTCGGCACCAGCGACGAAGACGGACACAAGCTCGTCAAGTGGGGCGACGCGCTGCTCGGCAACACCGACCCTGACTTCACCGACTATCCCGTCGACCTGACCGACACCGACGAGTTCCGCTTCGTCCCGTTCCGATCACCGGCGTCGATCCAGATCTTCCAGTACGCCCAGGAACAGGCAGCCGCTCGCCGCGAATGCCCGGGCCACGACGTGATCTCGCAGCTGCTCGCACCGTCGACGAACGGCGAGCCGCTCACCGACCACGAGTTCAACAACTTCTTCACGCTGCTCGTCGCGGCGGGGAACGACACGACTCGCTACACGATGACCCACGGGCTCTGGAACCTGATGAACAACCCTGGTCTGTGGCAGGCATGGCAGAACGACTTCGGCCTGACGCAAACGGCGACTGAAGAAGTCCTGCGCACCAGCGCCGTCACCATGCACTTCCGCCGCACGGCGACCCGTGACATCGAGATGCGAGGCCAACAGATCAAGGCTGGCGACAAGATCGCCATCTGGTTCAACTCGGCCAACCACGACGCCGACGGGTTCGAGAACCCGTGGCGTTTCGACCTGGCCCGCGAACAGAACGACCACATGGCGTTCGGCCGCAACGGCCCGCACCTGTGTCTGGGCGCCTGGCTCGCCCGCATGGAAGTTCGCCTGGTGTTCGAAGAACTGATGAAGCGCGTCGACCACTTCGAACCGGCCGGTGACGTCGACTATCTGCGTTCCAACTTCATCGCCGGCATCAAGAAGCTCCCCGTCAAGGTGGTCATGAAATGAGTGAAGGACGAATCGTTGGCGCGGCGCTGGTGTCGCATGTGCCGACGCTGGTGCTGCCCGAAGAGATCCGACGCGAGCTGAACGATGGCGTCGACACGACGCTGTACGCAGGGCTGCATCAACTCAAGGCCGACAAGCTCGACCCGCTCGACTTCGACACGATCGTCTGCATTGACACCCACTGGTTCACGACGATCGAACACATCGTCGCCTCGCACGACCGACGCGGCGGTAGCTACACGAGCGAAGAGTTGCCCCGCGGTATGTCGGGCATGGTCTACGACTTCCCCGGCGACCGTCTGCTGGCTGAGACCTGGGCCGCCCAGGCGACGGGCCGCGACGACACGTGGGTCATCGCTTGTGATGACCATTGGCTGCCCGTCCACTATCCGACGATCAACCTGCTGCCGTTCCTCCAAGGCGACGAGGCCTGGATCAGTGCCGGCGTCTGTCAAACCGCCGAGCCTGACGACTTCTTGCTGTTCGGCGAAATGCTCGCCACAGCCGTCGCCGAGAGCGGCCGCCGTGTCGTGGTGCTCGCGAGCGGCGGGCTGAGCCACCGCTTCTGGCCACTCAAGCAGTTCCGCGATCACGAAGGTGCCGACCCCGACAAGCACATCCGCACGCCCGAGGCTGCCGCCGCCGATCGCCACGTCATCGACCGTTTGCTGGCTGGCGATCACGCCGCCGTGCTCGACTTCGTTCCCGAGTTCGCCCAGCACGCACCCGAGGGCTACTTCGGTCACTACCTGACCATGCTCGGCGCACTCGGTGGACGATCCTGCACGGCCACTGGCGAGCAGTTCGGCGAGTACGAAGCCGTCGCCGGAACTGGCCAAGCCCACGTATGGTTCGACCTGTGATGCCCGCCCGAACACCCCGAGCCCTCGTCATTGCCCACGA
>CAZEMU010000229.1:0-3306 GCA_964513315.1 uncultured Acidimicrobiaceae bacterium | reverse complement strand
GGAGCGAGGTTGCTTCGATTTCGTCGAGGGTCAGCTGAGCCATCGGCGAACCCTACTGCCCTGCCGCTGCCCGGTCAGGCGCTACAGCGAGGGCCAACACGCCTACGGAAGGCGAGCCAACGTCAACGCGAAGTCGCCGCCGGTATCCGTCCACTGGTCGACGAGTTCGAGACCGACCTCTTCGAGCTCGCGCTGAATGCCACTTAGGTGGAACTTGGCGCTGATCTCGGTGTGGATCTCTTCGTCATCCGCGACCTCGATCTCAAGATCGAGCGCACCGATCGTGACGCGTTGATCGGCAAGGCTGCGCACCCCGATGTTGATCCACTCGTTCTCGGCGTCCCACTCGGCCGAGTGACGGAACTTGTCGAGGTCGAAGTTGGCATCGAGCTCGCGGTTGATCATCCGCAAGATGTTGAGGTTGAACTCGGCGGAGATCCCGGGCGCGTCGTTGTAGGCGGCCCACAGCCGGTCGGGGTCCTTGACCAAGTCGGTACCGACGAGGAATGAACCGCCGCTGTCGAGTGCCTTGACGACGTCGGCGATGAATGGCGATCGCATGCCTGGCTCGAGGTTGCCGATCGTGCTTCCGAGGAAGGCGATCATGCCGCGACCGCGAACGGGTGCGTCCGGGATGTGGCGATCGAAGTCGCCGACGATGCCGTGGACCTCGATGCCGGGATACGCCTCGGCGATTTCGGCGGCGGCGATGCGCAACATCTCTTCGCTCACGTCGAACGGCACGTAGCGCTTGAGCTGGCCGTTGGCCTGCATGGCGTCGAGCAAGACCCGGCTCTTCTCGCTGGTTCCCGAGCCGAGCTCGACCAACGTGTCGGCTGTGCTTGCGGCGGTGATGGCCACGCTGTGGGTCTGCAGGATCTCGCGCTCGGCCCGGAACGGGTAGTACTCGTCGAGGCGTGTGATCTCGTCGAAGAGCTGGCTGCCCCGCTCGTCGTAGAGCCACTTGGCAGGGATCGCCTTGCGTGGCGCCATCAACCCGGCGCGGATCTCGGCCTCGAGCGTTTGGCGCCACCATCCGGGCGAAAGGTGAACATCGATCTCAGGTGTGGTCGTCATGGAAGCGTCCTTAGGCACGGTGCTGGTCTTGGCCAGGACTGCGTGCGTGGAGAGAGTTGGAGTCGGCGTTTGCGAGCCTGCGCAAGGGCGGCTACTCAACGTCGCGGGCAAGGCGAACGCCGCTGAAGTGCCAACGGGTCGCCGGTCCAAAGAAGTTGCGGTAGGTCGACCGCACGTGGTCCGGGGCCGTCGCGACGCATCCGCCGCGCAGGACCCAGGTGTTGACCATGAACTTGCCGTTGTATTCGCCGACCGCGCCAGGTGCGGTCGTGAAGCCGGGATACGGCGAGTACGAACTCGCCGTCCACTGCCATAGTTCGTCGAACATTTGACGGAGGCCGCCGGTCGGTGGAGTCGCTGCGGCCGGATGAAAGGCGGGGCGTTCACCGACTGCTTCGCCCAGCGGTGCGGCGGCTTCCCATTCGAATTCGGTCGGCAGCCGGGCGCCGGCCCACGAGGCGTACGCATCAGCTTCGTAGTAGCTGAGGTGTGACACCGGCTCGGCCGGGTCGATCGGACGCAGGCCCGACAGCGTGAAGATGTGCCACGCGCCGTCGATCTCGTACCAATACTCGGGTGCGCGCCAGCTGCGGTTGTTTACGGTGTGCCAGCCGTCGGACAGCCAATGGGCGGCGGTGCTGTAGCCACCATCGTTGATGAACTCGAGCCATTCGCCACACGTCACGAGTCGGTCAGCCATTTCGAAGGGCCGGAGCAACACTTGGTGGTGTGGCAATTCGTTGTCGTAGCTGAACCCGTCGCCGTCGTGTCCGATGTCGACAATGCCTCCGTCGACGCGCACCCAGCTCAACGGGGTCGAAGCGGCGGGCGGATGCAGGACCGAGTGATACGCAGGGGCCGTCGGGTTCAGCGAGAACAGATGCTTGATGTCCATCAGGATCAGCTCTTGGTGCTGTTCCTCATGGTGGAGGCCCAACTCGACGAGTTCGGCGGCCTCGTCAGGAAGCTCGCTGCGCAACAGCGTGCCCATCGCGTCGTCGACGTGGGAGCGGTAGTCGCCGACTTCGGCGACGGTCGGACGAGTGATCTTGCCGCGCTCGCCTCGTGTGTGCCGTGGCCCGGCGGCCTCGTAATAGGAGTTGAAGAGGAATGCGAACTCAGGATCGAACGGCGCATAACCATCGAGGTACACGCCAAGGATGAACGTCTCGAAGAACCAGGTGACGTGGGCGCGATGCCATTTCGTCGGGCTGCAGTCCGGCATGGATTGCACGACCTGATCCTCGGGCGCGAGGACAGCGGCGAGCGCTTCGGTACGGGAGCGCATGGCGACGTAGCGAGTCGCCAGCGAGGTCTCGGCCGACGTTGTCGAGGTCAAGGACACGATCCTTCAACCCTATGACACGGCTCCGCATTCCGGAACCCGTGCTGGACCTGCGCCCGGTTTCGTGCGGGGACGTCGGCGTGAAAACGCAGCCGGGGCCCGACGAATTACACCTCACCAAGAAATTCACCTGCCGCTGGGATGCCTTGCTCACCCACTGGTCCCGCTGACCTAACGAAATGTGGGGGCTCACTCGCGCTTTTACGGCCTGTCGCTCATCTCGACCTGTGCGGGTCCGATCAATTCTTTGTCACCCACGGCACCGAATGTGCCACCCCACCAAAGGACAAAACAATGACCACTGCACTGATGATCCGCTTCCAGAACGCAATCGCTGCCACCAAGGAAGAGCGTGGCGCCGCCATGGCCGAATACGGCCTCCTCCTGGCTCTCGTCGCTCTCGCCGCAATTGGCATCCTCGTCTTCTTCGGCGGCGAAATCGTCGAAGTCTTCACCGAGGCTGAAAGCACGATCAACGCTCGCGGCGACATCCCCGCCGCAGACTGAGCCTTCCCCGGCTTACGCCGCCGTCCGATCCTTTTCGGGTCGGGCGGCTTTTGGCGTTTTCGGTTGCGAACATGCGTGGGTATGTGGGCTGAGATAGCTGGGCGAATCGGACTAACTCGCGCATCGTGGGCTTGATCGCTTATCGCTCGTACCGATCAATTCTTTGTCACCCACGGCACCGAATGTGCCACCCCACCAAAGGACAAAACAATGACCACTGCACTGATGATCCGCTTCCAGAACGCAATCGCTGCCACCAAGGAAGAGCGTGGCGCCGCCATGGCCGAATACGGCCTCCTCCTGGCTCTCGTCGCTCTCGCCGCAATTGGCATCCTCGTCTTCTTCGGCGGCGAAATCGTCGAAGTCTTCACCGAGGC
>CAZEMU010000228.1:0-3489 GCA_964513315.1 uncultured Acidimicrobiaceae bacterium | reverse complement strand
CCCCAGAACTGTGGAAATCCGGCCCCGAAGCCAGGTTCTGGGGATCGAGGACGGTCTTAGCTACTGCGGCGAGCTTTGGCCTCGGCCTTGCGTCGAGCGCGTTCCTGCGCCCGCACTTGGGCGCGCTCCCACTTGCGCTGACGGCTGCGACACGCCTTGCGGCAAAAGATCTGATTGGTCGTGCGTTGCTCGAACAGGTCACCGCAGCGCCAGTACTCGCATTCCCGGATGCGATCGGGATCCGGCGGCTCATCGAACTCAGGGTCGTGAACAGCCGGCACGCAGCCAGTGTCGCAAACCGGAGCGCACAAGGCTGTGACACCAGACACGGGTCCAGTTCACATCCGCGTAACCCAATTGGCACAAACACAATGGACACTGCATCCATGCCAGTCACCACCAGCGCAGCACCCTTCATCGCACCAGTTCCCACCTCGTTTGCGGGCAAGCCCCAAGGCGAACGCCTCGAGGCTGACACCCGCCTCGTTGTCGCTCCCGACGCAGGCGTTTTCGAACCGGCACTCGACTTGACCTCGGGTCGCCAGATCCAGGCCGGACAGGTGATCGGGCACCTCCACAGCGGAAGCCAGTCGGTCCCGGTCGTGAGCCCCTTCTCGGGCCGATCGGGTGACGCGCTCGCTTGGCAGGGCGAACGCCTGACCGCACATCAGCCCGTCATGTGGCTCTCCCTCGATGCAGGACGACCGTGACATGGCTCCGGTACTTGACAACCGATCCACCGACGAGCGATCGGTCGACGTCCATCAACTGACGACCGCCGTCGAATCGAGCGGGCGCTATGCGTGGGCTGGCCGCGCCGGCACCTGGCCGCTTCGCCACGCCTGGCTCGACGTGACCCATGAGGGCCGCGAGAACGTGCCGACCGAAGGTGGCGTGTTGCTCGCTGCGAATCACCTCGCGTTCATCGACTCGCTGCTGATCATGTACTCCCTGCCACGCCCGGTCTCGTTCCTGGGCAAGTCCGAGTACCTCGACCATCCCGTCGCCCGACGGGTGTTCCCCGCGACGGGCATGTTGCCGCTCGACCGAAGCGGGCGCCTGGCCCGCATCACGCTCGATCACGCCGCCCGCATGCTCGAGCAAGGCGGCATCGTCGGCGTACATCCCGAAGGCACCCGCTCACGCGACGGCATGCTCGGTCCCGGCCACCGTGGCATTGCCCAGCTTGCGTTGCGCACCGGCGTTCCGGTGCTTCCCGTTGGGCTCATCGGAACCGGCGAGGCGCAACCGGTCGGACAGCTGGTGCCCGGCTTCCGTTCCGACATCACGATCCGTTTCGGTGCTCCGATCGGTCTTGGCCGTTGGTCCGGCGCACGCCGCTCCGCCCAGTCCCGACGCGAACTCACCGACGAGATCATGACGAGCATCGCAGCGCTCACGGGCCAGTCCCGACGTGACGAAACAGCTACGGACTCGCCAGGACAGGTCGCTACGGTTTCTGTGTGACCTCGACAACTGACGGACCGCAGACCTTCCTGATTCAGGTTGACGGACCGGACAAGACCGGTATCACGACCGCGATTCTCGGCAAGCTCGCCGACGCAGGCGCAGCGATCGAGGACGTCGAGCAGATCGTCATCCGCAATCACATCTCCCTCAACATCGTTGCTCGCATCCCCGACGGTCAGGACCTGCTCAAGGAGCTCCTGCTCGCGGGTTGGGAGCATGGGCTGCAGATCGAGTTCGAGCCAGTCGATTCCATGCCGTCTCGCAAGCCCACCGGCACGATCGTGACCGTCTTGGGCACCCGCGTCGGTGCGGGCGAGCTCGCTGCTGTCACTGCGGTGATGACCGAGTGCGGTGCCAACGTCGAACGAGTCGAGCGCCTGTCGAAGTACCCGGCGTGGAGCTACCAGCTGCAAGTGAGCGGCGGCGATGTCGCGTCGGTTCGGGCCGGCCTGGTTGAGCTGCGCCGCCAGTTCCCGCACATCGACGTGGCCGTGCAGCCCAAGGGCCTGCCGCGCCGTGCGCTGCGGGTCATGGTTCTTGATGTCGATCGCACGCTGGTGCAGAACGAGATGATCGACGAGATCGCCGACCTCGCTGGCGTCGGACCAGAGGTCGCCGAGATCACCGAACGGGCGATGCAGGGCGAGCTCGACTTCGAAGCCGCCTTGCGGGCTCGCGTCGAGCTGCTGGCCGGACAACCTGCCGAGCTTCTGGTCAAGGCCTGGGATCGCCTCGAACTCACGCCAGGCGCGCGGACCTTCATCGCGACGCTGCGCCACCTGGGCTTCCGCATCGCAATCGTGTCGGGTGGCTTCACTGCGATCACCGATCGCCTCAAAGCTGAGCTCGACCTCGACTACGCATTCGCGAACACGCTCGAGGTCGTCGACGGTTTGCTGACCGGCAAGGTCGCCGGACCGATCGTCGACCGGCGCCGCAAGGCTGACCTGCTCGAGACCATTGCGCAGAGTGAAGGTCTCGCTCCTCGTCAGGTGGTGGCCGTCGGTGATGGCGCCAACGACATCGACATGCTCGAAGCAGCCGGCCTGGGAATCGCCTTCAACGCAAAGCCGGTCGTCGGCGAGGCTGCCGATGCTGAACTGAACCTGCCGTACCTCGACGCGATTCTGTTCCTGCTCGGTGTCAGCCGTGAGGACATCGAGAGCGAAGATGGTCTAACCCGCGACGGTCCTGCGATCAACGAGAGCGCCGAGTAGGCGGGTCGACGGCTAAGGAGCGTTCGCCCTGCCAGCGAGCTGCCGTTGGGCTTCGGGTGCAGCGAGTCCTTCAGGTACGTGGCCGCACGTTTGCTGGATCGATCCACGCTGTCTGCCCGTCGGGCAACATGACCTGCCAGCGGTCGCCGGTTGTGTCGGCGACGAGGGCCAGAGCGCCGGTCGGGTTGTCGATGGTCGGGGTGCGACTATCGGGTTCGGCGAAGAGCTCGATCACCGAGTCTTCACCGCCGCGATGCTCGACGATCAGCCAGCCGCTGTCGGCCGGCAGTACATGTGCCCCGAACACCCACCCGGTGATGATCTGGCCGTTCGCAAGCTGACGGACCCGGTACCAGCCCGATTCGGTGATTGGCGAGAGCACTTCGATCGTGCGTCCGACAATGCCGTCGGCGAGGGCGATCACCTCGGCCTCGGCTGCGGGCTCCGATCGCAGAGCGACCGATGCTCCGATCAGCTGGGCGGTGCGAAGTCCCTCGAGGGTGTCGTCCACGACTGTGGGTTCGGGTGCTGGGGGAGGGGGGTCGGCTGGGTCACCGCCTCGGCTCAATCCAACGATGAAACCTACGGCAAGTGCCGCGATCGTCGCGAGACCAAGCAGCAGCGCTCGGCCTCGTGGCGTCTCTGTCCTGCTGGGCGCCACGGGGCTATTCGCCATCGGTTTGTGGTGCGGTGTCGAAGGAGCCCAGGCCGAGATCGATGCGTCCGTCGGCTGCGTCGTCAGCCGAAGCCTCGTTCGCCAGCGCATCGGGGTCGGTGGTGAACCTGTTCAGACCGAGATCGA
>CAZEMU010000227.1:0-3514 GCA_964513315.1 uncultured Acidimicrobiaceae bacterium | reverse complement strand
CCGCCGCCGTATTCGGGGTCAGAGGCGATGGCGCTCCAGCCGGCCTCAACGAGCTTGGCGTACGCCTCGGGGATGCCGTCGGGCGTTGTGACCGAGCCGTCGTCGTTGCGTCGAGCGCCCTGGATGTCGCCGATGCGATTGGTCGGCGCAACGACTTCGCTGAAGAAGCGGCCAGCTTCTTCGAGAATGCCGGCGAGTTCGGTGGCCTCGACATGTTCGAACTGCTCGTGCTGTTGCAGACTCGCAACGTCGACGACGTGCTGGAGCACGAAGTCCATGTCCTCGATGGGGGCCTGGTAATCGCTCATGGTTTCAGGATAAACCTCGTTATCGACAGCAGTCTCAAGAAGATTCCACTGATTTCGTGCGGTTGCGTCACCATCCCGATGTGCCGGGCTCGCCCTTGAACGGCCCCACAACATCGTCGGTGATCCACCCGCCATAAAACCCGCCCGCTTGCGGACGCGCAAGCTCACCCGCTACTCGACACTCCACCCGGCCCGGGTAGAACGACACCCAACCCGCATATTCAGCGAACTCGGGATAGGGCGATGGGTACCGCCAGCCGACGGGTTCGCCGCGCCCCCCAGCTGCATCGCTCACGATGGCGACGTATTCAGCGGCGCCTTTCCACTCGCAATGCGAGGACCCGAACGTAACGCTCAAGCTCCCGTCGACGATCGAGTCGGCGGGCACGTAGAACGACGGCGGATGCGAGGTTTCGCACACCTTGATCGAGTGTGTAGCTCGGGCGATCGGTCCGTTGGGGCCGTCGACCTCGATCGGTCGGCTATCGGGAACCACAGCGGGAGGTCGGGGGTAGTCCCAAACCGACTCTTGTCCGGGGCCAGGTTCAATGGCGAAGTCGGGTCGCTGATCGCCCCGATTCACCCAGTGTTCTCGCGCCTGTCGAAGCCAGTCCGGTGTCGTCGCCATGGCTCGAAGTTAGGGCCGGGTCGAGGCTTGCGGCGAGCCGTATCGGCCTGCGTTCTCGAAGCCGTCAGACGATGGGGTCGCCCGAAAACCCCGAATGCCCGCCAATGAGCGGCGGGCATTCTGCGTTTCCTACTTCACGCCGCAGCGCGGCGCTCGGTGGTGTTTTGTTAGGCAGCCGAGAGTTCGCCGAGGCGGCGAACGGCGGTTGCCGGGATCTTCTGCGCCAAGCGAGGACACTGGGCCAGCAGTGAGGAGAACTCACGTGGGGTGAGTGCGTAGATCTGCATGGCGGTGTCTGCCACGACGGTGGCCGTGCGGGGTTCGCCCGTGATGAGCGACATCTCGCCGACGACGTCACCCTCGGTGACGGTTGCAACGATCGCATCGTTGCGCACGACCGAAGCCGTACCGCTGACGATGACGAGGGCCTGGCGACCGGCGGTGCCCTGGCTGGTCAGCGTCTGACCTGCGGGGACATCGACGAGCGTGCCGAGTCGGGAGAGTGCACCGAGCTCGTGCTCGTTGAAGCGAGTCGAGAGTGCGTCGCGTACGCGGGCGGGCACGTACTTTTCGGTTGTCTTCTTGGTCCAGAACATGGGGGGACGTTCCTTTCGTGGGACCGGATGTATGACGGGTTCAACCGTATGAATCCCATCGGTGTTCCCAATCGGAATGTGACAGTGGTGACGCGTGGCGGGCGTCACGCCGCCACGGCTGGCGCCGGAGGCTCGGGGGCAAGGTCGTACGCTGCGCCGGTGTCCATCGGGGTCTACGTCGCCGTCTTCATCGTCACCGTCGTGGCGTCGACCGTGCAGAGTTCGACGGGCTTCGGCCAGGGGCTGGTGGCTGCACCGTTGTTCCGCTTGTTGCATCCTGATTTGTTGCCGGTTCCGATCGTCGTCATCGGACTGTTGGTCGCAGTGCTCGTCGCTCGCCGCAACACCCAGCTGCGCGATGTGCGAGCGATTGCGCCGGCGGTCGGTGGCCGCTTCGTCGGCATCGGCATTGCGCTCGTGCTCCTCGCGAGCCTGTCCGAGCGCGGCCTGAGTGTGCTGGTCGGCGTGATCGTGTTGAGCTTCGTGCTGCTGCGCCTGTCCAACGTGCGTCTGCCACAGTCGAACCCGACCTTGGCCGGTGCCGGTGTCGCATCGGGTGTGGGCGGCACGATCGCTGCGCTCGGTGGCGCGCCAATGGCCTTGCTCTACGTGCAACACGCCGAAGCTCGTGACTTCCGTGGCCCGCTGGCGGCGTACACGCTGATCGGCTCGTCGGTCACGATCGTGGCCTTGCTGCTCGCCGGTCGGTTCGATCTCGAAGCGCTCAAGCTGATCGGCATGCTGTTGCCGCCGATCGCGTGCGGCATGGTGCTGTCCCGTTGGGCGACACCGGTAATCGATCGGGGCTACTTGCGGCCGCTGGTGCTCGTGCTGTCGGGCTGTTCAGCGATCGTGCTGATCCTGAGCGAGATCTTCGGCTAAAGGCGCGCCTAGCTCTCGGTGATGTCGAGGGATTGGCGGAGGAAGGCGACCTGCAGAAGGAGCAGGTTCTCGGCGACCGACTCTTGCGGCGTCATGTGGCTCACGCCCGAGAGCGGCAAGACCTGGTGCGGACGCCCGGCTTCGAGCAACGCTCGACTCAGCTGGAAGGTGTGGGCCGACACGACGTTGTCGTCCGCCAGGCCGTGGATCAGCATCAGCGGCCGCTCGAGTTGCGCGGCAAGCGGCGTGAGGTCGGTGCGCTCGTACGCGCCGGGGTCGGTGTCGGGATGGCCGAGATAGCGCTCGGTGTAGTGCGTGTCGTAGAGGCGCCAGTCGGTGACGGGCGCACCGGCGACGCCAGCGTGGAAGACATCGGGGCGCTTCATCACCGCAAGCGCAGCCAGGTAACCACCGAAGGACCAGCCACGAATGCCGACGCGGGTGACATCGAGGAGGTCGCCGTGCTTGTCGGCGAGATCGTGCAGCGCTGCGACCTGGTCGTCGAGGACCGGGTCGGCGAGGTTGCCGAGGACCTCTTGTTCGAAGCGGGGACCTCGGGCCGGGGTGCCGGAACCGTCGGTGACGATCACGGCAAAGCCTTGGTCAGCGAACCATTGGCTGGCCGAGAACGCTGATCGGGCTCGCTGGACCCGGAGCGCATGCGGGCCGCCGTAGGGGTCGAGGAGTACCGGCAGCGGGCCGCCATCGTGGCCGGCCGGCAGTACGAGCGCGGACTGCAGCTGGCGCGGCGTGGTCAGGTGGAAGCTGACCTGATGATCGAGTTCGGGGCGCTCGGCGAACGATTCGATCTCGAACGGATCGCCCGCTTCAGGATGTACGACGGTCGTCGAGCGGGTGTCCTCCATCGTTGCTGAGACGAGGACCATCGTCGGGCCGCCGACCATTGCCCGGTGAATGCCGGGCTCGGTGGTGATGGCTTCGGTCCCGGACCCGTCGAGGGCAACACGGTGCACGTGGAGCTGGCTTGAGTCGGTGGTCGCCCCGACGACCGCATGCTCGGATGACACGTGGCTGACGGAGCGGACCTGGAGACCAGGTTCGGTGACGGCGACCCCGTCGACGAAGAGTCGGCGTGTGTC
>CAZEMU010000226.1:0-3585 GCA_964513315.1 uncultured Acidimicrobiaceae bacterium | reverse complement strand
GAGGTCTTTGAGCTCTGCGGAGTCGAGCCCGGTGACGTCTGCGCGGTGCTCAGCGAGACCCAGAGCCGCGACGTCAACGTCCAGCTCAGCGAACTTGCCCTCCAACGCCTTGGCGCCGAGACCTTCCGCATCTCACTGCCGACTCGCAAGCAGACGGCGCCCGTCGCGATCCGTTCGACTGGCGCGAGTGACGCGATCGCCGGGATTGAGCCGGTCATCTCGGCGTTGTCCCAGGTCACGTTGATCGCCGACTGCACGGTCGAGGGTCTGCTCCACGCCCCTGAGCTTCCCAAGATTCTGGGCGGCGGCGCACGGGCGCTCATGGTGAGCAACGAGCACCCCGAGATCCTCGAACGCCTGACCCCTGACCCGGCGCTCGAAGCCAAGGTCAAGGCCGGCACCAAAATGCTGCGCAGCGCATCGCAGATGCGCGTGACCTCGGCCGCAGGCACCGACCTGACCATCGATGTCGAGAACGCGCCGGCGGGATCGAGCTGGGGCTACACGAGCCGGCCCGGCACGATCGCTCACTGGCCAGGCGGGCTCTGCCTGTGCTTCCCGCCCGAAGGTTCGGTCAACGGCACGCTCGTGCTCGATGTCGGCGACGTGAACCTGACCTTCAAGCGCTACGTGGACTCCCCCATCACCTGCACGATCGAGAACGACTACATCGTCGACATCGCCGGTGATGGCGTCGACGCTCGACTCATGAAGAGCTACTTCGAAGCCTGGGGCGACCGCGAGGCCTACGCCGTATCCCACGTCGGTTGGGGCATGAACACTGCCGCCCGCTGGGACTCGATGGTTATGTACGACAAGACCCAGACGAACGGCACCGAGCTGCGGGCCTTCGGCGGCAACTTCTTGTACTCGACCGGCGCGAACGAGGTTGCCGGTCGCCACACGCTCGGCCACTTCGATCTGCCGATGGCTGGCTGCACCGTCGAACTCGACGGCACTGCTGTGGTCGTCGACGGCGCACTCCAGGGCGACCTCGCTTGAGCGCCAAGGTCGCCGTCGGCATCGAGCACGCGGCCGCCGGAAGCGCCGATGACCCGGCCGTGCTGTTCATGCACGGACTCGGCGGCGACTGGTCGAACTGGATGCCCCAACTCGACCGGTTCAGCATCGACTATCGCTGCCTGTCCTGGACGATGCCGGGCTACGGCGAATCGACGCCTCTCGACCCGATGCATTGGTCGGCGCTCGCCGACGCTGCGGTCGTACTCCTCGACCACTACGAGATCGAACGAGCGACCCTGGTTGGGCTGTCGATGGGCGGCATGGTTGCTCAACAGTTCGCCGTCGACCATCCCGATCGCCTCGATGGCATGGTGCTGGTCGCGACGTCGCCGAGCTTCGGCCGCCCTGGGCATAGCGACTTCGCCGAGAAGTACCTGGCCTCTCGGTACAAGCCGCTGGACGAGGGGAAGACGCCCGCCGACCTTGCGCCCGGCGTCGTCGAGATGCTGATGGGTCCTGATCCACACCCAGATGCGCCGCCGAACTGCATCGCCTCGATGGCACGCATCACCAGCGACGCCTATCGGCGAGCGCTCGAGTGCCTGGTGACGTGGGCGTTCGATGACGAACTCCACCGGATCGCTACGCCGACCTTGTGCATCGCCGGGTCCGATGACGCAACCGCCCCCGTCGCCAGCATGCAACGGCTGACTGACGGCATCGACGGAGCCGAACTCGCGGTCATCGAGGCATGCGGGCACCTCGTCAATCTCGAACGACCTGACGAGTTCAACTCGCTGGTGGCGGACTTTCTGCAGCGATGATGCACGAGCGTTTTGACGCCCAGGCGGCGTCGTCCCCCGACGCGATCGCGATCTGGTTCGAAGACGAGCCGATCAGCTACGCGGCGCTGCGAGAGTGGTCGCAACAACTCGCTGGCTGGCTGCGCGACACCTGCGGGACCTCCGCTGGCGACCGGGTCGCATGGCTCGGTGGCAACGACCCGTTCATGCTCGCCCTGCTGTTCGCCTGTTCGAGGACCGGCACGGTGCTCGTGCCGTTGAACTCGCGCCTCACGGCTGCCGAGCACGCACATCAGCTGCAGCATTGCGGCGCCGCGCTCGGCGTTGCCCAGGCGTCGTTCCTCGAACATCTACAAAGCGCTGCACCGGCTGGCTGTCAGGTCGTCGCAGCTCCCGATCGCGACGCTCTTGCGGCGCTGACCGTCCACGCCGAAGACGACGCCGTTGATGACCAAGCACCATTGCTGCTCGTCTACACCTCGGGCACGACCGGCTCTCCCAAGGGTGCGGTGCACACGTCGCGCTCGCTGGCCCTCACGATCGACAACGGCATCGAGAGCCAAGGACTGACCAGCGACGACATCAGCTTGATCTTGCTGCCGCTGTTTCACGTCGGCGGGCTGAACATCCAGACCCTGCCAATCTTGTGCATCGGCGGGACCGTGGTGTTGCACGCCGCGTTCGACCCAGGCCGATTCCTCAGCGATGTCGAGCGATATGGCGTCACGACGTCGCTGCTCGTGCCGGCGACGATCCGCGCCGTGATCGACCATCCGGCGTGGCCGACCGCGGATATGTCGTCGATTCGTGGCATCCAGACCGGGTCGTCGGTCGTGCCGCCCAGCCTGCTGCGTGCGCTCAACGAACGAGCCATGCCGGCGGGGCAGGTCTATGGATCGACCGAGACGGGACCGACATGCGTCGTGCTCCCGTGGGAAGAAGCCGAGCATGTTGGCGCCGCTGGCACCGCGGCGCCACACAGCGAGATCCGCATCGTCGACAACGAACTCCAGATCAAGGGCGAGCACCTGTTCACCCACTACTGGGACAACCCCGGAGCAACGGCCGAGGCATTCGACGGCGACTGGTATCGCACCGGTGACCTCGCCCACTTCGACGAGCACGGCTACGTACGTATCGACGGCCGCGTCGACGACAAGATCATCAGCGGTGGCGAGAACATCGATCCGGTCGAGATCGAAGAAGCCCTGCTCGACGCGCCAGGTGTGGGCGATATCGCCATCGTTGCCGGGCCGGACGACACGTGGGGTCAGGTCCCCGTCGCGTTCGTCGTTGCCACTGGTGAGCCCACGCTCGACGAGTTGCGCAGCCACGGCGAGGCGACCCTGGCTCGATTCAAGCTCCCAGCAGCACTGCATCTGGTCGACGAGCTGCCTCGGACCGCACTTGGCAAGGTCAAGAAGTTCGACCTTCGGGCTCGGCTCGTCAATGACTGAGCTGAGTCTGGTCAGTCGATCAGGTCTGCCGGTTCGGTCGCAGGGCCGGCGACCAGAACCCATCCGAGCGAGTCATCGGCGTCGAAGCGCCACCAGTTGCGATCGGTCTCGTCGAGGCGAAGCTGCACTCCGCCAGCGGCGACCGTGTTCGCTCGAACCTTGGCCTCCTCGCCGAGCGCATCGACACCAGGCTGCATCTCTCGACCGGTCGGCAGCCAACGACCGCGGCTGACGCGATAGCCCGCGTGGCCACCGACTCGCCACGCCGCCGCGGCCGAGGCCAGCTCGTCGGCATCGAGCCCGGTGACCTCGGCGATCTGAGCCCGTTCGGCGTCGTCGACCCGAGCGGCGCGGCGCACGAC
>CAZEMU010000225.1:0-3673 GCA_964513315.1 uncultured Acidimicrobiaceae bacterium | reverse complement strand
ACCAACGCTGACTACCACGAGCTCATCGCCTCCGAAGACGGCTGGCGTGCAGTTCCTCCAGGCACCCGTCAGTCGCTCTACGAGCGCCCTGAGTACCTCGAGGCTGCTGATGCATTCGCACAGCGCACCCTCGACGCAATGCTCGCTGCGCCGATCGACATGCCAGGCCTCCAGCCTCGCCCTGGTCTCCCAGGCGTGCAGTACGTCGGTGTTCCTGAGTTCCAGGACGTCGGTACCCGTTGCACCCAGCTCTTCTCGGCCGCTATCGCTGGCTCGATGACGGTTGAAGATGCACTTGCTGACTGCCACATCATCGCTTCCGAGGTGAGCAGCTGATCCAGCTGCCATGAGCTCCTCACCCTCGGTGAGGAGCGAAGTGAGATACCAAATTCGGTCCGGCCGGGCGTCTCGTACGCCCGGCCGGTGCCGTTTGTGACTACTTCTAGAAACATCGTGAGAGGGGGGGCGCCATGTCGAACGCTGCGGTTGACAGCGAAAAAGTGCCTGTAGATAGCGGAGCCGAATCGCGTGCTGCGGAAGCAAAACGCCTAGAACGCCGAGAGGGATGGAAGCGTCGCCTTCCGATTCTCCCCGCACTGATCTTCACCATCGTGGTGACGCAGATTCCGTTCCTCTTCACGCTGTTCTACAGCCTGACCGACTGGCGGATTGACAAGACCGAACCTCGTGAGTTCATCGGCCTCGAGAACTACGGCTCCCTGTTCGGCGAGAGCGAAAAGTTCTTCCGCGAATCCGCGTGGGTCAGTGTGCAGATGACGGTGATGGCGGTATTGCTTTCACTGATCGTCGGCACCGCGCTGGCCATCCTGCTCGACCGCAAGTTCTTCGGCCAAGGCTTCGTGCGCACCCTGCTCATCACGCCGTTCCTCGTGATGCCGGTCGTTGCCGGCCTCATGTGGAAGACGCAGATGTTCAACTCCTCGTTCGGAATTCTGAACTGGTTGCTCAACGGCATCGGCATCGATTCCATCGAGTTCGCCACCAAGTATCCGCTGGCCTCGGTGGTCACCGTGCTGGTCTGGCAGTGGAGCCCGTTCATGATGCTGATCGTGCTCGCCGGCCTGCAGGGGCAAGACCAGTCGGTCCTCGAAGCCGCCCGCGTCGACGGTGCGACCTCCTTCGGCATCTTCCGCCAGATCACCTTCCCGCAGCTTCGCCCGTTCCTCGAACTCGGCACATTGCTCGGCGCGATCTATCTGATCCAGGTCTACGACCACATCGAAGTCATCGTCGGTGGTCAGCCGGGTGCGCAGAACCTGCCCTTCTACATCGCCCAGCGCTCCATCGGTGGCGGCAATCGATTCGGCCTGGCCTCGTCGTACTCGATCCTCGTGGTCATCGCGTCGGTCATCATCGCCAACATTGGTTTGCGGGTGTTGTCCAACCTGCTGGAGGACGATTCCTGATGGTCGATTCTCTGATGGCGCGGTTCACCCGTGCTCCCAAAGCCGAACCCATCCTGGGCCAGAACCGAGTCGTGGCCCATCTCCTGGCGTTCCTCACGTGGATCGTCGGGCTGGTCTTCTTCTTCCCGCTGTTCTGGCTCACGCTGAATGGCTTCAAGGAAGAGTCGGTCGCCAGCGCAAGCCCGGTGCTGCTCTTCGACCCCACGCTCGATCGCTTCACCGACGTCACCCAGGCCTCGAATCTGTTGAGCTTTGGCGAAGCGTTCGCCAACTCGTTCTGGATCGTGATGATCTCGACGGCCATCGTCATGGTGCTGGCCGTCCCTGCGGCCTACGCGTTGGCCATTCGCCCGATGCGCATGTGGCGCGACGTGCTGTTCTTCTTCATCTCCACGAAGTTCCTGCCGATCGTCGGCATCATCATGCCGATCTGGATCATCGCCCGTGACCTCGATCTGCTCGGCACACGGACTGTCCTCGTCGTCCTCTACACCGCGATGAACCTGCCGCTCGCCGTTTGGATGTTGCGGTCGTTCTTCGCCGAGGTGCCCAAGGAGCTGATCGAGGCTTCACAGATCGACGGCGCCAGTCTGCTGGGTCAGATCCGACAGGTCATCCTGCCGATCGTCGCCCCCGGCTTGGCCGCAACTGCCTTGCTCTGTGTCATCTTTGCCTGGAACGAGTTCTTCTTCGCCGTCCAGCTGAACCCGACCGGCGCATCAACGATCCCGGTCTGGGTCAACTCCCAGCAGAAATTCCAGGGCCAATTCATCGCCCAGCTCAGCGCCGCGTCGGTCCTGGCGACGTTCCCCGTTGTCATCGCTGGCTGGGTCGCTCAGAAGCGAATGATTCGCGGCTTGGCAATGGGAGCGATCAAGTGATCGCCGGTTCGCTGCGCTCACCTAACCGAGTTGCTCGCTGGCGCTCACAACATCGACAAATTCCGCAGATCACCCCTGCACGTTCACCTGAAGAACTGGAGCAATGTCATGGCTGAAGTCCGATACGAGGCCGCGACCCGGATCTACCCTGGCACCGAAGTCCCCGCAGTTAATGCGCTGTACCTCGACATCAGCGATGGCGAATTGCTCGTGTTGGTCGGTCCGTCTGGATCGGGCAAGTCGACGGCGTTGCGGATGCTCGCCGGGCTTGAGCACGTCAACGAGGGTGGCATCTACATCAACGACGTCGACGTCACGCTGAAGCCGCCGCAGGATCGCGACATCGCGATGGTGTTCCAGAACTACGCGCTGTATCCCAGCATGACCGTCGCCGACAACATGGGCTTCGCACTTAAGCAGCAAAAGGTGCCCAAGGAAGAGCGTCGCAAGCGTGTCGAAGAGGCCGCTCGCATCCTTGACTTGACCGAGTACTTGGATCGCAAGCCGAAGAACCTCTCGGGTGGTCAGCGTCAGCGTGTCGCCATGGGCCGTGCCATCGTGCGTGACCCGCAGGTGTTCCTCATGGACGAGCCCCTGTCAAACCTCGACGCCAAGCTCCGTGTGCAGACCCGTACCCAGCTCGCTGATCTGCAGGCTCGCCTCGGTGTGACCACCGTGTACGTGACCCACGATCAGGTCGAAGCCATGACGATGGGCCACCGCGTGGCTGTGCTGGATCACGGCGTGCTGCAGCAGGTCGATAGCCCCAGCACCTTGTACTCGCGTCCGGTGAACCGCTTCGTGGCTGGCTTCATTGGCTCGCCGGCCATGAACTTGGTTGATTGTCCGGTCGCCGACGGCAAGCCACAGCTCGCCGGTGTCGGTGTCGATGTCGGCGAGGATGTCGCGAGTGATCTGCGCAATGGTGACTCGTCGACGGTGACGTTCGGTGTGCGTCCTGAGCACATGACGCTGTCTTCCGATGGCATCCCTGGCGAAGTGGTCGTCGTCGAAGAACTTGGTTCCGAGGCGTTCGTACACGTGCACGCTGAGCACCAGGGCGAGACGGTCACGCTGGTCGTCCGAGACGAGGGCGAGACAAGTACTCGCCGTGGCGATCGTGTCCATGTCCAGGTCGATACAAAGACCCACGTCTTCGACGAATCGGGCGCTCGCCTCGGTGAGTGAGTTCGACGGCCGTTCGGTGCTTGTCACCGGGGCCGCGGGAAATATCGGCCGCGCAACGGCACTGCTGTTGGCCGAGCGGGGCGCTCGAGTCGTCGTCGCCGACCTCGGCGCCGCCGAAGCTTCACTCAACGAGACGCGCGATGGCTGTGGAGACGGGGCCATCGCCGTCACGTTCGA
>CAZEMU010000224.1:0-3774 GCA_964513315.1 uncultured Acidimicrobiaceae bacterium | reverse complement strand
ATCGAGTAGTCGCTGCGGAAATCCCAAGCGGGCGAGCGGCGTTGCTTGGGTTGCTACTTCATGGTGACGCGTTGACCTTGGGTTGTACGCTTGAGGCATGAATCATCCTTCGAGCGGATCGTTGAGGACGTACGCATCTCGTGAGGAGTGGCGTCAGGCTGTTGCAGAGTTCGCTCCGCCTACTGACGATGACTGCACGGTGCTCGTCAGTGGCGAACGGATTGATTCCGAGGCGAAGTCACGGGCGTTTCTGGAATCGGTGGCGGAGCAGCTTCGCGAGCTGAATTCGTAGCTGCATCGATCGTTGTCGTGACCGACTTGCCGGCTCCGTTTCGACCAGATGAGATCATTGAGGCACTCGCTGAGCACGGAGTGAAGTTCGTGCTTGTTGGCGGTCGGGCGGCGGAGTTCCACGGCGCAACTCGCCCAACACAAGACGCCGACATCGTCGTCGACTTCGGAACCGAGAACTTGTGGAAGCTGTCGGCAGCTCTAGATGCTCTTGGTTGGCGGTATCGCCTCGAAGGTCTCAGCGATGACGAGGCTCGGGCGGCAACCGCTGGTCAGGCGATGCACCCTCAGCTTCTTGAGCGTGGTTCGATTCACACGTTCATGACCGACGCCGGTCCGTTGGACGTGCTGCGGATGATCCCAACGCTGGCAGGCGAGACTCCCGGCCGCGACTACGAATCGTTGGCCGGTGCTGCGATCAGCCATCAGGTGCTGCCAGGCCTGACTGTCCGGCTCGCAGCTCTCGGCGCAATCATCGAATCGAAGCAGTGGGCGGATCGAGACAAGGATCGCGAGGCGCTGCCCGAGCTCCTTGAGCTCCAAAGACGACAGGCCTCCGACGACCCTTGAGCAACGTCCCGTATCCCTAGGAAATCCCTAGACCATCGTTTCGTCCAGTTCGCTCGGCTTCGCCAAACGACGTCCAATTCCGCCCAGATCGGCCAGCCAGTCTTCGATTCGCATCCGCCTTGCGGTCACGACATCTTCGAAGGCACCGAGCAGATCCAGCAGCTCGTGATCAGCCGGGCGATCTCCGGGCTCAGGATCGAGTAGTAGCTTTCGACGCCGTAGCGACCGGTCGTTGACGGACCGAACGTCGAGCGGACAGGCGCCGCGGGAGTCGCCCCTTCGTCACATCTCGCGTCGACAGTTAGCGTGAGTTGGGTGGCGTCCGTCCGTGTTTGCGATCCCATGGCAGTGCCAGCGACCGTCGTCGACCAGTTTTCTGCAATGGGCGATGCCCTGTTGTGAGCGAGGAAGCATGTATCGATGCGTTCGTTGCTGCTCTCGAGAGCTCGTCCGGAGGCAGGGCGTCGCTGGCCAAGCCGGACAAGGCGATTCGTGATCAGCCCGCAGTGGACGCTCTGATCAATCATCTAGGGCAGCGCTACTGGCTTGAGCATTCTGAGGTCGCCTCGGTGCTCAACGAGCATGCATCGTGGACGCTTTGGGGCCACCTTGAACGGTTAGCTGCGACGAAGATCGGTTCGGCGCTGCCGCCCGGCAGCTGGACTTTCGTTCCAGATCAGTTCGAAGCCGACAAGCTTCCGGCGAAGGTTCTTCGTGGAGCAATTCATGGGTTCGTTCAAGCTTTACTCGCCACTGCTTCGGGCCTGCGACTTGAGTTAGATCCGAAGAGTTCTGTTGGCCGTATTGACGGCGTGCATTGGCAGGGACGGCTCTTCCGCCAGCCTGCGCTGTTTCCCGAGGACGAACCGGCTGGCTCGCTGTCCATCGCTCCGATCGCGCCGACCCCGGTAGAGCTCGAAGTGGTTTGGCGCTCCGAGTGCGAACGCTTGCGTTCCGAGAAGCTTCCGAAGCTCTATGACGCAGCGAAGGGCAGCGACCTTACGGTGATGCTTATTGAGACGTCGAATAGTGCCATCGTTCTTGCCCCAGCGATGCAGATCGCCGAGACGGTGTCTTCGCGACTCGGCAGTGAAATGGTGGATCAGCTGGTTTTGGCCACCTGCCATCACGACCGCGTTATGCACTTGATCGATTGCCGTGCGTCCGAAGTCGTGTGGCGCGCTGAGTCGGCTTGACCAGCTGTACACCTGCGGTGTGCCGCCGGGCTCGAAGCTGGTTCGGGCGTGGAAGGTCGATGACGTGAAAGCGGGAGAGGCCGAGGCTGCTGCGTTGTTGGTGTCGTCGCGGATCACGCCTCGGCGCGAGCACTTGATACAGCCGAGGCGGCCGGGCTTCCCGATTCATGGCGGGATAGCGCAAGGTGGCCCGCGGTGATCGCCGGTCGTCTTTTTCGGCTTTGCGTCGTGTTAGTTGTGTCTGTGTACGTATTGGCAGGGTGTGGGGGCTCAGATATGGATGGCGAGATCGACCTTGGCGGGTTGTTGGTCCCGATGCCTGCGACAGATGAGTGGGAGCTCGCCGATGGGCCGCCTATCGATCAGAAGGGCATCGCGGGTTCGGTGCAGTCCAGGGTCACAACAGAAGGCGCCCACTACGCAGTGACCTGGACGTACGAGGATGGATCCGCGCCCGTGCGCCTCGCGTTGTCATGGTTGACTCGTTCGGATCGCGACACGGTCGTGTCGCGGCTCGCGAGCTGCAAGTCTGCTGCTGTAATCGGGGCTCCACTCGAGTTCGGTCCACTATTTCCCGATCTGAACGTCGCGATCGAACTTGATGATGGTGCCGCTGGAGCCCTGCAACTCCTTGCCGAATTCGACGCGTCGGAGGGGCGTGATGGTTCGTTCGAGGCGTTTGTCGAGCGACAAGTGCCAGTGTTTGCTGAGGCGTTCGTAGGCGCTCGGTTTGCGGACGGGACGCCGTTCCTGCCGTGTGATCGCGATGCTGCTCTTCGGGAGATCGAGACGTTCTTGAAGACGTGGGCGGCCAGGATGGTGCCACAGGTAGCGGTGGTGCCGACACGTGTGCCCGTGGTGGCTGGGCTAGCGATGGAGGAAGCGGTGAGCGTTCGAGTGGAGTTGCCCGTATTCGATGAGGATTTCGAGGATGGCCTGGTGCCGCGTGACTTGCCGGGCTTGCAAGGGGCAGGGTCGACGCGGCGTTGGGCGGTCGAAGTCGACCTTGGCACGGGAGCGGTTGCGGGATGGCCACCGGGACGGGTGCAGGATTCGACCTTGTGGGTCAAGGACGGGGGTACGTATGAACTGGTTGATGCTGAGGGTCGCGTTATCGCCCGGCTTGAAGATCGTTACGTGCCTCGGGCGCTCTTTGTGATGAGTTCTGATCTGTTCGGTGATGGGTTCCGGATCTTGATCGGGGAAGACGGCCGCTTCGTCGGCTGGCCGGAGACGGTTGTGCTCAGTGATTTCGAGACCGATAGCTAGCTGTTGTCGGTTAGCGATCGCCGAGGTTCGACGTCGCTGACAATCTTCTGCGACTCGCTAAGCGAGAACTCTTGGTCGGGACGAAGATCAGCGAGCCCGAGAGGCACCGGTTGTACAGCGAGCTTCGCTCTCGTTTTGGAGCGCCGGGGCTCGTCGTGCGGCATACGACGACGAGCCGCTCGCTCCACATTCTTCTGTCGGAGATCTAGTGGGGGAAGTCGGTCCTTCGAAGAATGTCCCGTGCTCGCACTTCGTGCCGCAGGCCCATCACGGATCCATAGCCGAGCATCCCTAGGAGATCCCTAGTGTCTGGCGCCGCTCGACTTGCCGCGACACGCAAAACGACGCCAGGTTTCGCTCGTTTCGCACTACCAGCCCCCGATTCGCAGCGACCTTGCGGTCACGACATCTTCGAAGGCACCGAGCAAATCCAACAGCTCGTGATCAG
>CAZEMU010000223.1:0-3876 GCA_964513315.1 uncultured Acidimicrobiaceae bacterium | reverse complement strand
CGCCGTTGAACGTGTCATACGCGCTGTCGCCTCGGCCGAAGTCGTCGTCATGACCAGCGGCCACGAGATCGTTGAACCGGTCGACGGTTCCCTGCAACGACTCGACGGGCACGCCCATGGTTTCGGCCAGCTCCTCGACCGAGTCGGCGGTCAGCATCCAGTCGGGGGCCTCGTCGCCCGGCGGGCAACCGGCGACGTCGTAGCGCTGCTTGTGCCCGTGGTCGAACACCAGCCAGCACGGGTTGTTCGGATAGTCGAAGGTCGCCGGGTCGAACGCGTGGAGGATGCCGCCCATCGCGTTGTAGTTGCCTGCCTCGTTCGTGAAGCGCTCGCCCTTGTCGTTGATCATGATCGACCGAGGCCGGGTCCGCTCCAGCAGGATCAGATGAACGGCGGGCTTGCCGAAGTACTCGTGGCCGGGCGTGCGCACGACCGGAACCCACCAGGCGTTGCGCATGTTGCCGAGGCGCGCTCCCGCAGCCATCGCCAGCTCGAGCCCATCGCCGGTGTTGTCTGGACTGCCCGCCGGCGCCGACATGGGGCCGCGCAAGAACGTGCGCACCAACTCGGGATTCCATTCGAAGCCGCCCGTCGCGATGATCACGCCTCGACGTGCCGTGACCACCTGCGTGCTTCCGTCGGCCATCTCGAACTCGACGCCGGTGACGCCGTCGTCGTCCTGGATGAGCGAACGGGCCCGGGCGCCGATCACCGGCTCGATGCCACGATCGAGACAGCCTCGCAGGAGTGCCCCGACCAGGCCGAGGCCCATACCGTTCTCGCGGTTCTGCACCCGCTCACCGATGAGCTCAGGTGGAGGCATCGACGTCGCTCCGCCGAGTGGCGTCTCGATCAGCATCACCGGGTTCGCACCGCGGTGGTTCCGAACCCGAGCCGCCCACTCCCCCAGCTCATCGAACGCGAACAGCCCGTTGTCGATCGAACGCCCACCGTTCGGAAGCCCACCCGCGTGCTCGGGGTGGTAGTCGGGATACGTCGCCAGCAGATGGAACGAGCACGGCGTCTGCTCATCGAGATGGCGGATCGCGGCGGGACCTTCGTCGACGAACATCGCTGCCATGTCGGAATCGATCTGGCCCAGCGACAACGAGTCGAGATAGTCGAGCGCCATGCGTCGGCTGTCTTCGATGCCCGCCTCGGCCTGCAGATGATTGTTCGGCATCCACACGATGCCGCCACTCATCGCGCTGGTCCCGCCGATCAGGTCGGCCTTCTCGTAGACGCCGACCGACGCGCCCTCGTCGGCCGCCGCGATCGCCGCAACCAACCCGGCCGCACCTGACCCGAGGATCACGACATCGTGCTCGACTGCGGGGAGATCGGCCATGCGCCACCGTAGATCGGGCGGTGTCGTTGCGAGCCAATCGCAGGCCGCGTTCTAGTCTCGTGCCGTGCCTCAGTTCGCCAAAGACCTGTATGCCGCCGACCCCGACACCTATGCGCTGGTCGACATGCATCGAACCCGCAACTGGGCCGAGGTCGACGAGGAACTGAACCGCGTCGCCAACCTCGTGCTCGCCGCAGATCTCGGACCGAAACGGCGGCTGGCGATCTTCGCCGAGAACGCGTCGGAGACGGCGCTCGCCCACCTCGGAGGACTGATCGGCGGCGCCTCGACCGTGCCGGTCAACTTCCACCTGACCGCCGAAGAAGCCGAGTACATCCTCGCCGACAGCGAATCTCGGGTGCTGTTCGTCGACGCGGCCACGATGGAGCGCGGCGTCGAAGCGGCCAAGGGCGCCGGCATCGAGACTGTCGTCGGGTGGCGCTGCGAGCATCCCGACGTCACGCCATGGGAGACGTGGCTCGCTGGCGGCTCCGCCGAGGACCCGCCACTCGACTCAACGCCGCTTCCGCACATGCTCTACACGTCGGGCACGACGGGGCGACCGAAGGGCGTCGAGCTTCCGCCGACGATGTTCGCTGGTGGCGACACGATCGAAGAACACCTGGTCAACCTCGGCGAGCGCGACCGCCGAGCGGCGTTCGCGTCGCACCTCGTCGTCGGCCCGATGTACCACACCGGCCCGCTGTCGGGCACCCGACTGCTGTGCGCCGGACTGCGCTCAGTGATCCTCGGGCGCTTCGACGCCGAAGCCACGATCGCCGCCATCGACAAGTACAAGAGCGAAACGACGGTCATGGTGCCGACGCACTTCGTGCGGATGCTGGCGCTGCCCGACGAGGTCAAGGCCAAGTACGACGTGACGTCGATGAAGGCCGTCGGCCACACCGGCGCCAAGTGCCCCGTCGATGTCAAGGAGGCGATGATCCACTGGTGGGGTCCGGTGTTCAGCGACTCGTACGGCTCCACCGAAGTCGGCGTGCTGTGCCGCATCGGATCCGAAGAGTGGCTCGAGCACAAAGGCTCGGTCGGCCGAGCCGTCGAGCCGTTCACCGCCGTTGTGCTCGACGACGATCTGAGCGAGCTGCCAGCGAACACCGAGGGCAACCTCTACTTCCGCGACGCAACCGGCCGGGGCATCATCTACCCGAACGATCCCGAGAAGACTGCCGCCTCGAACCCGGAACCGGGGCTGTTCACGATCGGCGAAGTCGGCTACCTCGACGACGACGGGTACGTGTTCCTGACCGACCGGGCAAGCGACATGGTCGTGTCCGGCGGCGCCAACCTCTACCCCGCCGAAGCCGAGCAGCTGCTGATCGACCACCCACAGGTCGGCGACGTCGGCTGCATCGGCGTGCCCCATCCCGACATGGGCGAAGAGCTCCAGGCATTGGTGATCGCCGAAGACCCGGCGAACCCACCCGACGTCGCCGAGCTCGCCGCATGGCTTCGCGAACGGCTCACGGCGATGAAATGCCCGCGCAAGTACCACGTGGTCACCGACCTGCGCCGCAACACGATGGGCAAGATCAACAAACGCAAGCTCCGCGACGCCTGGCTCGCCGGAGACATCCCGACGCTGGAGGACAGCACCCCATGAACCGACTCGACGACAAGGTCGCCCTCATCACCGGCGGCGCACGCGGCCAAGGCGCCGCCGAAGCCGAGCTCTTCGTCGCCGCCGGCGCCCAGGTGATCATCACCGACGTGCTCGACGACGAAGGCCAGGCAACCGCCGACCGACTCGGCGCAGCGTGCGAGTACATGCACCACGACGTCGTCTCCGAGGACGAATGGCAGACGGTCATCGACACGATCGTCGAACGCCACGGCCGCCTGGACATCTTGGTGAACAACGCCGGCATCTTCCGCACGGTCGGGCTGACTGAAACGACGATGGCGCTGTGGGATCAGATGATCGCCATCAACCAGACCGGCGTGTTCCTCGGCATGCGCACGGCCGCGCCGGCCATGCAGGCGAACGGCTCCGGCTCGATCATCAACATCTCGTCGATCGCAGGCATGAAGTCGGCTGCGGTCGCGCATGCCTACGCGGCGACGAAGTGGGCCGTGCGAGGCATGAGTAAGTCGGCCGCGGTTGAACTCGCGCCGTCTGGCGTGCGGGTCAACTCGGTGCACCCGGGCATCATCGACACCGCGATGCTGCAAGAGTTCGGCGGCATGCGTGACTCGATCGAAGAGCGCATTCCGATGGGACGTGTCGCCACCGCCGACGAGGTCGGCAAGCTCGTGCTCTTCCTCGCCAGCGACGACTCCTCGTACTGCACCGGCCACGAATTCGTCGTCGATGGCGCCATGACCAGCTAACCCGCGTCGGGGTCGTACTAAAACCGCTTCACTTCTGCTGCGGACGGTCGCGCGCCGGCTGCGTTGCGTGAATATTCAAGAAATATTTTGAAACGGGCTCTGAGGGGCTGAGATTGTCGCACCCCTCTGTCAGAGTTGGTTGCATGCACACGAGGGCCGATTGGGCGACGACGATCGAT
>CAZEMU010000222.1:0-3930 GCA_964513315.1 uncultured Acidimicrobiaceae bacterium | reverse complement strand
AGGGACTCGGGTCGAGTCGCTCGCTCGATGATGGCGGGCGTGGACTCGTTGGTCGGATCGAGAACGGTCGTCATGGCGTGATCTCCTTGGTGACTGGAACACTACCCGCGGGCCCACTCACCCAACCAGCGAAGACCGACGAGAACAGCCCGGCCGGTCCGCCCGCGTGGGCGATGTGCAAGCCGCCGGGACGGAACTTGGGCAGCTCGAGTCCGGCGAATCCTTCGGGGATGCCCTCTTCGATGCCGCCGACGCCAGCGATGATGTCGTCGGCCTGGACCATGAGCCGAGATTCGAGCTCGGTTCGGAACTTGGCCCGATCCCAGCCAGCGTCGACGAAGCGAGCCATGTGCTCGGGGCTGATCACGAGCAGCGCATCAATGCCTGCGATCATGCGCGGGTGGTGCGTCGTCAACAGGCACTGCGCGAACGACTCGACCAGCGATTCAGCCGAGCGTGACTTTTGGTCGACGATGAGCCGAGGCCCTTCGGTGCAGATCGCAGTAAGCGCATTGACGCCCGCGTCGATGCCTCGCTCTTGGGCGAGTGAGATCCAGGGCATGCCCTCTTCGTCTTCGGGGAAGGCAAAGCCGAGCTTGGTCAAGCTGCCGTGGGCGGCCCGGTCGACTTCGCCCGGACGCCCACCGCCAACGTTGCGGACCGTGAGCTGCACCGCTCGGCCGATCGTGAGGTTGGCTCGGTTGCCCTGGCCGAGCGCATTGATCCCGGCGTTCATCCCGATCTCGTTCCGGATCGGGCCGTTGACCACGAAGACTGGACCGACGCTCATCGTCGTCGCCAACAAGCCGTGCATGTTGAACTCGTCGGTGCAGACGGCTTCGAGGCCAGCCAATACGACCGGCAGGTATTCGGGCTTGCAGCCCGCCATCACCGCGTTGACGGCGACCTTCTCGACGGTGACCTCGATGAGGTCCGGCGGCACGATCGCGACAACATCGTCGGGCGAACGTGTCGTGCCTTCGAGCATGCGAAGCACCCGCTCGGGGGTGGGCGGTATCAGCGGTAGGCCGTCGGACCAGCCGCGGTCGAACATGGCCTCGAAGTCGTCTTCGAGCGACGCGAACTCGACTCGGCGAGCAGCGAGCCCGTCGCTGCCGAACTTGGCCTGCAGCGCATCGGCGTGCGCCGGGTCGACATTGAGTGATCCGCAGCCGGGGCGATGCTCGGGCAGCGTGATCCCGAGCTCGATGTTGCCGGTGAAGGCCTGCCACTGGTCGCGGCTCCAGCCGACGATGCGTTCTTCTTCGACGCCCGAAGCACCGACCCGCATGAGCGTCGGGACCGTCTCGATGTCGTGATGCCAGGACACCGTCAGATCGGTGTCGTCTACTGCGCGCACCGATTCGGGAAACGACGTGTCGTCTTGGGTGTAAACGGTCAGCGGTTCATCGCCGCCGGCCAGCACCCCGAGGACAGGGTCGACGAGTTCGCAGGTTGGGCAGTCTCGCTTCACGAAGGCGACGAGCCCGGCAGGAAGTGGTGGTCGTGTCACGCCGTCGAGTATTGCAGTCGGCGTCTGGCCGCGAGCTACTCGGAGTAGCTCCACTCATCGACGAACAAGCCAGCGGCATCGACCAGGAACGCGGTGTCGCCGCTGTTGTTCCACACCGGGTCGAACGCGCACCAGAACAGGTCGACGTTCTCGTCGTTGTCGTCCCATTCGCAGCCGGATCCGATGCGGACGAAATCGTCGGCGGCCAACACGAAGCCGTCCGGGAACTCGTAGCGGTGGCGGGTCGATTCGTCTCGGATGCCCCAGCCGGTCAGGTCCACAGGCGTCGTGCCGAGGTTCGCGATCTCGATCCACTCGCCGTTCGGATTGAAGTCGTCTCGGCCACGAGCGTCGGAGCGCAGGTCGAGGATGACCACGTCGGCGTCGGCATCGCACGTGGTCCACAGGCCACGCCCGGCCGCCTTGGCGTCGGACTGGGCTTGCGCGATGAGCGCGCCATGCGGGCCGCCGTCGGAGAGCGCCAACGCCGCGCCCGATTCGACCATGGCGAGATTCAGGAGTACATCGCCCGCCCAGACGTTCGAGATCTGGCGGCCGAACCCGCCATCCTCGGTCTCGACGATCTCGACCAAGATTTCCTGACCGGCGATGAGGTCCCGCAGCACGAGCCGGGCATCGCTGCCGAAGCACGCCTCGGCTTCTGGGGCATTCAGCCCGAGCAGGCGAACCTCGGCGCGTGTGATGTCCGGCGGCGGTGGGTCAATCCACTCGACATCGAAACTGTCGCCGTCGGCCAAGCGAGTCGCCGTCGCCCGTAGCGCCGTGGGCGGCGGTGTCGGCGATGCGATCGTCCAAGCTGCAACGTCTGTCGTCGTCCCTGTCGTCGTCGCAGTCGCAGTTGGGGCCGGGGGAGTGGTCGAGCCTGCTGCGGGCTCGGCCGTCGGTATCACTGGAGCGGGTGTTGCTGCCGGGACGTCGGTCGCGGATTGGCCGTTTCCGTCATTCCACGGCTGGCGCGCCCAGAGCAAAAATGCCGTCGCCGCCGCAAGAGCGACGGCGAAGACAAAAAGTTTGCGTTTCATCGATGCGGCCCGCAGGCCACCCGATCAGTCGTCGAGGTTGAGTTCCTGGATCTCCGGGATGCTCTCGAGCTCGCTGTCCGCAAGCACACCCTGGAGCACCGCACGGGTGCTGAACAGGCGGTCACGAGCCAGCTTCTCGGCTTCGAGCAAGCGGTTGATCTGGGCACGACCGTCGGAGACGATGCGCTCGACCTTCTCGGCGGCGGCAGCTTCGGCATCGGCGGCGATGCGGTCAGCCTCGGCCGAAGCCGCTGCCTTCACCGACGCTGCGTCGGCCTCGGCCTTGGCCAGCACCTGCTGCGATTCGGCACGAGCCTTGGCGATGATGTCCTCGGCCTCGGCACGAGCATCGTCGACCTGACCGCTGACGTCAGCCAGCTGGGCCTGAGCGGTTGCGATCTCGGCGTCGGCGGCAGCCTTGGCGTCAGCAATCTCGGCCTCGGTGCGAGCACGGCTTTCCTTGGCCTCAGCCTCGATACCAGCAGCGACCTCTTCGGCCGTCTGGCGGGTACGAGCGCTGTAGTCGTCAGCCTCGCTGCGCATCGAGGTCGCTTCGGCCTCGCTGCGGGTGCGGGTGGTCGCTGCGTACTGCTCGGCTTCTTCACGAGTCGACTTGGCGTAGGTGTCGATCTCGCTGCGGATGTCGTTTGCGTACTCTTCGGCCCGGCTCCGAGTCGTGCGTGCGTACTCGTCGGATTCGCCCCGAACACGGCGAGCGTGCTCGTCGGCCTCGGTGCGGGTCGTCTCGGCGAACTGGTGTGCCGACTCACGCTCTTCGCGGATGCGAGCGTGGGCTTCCTCGGTTTCGGTGGCGATCGAGGTGCGTGCTTCGCGCAGCATCTCGTCGGCACGAGCGGCCGCATCTTGGCGGATCGTCAGTGCACTCTCATGCGCCGACTTGAGGATGTCCTCGATCTCGGTGCCGACCGTGGAGAAGTCGTTGTCCTCGTACGGCGACTCAACGTGGGTCTCGGTGACCGCAACCGCAACAGGGGCAGCAACTTCGACGATCGGAGCAGTAACGGGCTCGGGTGCCGTCGGCACTTCGGGAACCTCGGTCGTGGCGACAGTCTCTTCGACCTCGGCGACCTCTTCGACAAGTGGCTCGTCGATGACGGGTGCATCGATCTCGACGTCATGGATGTCGGCGACCGGAGCCTCGATGCTCGGAGCCTCGATCGACGGTGTTTCGACAGATGGGGCGTCAACGGACGGCAAGTCGACGTTCGGAAGGTCGATGCTCGGTGCATCGATCCATGGCGTTTCGACAGATGGTGTTTCGACCGATGGAGCTTCGACACTCGGAAGCGACACAACGGGGACTTCGCCGGTGATTGGCTCCACGGATGGCGTGTCGATGCTTGGCACGTCGAT
>CAZEMU010000221.1:0-3949 GCA_964513315.1 uncultured Acidimicrobiaceae bacterium | reverse complement strand
TCGGCGAGCCGTACCTCGGCCCGACCGCGCAGCCCTGGGTTCGCTGGCTGTCGCTGGTCGTCGCCGTCGCAGCAGCGATCGGGATCGTGGTTTCGCTCGCAACGCGACTCTGATCTGGGTTTCGTTTGCAACGGTGCGCGTTCTGATCCGCGGCCGCACATGCGACCGCGGACTGACGGATGGCTAGGCGACGATGTTGACCATGCGGCCGGGGACCACGATGACCTTCTTCGGCGCAGCGCCGTCGAGGGTCCGGGCAACGTTCTCTTCGGCTAGGGCGGCAGCCTCGACCGTGTCGTTGTCGGCGTCGGCCGAAACAGTGATGCGACCGCGGACCTTGCCGTTGACCTGCACGGGATACTCGACGGTGTCTTCGACGAGGAGTGCCGGGTCAGCGACAGGGAACGGTTCGTAGGCGAGCGAACCATCGTGGCCGAGCTTGGCCCACAGTTCTTCGCACACGTGCGGAGCGAGCGGCGCAAGCATCAGGGCCATCGACTCGACGACGCTGCGGGGAGCGGCGTCGAGTTTGGTGACGTGGTTGTTCAGCTCGATCATCTTGGCGATCGAGGTGTTGAACCGCAGGTTGTCCATCTCGGTGTTCACGGCGTCGATGGTCTTATGCAGCAGACGCATCGTCTCGTCATCGGGGGCATCGTCGGTGACGACGAGTTCGCCAGTGTCTTCGTCGACGGCGGTGCGCCAGAAACGCTGGAGGAACCGGTACATGCCGACGACGTCACGGGTTTCCCATGGGCGCGATTGGTCGAGCGGGCCCATCGACATCTCGTACAGACGCAGGGTGTCGGCGCCGTAGTCGTCGTACATCTCGTCGGGGCTGACGGCGTTCTTGAGGCTCTTGCCCATCTTGCCCCACTCGCGGGTGACGGGCGCGTCGTCGGCGAACCACTCGCCGTCGCGTTCGGTGACGTCGTCGGGGCTCACCGCGATCCCGCGCTGGTCGCGATAGGCGTAGGCCATGATGTAGCCCTGGTTGAACAGGCGGGCGTAGGGCTCCTTGGACGACACGTGGCCCAGGTCATAGAGGACCTTGTGCCAGAAGCGGGCATACAGCAGGTGGAGCACTGCGTGCTCGACGCCGCCGACGTACAGGTCGACGCCGCCCGGGTGATCGGGGCGCTGATCGGTGCGCGGTCCCATCCAGTACTTCTCGACCTCGGGGTCGACGAAGCGGTCCTCGTTCGTTGGGTCGAGGTAGCGCATCTCGTACCAGCACGAGCCGGCCCACTGGGGCATCACGTTGGTATCGCGGCGGTACTGCTTCGGTCCGTCGCCCAGGTCGAGGGTGACGTTGACCCAGTCCTCGAGTCGGTCGAGCGGGCTCTCGGGGTCCGAGTTCGCGTCTTCGGGCTCGAAGGTGCGTGGCGAGAACGAATCGGTGTCCGGCAGCAGCACCGGCAGCATGTCCTCAGGGATGACGTGCGCGACATCGTGCTCGTCGTAGACGACAGGGAACGGCTCGCCCCAGTAGCGCTGGCGGCTGAACAGCCAGTCGCGCAGCTTGAAGTTGATGGTCGCCTGACCGTGTCCGTTGGCCTCGAGCCAGGCGTTCGTTGTCTCGACACCGGAGGCGACGTCGGCGACGCCGTCGAGGGACAGGCCGTCATTGTTCGAGCTGTTGACGTAGGGCGCATCGCCGACGTAGGCGATCGGCCAGGTGCTGGTGTCAGAACCGGAGGTGGCAGCGATGTCGTGCTCGGCAAACCACTCGGCCGGTGGCTGCTGGATGGCAGGGATCGCGATGTCGTACTTGCGGGCGAACTCGAAGTCGCGCTGGTCGCCACAGGGCACGGCCATGATGGCGCCGGTGCCGTAGCCCATCAGGACGTAGTCGGCGATCCAGACCGGGATCTGTTCGCCAGTGACTGGGTTCGTTGCGGTGCCGCCGGTGAAGACGCCGGTCTTGGCCTTGGTGTCGTCGGTGCGGTCGATCTCGTTCTTGGCCGCGGCGGCCTTGCGGTACTCGGCGACCGCGTCGGCCTGGTCCGGGGTCGTCAGCTCGTCGACGAGCTGGTGCTCGGGTGCGAGCACCATGAAGGTTGCGCCGAACAACGTGTCGGGGCGGGTGGTGAACACGGTGATCGGACCGGCGGCGCTGGGGAAGTGCACCGTGGCGCCTTCGCTGCGTCCGATCCAGTTGCGCTGCATCGCCTTGATGGCGTCGGTCCAGTCGAGCAGTTCCAAGTCGTCGATGAGGCGATCGCCATACGCCGTGATCCGCATCATCCACTGGCGCATGTTGCGCTTGAAGACCGGGAAGTTGCCTCGGTCGCTGCGGCCGTCGGCGGTGACTTCTTCGTTGGCGACGACGGTGCCGAGACCCGGGCACCAGTTCACGGGAGCGTGGGACACGTAGGCCAGCCGGTAGTCGGCGAGCACGTGCTCTTTCTCGGTCGGCGTCAGGTCGGCCCAGTTGCGGCCGTCGGTCAGCGTGCGAGTGCCCGCGTCGAATTCGGCGACGAGTTCGCTGATTGGGCGCGCCTTGTCGGCGTCGGTGTCGTACCAGGACTCAAAGATCGTCCGGAAGATCCACTGGGTCCACTTGTAATAGGACGGGTCGGTCGTCGAGATCGAGCGGCGCTTGTCGTGGCTCAGGCCCAGCCGGTGCAGCTGGCGGCGCATGTTGGCGATGTTCTCGTTGGTTGTGATTGCCGGGTGCTGGCCGGTCTGCACGGCGTACTGCTCGGCCGGCAGGCCAAACGCGTCGAAGCCCATGCTGTACAGCACGTTGCGGCCACGCATGCGCTGGTAGCGGCTGTAGGTGTCGGTGCCGATGTAGCCGAGCGGGTGGCCGACGTGCAGGCCGCTCCCCGACGGGTACGGGAACATGTCGAGGACGAAGAGCTTCTCGCCTCGGCCCTCGAGTGCTGCCGGGTCGGCAAGCGGGCCAGCCGTGTTCGGCGTCTCGAAGGTCTTGTTGTCGTCCCAGTACGACTGCCAGCGCAGCTCGATGTCCTGGGCAAGCGCCGAGTTGTACCGGAACGACGGTGCTTCCGCGGTGTGTGCTTCACCGCTGGAAGAATGGGAGGTCGGGGCGTCAGCCATAGGCGACAAGCCTACGGAACCGGGTCGTGCCTCCGGCCGAATTAGTGGGACGCCTGTGCTTCTGCTCGTCGACGCAATGCCTCGATCAGCACGGCTCGTTGAGCCTCGCCAAGGTGACGCTTGGGGGCGATCTCTGGCGGCACCTCGGCGACCCATCGTCGGAACCGCTCGATGCGTTCGGGCGTTGTCAAAAGCTGCCCGAGCGACGCCATCTGGATCCGGATGCCGAACAGAAGCCATCCGTCGTCGATCCGGCGCAGCGTCTGACGCTCGCTGCGCACCAGCAGCTCGTCGAACACGCAGTCGGCAGGCACGTGCGGGTCGGCGGTTCGATAGGCCGGTTGGAACAGATCCCGGTCCTCGGTCAGACCGAAATTGCGCCGCAGCACCGGCTTCTCGCCAACACGATCGAACAAGCGGGTGACCTTCGACGCGATGCGCTCGTGGTAGCCGCCGACAGGATCGTGCACCTGGCCGAGGGGACGTCCGACCTTGCTGGGCAGGTGCCAGTGGGTCGGGAAGCAGACCACGCTGGCGTCGAAGTGCCAGACGCCATCGATCCGGCGGAGCAGACAGAGATCGTCTTGGATAGCGAGGGCGGCGTCGTGGATCGGATGCGACGACGTGCGCGGCACACGGAACCCGGCAGCTTCGATGAGACGACACACCGTTTCGGCGGGCTCGATCGCCTCGTCAGTGAACCAGGCGACGTCATCGTGGCGGTGCTCGAGTGACCAGCGCTTGTCGGCGAGTTCGGCGTCGCGTCGCTCGTCGACGACCAGCCACGGGCGATCTCCGAGCGCATGGGTGCCCATCGAAACTGGATGCGTCGCCGGATCGAGCGGCAGCTCGTCGAACCAGTCCACGCCTCGCAGCGTATGGC
>CAZEMU010000220.1:0-4010 GCA_964513315.1 uncultured Acidimicrobiaceae bacterium | reverse complement strand
TGGTTAGCCGTCGAGGTACTCGTGGTGACGACGCAGTCGACCCGAAGCACCGACACAGGCCATGCCGAGCAGCAGCGACGATGCGCCGATCACGGCCGCAACGGTCGTCTCTGCACCGGTGAAGGCGAGGCGTGGCGCCTCGACGCCGGCGTACGGAGCATCAGACAACGGCGCTGTGACCGAGCCACCGCCGGTGGCGAGCTGGGCAGTAGCGGTTCCGTCCTGGTTCACAACGATGTGATGCGTCGAGTCGGTGTCAGAGACGGCCGCTCCGGCGACGGTGGTGCCGGTCGCTTTGGCCGTGACCAAGTTCTGGCCGCTGGTGGCTCGACCCTCGTGCGTGCAATCAAAGCTCTCGCCGGCGAGCAGCGATGCTGCCGCGCAGATCGCACCGGTGCGGTCGTCGGAGACGGCCACATCGACGAGGTCGTCAGTACCGGTATTCGAGATGACATAGCTCCAGGTGAGCAGATCTCCAGCCTGCACCTTGGGGCCAGTTTCTGCGTCGGCGTCAGCACCGTTGGTGGCAACTTCGATCGCGATCGAAGCGGCTTCGCCAGCACTGACCCCCGAGGTCACCGATACGCCGGGGTTGATCGCAGCCTTGGCGGTTGCGATGGCACTGCTGCCATCGGCAACGCCGCCAGGGACTTCGCAGCGATGCGTCTGGCCCGGAGGCAACAGGTTGAGCGAACACAGCTCACCAGCCGTGTCATGCATGACGCTGACATTCGAGAGGGTCGTTGTTCCGGTGCTGGTGACCAGGTAGCCACCATCGATGACTTCGAGGTCGAGGGCGATGTAGGTGTAGGCCACCGACACGGTGACATCGGCGAGCGTTCCGAGCTCGGGCGTCACGTCCGTTCCACCGAGGGCAAGGTGGCTCTGCTGCGAGGAGACGCCGAGCTGGACCGACTCAACACCAACGAACGGCACGAGTGCACCCGGGTCGAGGATTGCGGACGTGGCGGCATCGCTGAGTTCGATCACGGTGCGATTCGACGCCGTGGTCCCTGCACGAACGCCCTGAAAGCTCTCGGTGCTGATTTCGGTGCTGGTGGCGACGTGCGCTCCGGCAACCGAGCAGGCGTCGAAGGCGTTCGGCGCCCACTCGGTGAGCACGTGGGCGCACAGGTCAAGCTGGGTAGCCAGGAAGATGTCGGCGTTGGCGCTCGAGTTATTGGTGACCCGACGCACCTGATTTTCGATATCCACCGTCATCGTGAGCTCGGCGCTCACGAGCGTTCCAAGGTCAGCGTCGAAGCCAGGGACGTCGAGCTCGGCTGCGAGATCGATCGTCGTCCAGCCCGTCGTGTCGGATCCCCCGCCGATCTGGGCGTCAGCGACGGGTGCCAACAACGCGAGCGGAGCGAGCATTGCGACCAGCGCAAGGCCCACGACTGCAGTTCGGCCGATCGAGCGCACGGCAGCTCGACGAGCGAGTGCATAGATCTTCATGATTTTGGGGTCCCTTTCGGTACGCCCGCGCATCAGAAACGTTCACGGTTGCGAACATCAGCCCCTACAGCCACATGAATCACATCAATGTAACTCGGAAATGTCAACCTGGGAACACTGGTCGTAATAGAACCGCAATGTTGGCGAGCGCGTTCCAACGGCAAACGCCCGCCCTTGCGGGCGGGCGTTCACTCGTTTCGTCAGCACCTGTAACCAGGCGCCAAGTACTGCAGGTTCCTACTTCGGAAGGTCGATGACGTCGGCCAAACGACCGCCGCCACCAGAACCGCCACCGGCGAGCCATTCGCTCGGATCGATGTCGGAGTCTTCGCTCGTGTAGAAGTCCATCGGCGTGTAGTCCGGAGCCTCGGTCACAACCTCGCGGTAGCGATCGATACCCGTACCGGCCGGGATCAGCTTGCCGATGATGATGTTCTCCTTGAGACCACGCAGACCATCGTTCTTGCCTTCGATCGCAGCTTCGGTCAGGACTCGGGTTGTCTCCTGGAAGGAGGCAGCCGAGAGCCACGACTCGGTTGCGAGCGAAGCCTTGGTGATACCCATCAACACCGGGCGACCATCAGCAGGACGCTTGCCGTCCTGCACCAGGGCCATGTTGACGTCACGGAACACCTTGGCGTCAACAGTCTCACCGGGCAAGAAGTCGCTGTCGCCAGCCTCGCCAATGGCGATGCGGCGGGTCATCTGACGCACGATCAGTTCGATGTGCTTGTCGTGAATCGACACACCCTGATCGCGGTAGACGGCCTGGACTTCTTCGACCAAGTAGCGCTGGGTCTCACGGATACCACGGATCTCGAGGAGCTCCTTGGGGTCACGTGGGCCTTCAACGATCGGGTCACCGGCGACGATTTCGTCACCGTCTTCGACCTCGAGACGCTGCTGACCAGGAATGAGGTACACCTCTTCTTCGCCGTCATCGCCGACGACGGTGATCGCACGACCGCGACCCTCGTCTTCGCCGATTCGGACGGTGCCGGAGATGCGGCTCAGCGTCGCCTTGCCCTTCGGCGAACGAGCTTCGAAGAGCTCGACGACTCGAGGAAGACCACCAGCGATGTCCTTGCCTTTCGAGGCAACACCACCGGTGTGGAACGTACGCATCGTCAGCTGCGTACCGGGCTCACCGATCGACTGGGCGGCGATCACGCCGACCGCTTCGCCGACCTCGATGTTGCCACCGGTTGCCAGCGACATGCCGTAGCTCATCGAGCTGATGCCGTGACGTGAGTCATCGGTCAGCGGCGACAGGCAGCGAACCTCGGTGATGCTCTCGTCGTCACGCATGGCTTCCATCATCGGCTCATCGATGATGGTGCCGGCCGTGTAGACCGTGCCATCGCTGAGCGTGATGTCTTCGCCGAGCGTGCGGCTGTAGAGGCGGGTTTCGAGGTAGTAGCGAGCACCGGACTCATCGGGCTTGACCTCGTCGATCACGACCGTCGGTGGCTTGGCGCCATCGGCGAACGGATCCTCGTCATTGATGATGACCTCTTGGGCCACATCGACGAGACGACGGGTCAGGTAACCCGAGTCAGCGGTACGGAGAGCGGTATCGACAAGACCCTTACGGGCACCTGGCGTCGCGATGTAGTACTCAAGCATCTTGAGACCTTCGCGGTAGTTCGACTTAATCGGACGAGGGATCAAGTCACCACGAGGGTTGGCCACAAGACCACGCATACCGGCGATCTGGCGGACCTGCATCCAGTTACCACGGGCACCGGAACCGACCATCATCTCAACAGGGTTGAAGCGCTGGGCCTTGAGATTCTTCTGCATCTCGTCGGCGATCACCGACGTTGCGTCGGTCCAGATTTCCACTTCCTGCTGGCGGCGCTCACCGTCGGTGATGATGCCCCGACGGAAGTGCTGCTCGACACGATCAGCTTCGGCCTCGTACTGGTCGAGGATCTCTTGCTTGTTCTTCGGCGTCTGGACGTCGTCGATCGACACCGTCACACCTGAACGCATGGCGTACAGGAAGCAGATGTCCTTGAGGCCGTCGAGGCTGAGCGCGACTTCCTGCTTGGGGAACTCGCGAGCGAGCGTGTCGATCAGGCTGCCCATGAGGCGCTTGTCGACGGGCTGGTTCACGAACGGGTAGTCGGCGGGCATGACGCTGTTGAACAGCACCCGGCCAACCGTCGTCGGGTGGTAGGTCGCCGCAACACCGTTCGCCGGGGTGGCGATGAGGCTGGGCGTCCGGAACTCGATCTGGTCGTGGATCTTGACGTAGCCGTCTTCGTAGGCACGCTCGAGTTCGTCGAACGCGCGGTAGACGGGCAGACGCTCGGGGGCTTCGCCCTCGGGCTCGTCGGTCAAGTAATACGCACCGATGATCATGTCCTGCGTTGGCGTCACCAGCGGGCGGCCGTTGGCCGGGCTGAGCACGTTGTTCGCGGAGAGCATGAGGATGCGAGCTTCGGCCTGGGCCTCTGCCGACAAGGGCAGGTGCACGGCCATCTGGTCGCCGTCGAAGTCAGCGTTGAAGGCGGTGCAGACCAGCGGGTGAAGCTGGATTGCCTTGC
>CAZEMU010000219.1:0-4060 GCA_964513315.1 uncultured Acidimicrobiaceae bacterium | reverse complement strand
TCCCAGACGCCTTCCGTGAGTGGTTCCGGCGGTGCGGCTGCACATGATGAAACGACCGTTGCAGCGGCGGCTAGCAAGAGCACTACTCGTCTTGGATCTGGGCTATTGCGGGAGTTCTGGCACATCGCGGTCGTCGAGAAAGTCGATCTGGTGGGTCATCCAAAGCTCGCTATATGAGCTCTTTAAGGGGTCGGCGCACGTTGCCGCGGCCTCGGCTGCCCGCCGTTCTTCTGCAGCAAGCTCATCTAAACGCGTCACGAGGTCCTCGCCCTGGGTGCTGGAAGCCGCTCGGTTGAATGCATCGAGGTACTCCTGAGCGAACTCTCGAAAGGTCGAGAAGGGCCCGTCGAACCCGGCGGTGCGCATGCAAGTCACCCACTCGCGTTCGAGTGCAACGACTTCTGGGAGTGCTTCGAATTCGCTGGAAAGGTCCTCGTAGTCGGTTCGCAGAACGGTGATCCGGTCTTCGAACTCGCCGTTGACTGACTCGCGTGCTGCTGGGCGGCATTGCCAGAGAGCCTCTACCCACTCTTGTTGGGTTGAAGGGCTCATCGTGTCTCCCAATGCACGGTTCGGGTCGTCGATTGCGGCCGGCAATGACGTGAAGGCAAAACCCCGAAGCCGAGCGTCCTCGATCGTGAGCGTCTCCAGTCGTGGAAAGGTCCTGTACTCAGCGGCCTCTGGGGGCAGAACTCTCACTCGGTACTCGAATCCCTGACCGAGCATGCACCGCTGAACCGCGTCCTCGACAAGGGCGAAGTTTGCGGCGCTGTGCTCGGCATCGGGATAGAGCAGCTCGTCGAGATGAACAGGCTCGCTTATCGGCGCAGATGCGGTCGGTTGACCACAAGCGGCAAGCGAGAGTCCCGCTACCAAAGCCACCAGCGCAAGCCTCACGGGCGAACTGCGCATCAGCTGGTCAGCCGCAGTGGCCGTAGGACGAGCTTGGAACCAGGTCGTCATTTGACTCAGCTGCCCAGTGTCCGCTTCCAGAGCCTGGAGGCGAGGTCTGGTACCGGTAGTAGCTTGCGCTCGACTGCGACCAACTCTCGAACACCACTTCGGTCGTGAGAATCGCGTTGCCATAACCAGTGGCATGCGCATTCTCCACTCCCGAGCATGCAACCCATCCGTGGGCAACGTCGGGATCGACGTGGGTCGCACTCGCAGGGCTCGCCAAGGCGAGAGCTAGGGCCGCCACTGCAATCGACGACACCACCATCTTCCTAATTCTTGTACGTGCTGACATATCCATTCTTTGCATCCGTGACGACGGAATTCGTCGCTCGCCCCGAGTGTGAACCGGTGCGGTGGCAGATACCTGACAGATCGTTGGCACATATCTGCCAAAAGCGACACACAGCCTCATCTGCGACGTCGCCGCTACCCCGTCGAAGCACATAGCCCCCGGCCGACCTCGTTGTCGCATCTCCGTCGACCGAAGCCGGGTTGTTGTGTGGTCTACAATGAGACCTCTAGTCGATTCTGTTGAGGTTGAACTTGTCAGAGGATGCGCACGCACAGGGGCTCAGTGGCTCCACCGTGAAGCTCGCCAACAAGCTGGGCGTCGTAGCGCTCTACGCCGGTCGTGTCCGGTTTTGGGCGGACAGCATCGAGCAAGCGCACCGCTTCGGAAACCCCGCAGGATCCGATGACGAGCCTTGGGAGCTGCCCTTTCAACAGCGAGCGGCAAAGATCTACCGCGACGTCTTGCCAGAGGACTACCTCGAGGGCCTCTCCTCGATATTCCTTGGATGCTCGCTCACCATGGAAGACCACCCCATCCCTGGAGCACTCGGCGGCGATTGGCAGATCGTGCTCAGCTACCTCACTAACGCAGCCGACGCTATCGCCCACGAGATGGGCTTCGACCTGTTCCCAGCGTGGGAAGATCCAGCAGGAACCAACGAGCCCACAACTCCCGCAGTGGTCCGATTCGATCTACTCGCCCCGCTCGTATCAGTCGCCGGCGCTCAGCAACTGCGTGCTGCTGGCGACAACGTCGCTCAACACCTCCTCGCTGACACCAACTCCACAGAGTCGCCGCTGACGCAAGTGCAGCTCGATGTCCTTGGCGATCTCGCCCAAGGGAAACGCGTGATCGATATCGCCAACGCACGAGGCTTCTCCACCCGCAGCCTCTACCGCGAACTTGCCGAAATGTGGGAGACCCTTGGCGTGTCGAACAAACAGCAAGGCATTGCGTTGGCAGCGGACAGCGGCTGGTTGACCTAGCTCTTCCTGTCCGGGGGATGAGGTTGCAGGTCCGTCGAACGAGGGGCCTGGTGATGGACCCTGTGGTTCCTTCCACAGAATCAAAGGAACCCATCACCATGACCACCTCTGACGACATCATCTATCACCAGCGCGTTCGTTTGCTTGACTTGGCCGAAGAACTCGGCAACGTCAGCCTGGCGTGTCGGTTGATGGGGATCTCTCGGACCCGCTACTACGAATGGAAAAACAAGGCAGACGCGTACGGTCTTGAGGCGTTGATGCCAAAGGAGCGGCGTCGCCCTCAACACGATCATGAGACCCCGACCCATGTGATCGCAGATCTGATGGCGATCGTGGTTGTCGAACCAACGCTGGGATGCCGCCAGCTCGCGGACCGCCTCGACGAACTCGGCTACAGCATCTCCAAGTCAACGGTGCAACGCATCCTCGTCGACCACGGCCTGGGCCGCAGCGCTCAACGCGTCGCCCGAGCCGCAACCCTTGCCGCGTTGTGCGGGCTCGGGACCGAACCAGTGACCGAGACCACCCCGGAACCGTTCGGGTTCTGCCACTGGGCCGCGGAACCGGGCGATCTGGTGGCGTTGGACAGCTTCTACATCGGCCATCTCAAAGGCGTCGTCAAGGTCTACCAACTGACGGCGGTCGACACCGCGATCCGCTGGGCGATCATCAAACTGATCATCGGCCCGGTCAACACCGCGCACACGATCGCGTTCATCGACCACGTGCGGAAAACGATGCGGCGACTCGGCATCACGATCCGCAACGTGTTGACCGACAACGGCCCCGAATACAAAGGCCTCGACTTCAGAAACCACCTGAGCGAGGTCGGGCTGGTTCATGTCCGGATCCCGCCACGATCACCGAACCACAACGCCGTCGTGGAACGCTTTCAAGGCACCATGCTTCAAGAATGCTGGTGGCCAGCATTTCACCGCCGCCACTTCGGATCGCTCCGACAACTCCAAGCAGAAGCCAACGCATGGCTCACCCGCTACAACACCCGCCGCCGCAACCACAGCGACTACGTGAGCGGACGACGCCCCATCGACATCATCACCCCCACCCAACAAGCCGCATGACCAACCACCACAGGGCCCACCTGCCACCCCCAACCCCGGACAGGAAGACCTAGCTGCTTTGCCACACCCATTGCCGGTCTACGCCCGCAATCTGCGCCACCCGCGCCATGTGACGTCCGAGATCCCGAACCGACACTCTCGTGCCGCCGCCAAAGGCCAGTTCGTTTGACCACGTCGCTTTGGTCAGATCTGACAGTGTGGCGCGAACGTGCTCGACGACAGCGCGAAAGTCCTCGATCACGACGTCACGATCCAGCACGGTCGAAGTGAAAGCCGGCGCAACGTCGAAGACAGCGTGATCGACGGCTCCACGGTGCGCAACCAACTCGTTGAACGCAACAAGCATGTCCGACAGCCACTCACTCGCAGCATGTAACCGGGCCAGATCATCGTCGCTGAGATCAGAGCGGCTGACGACCGAACACCACTGCGATGACACGCGTAGCGACGCCACGACATCGCTCGGTTCCATAAGATCGAATCGATCCGGCACACACTTCTCCCACCAGCTAATGCAACCACTATCAACCGACCCGTTGGCACATGTCTGCCAACTTGCGCTGGCCGGGGTGCCATCGCCCTCGCTCAGCACAGCCAAAGGCCGTGTCTCCCAGCGCCAGAGGATGCTCTCATAATCGGTAGTAAGCACGCGGCCGATCAGGGATCGGGATTCTCGCTGCCATCGCAGCCCGTCCACCGCGGTGATCGGGCCAGTTCACGATAAGTGGCATTATCCACAA
>CAZEMU010000218.1:0-4204 GCA_964513315.1 uncultured Acidimicrobiaceae bacterium | reverse complement strand
TCGCCGAGCGGTTCGATGTCGTCGCAGCGGGTCACACCGTGGGCTTCAAAGTGCGCGGCGGCCGCGTCGAGGTCGTCGGTCTGGATCTCGAGCCACAGCTCGGCTTGGCTCACGGTCGGGACCGCGTCGATCCACAGGACCTTGTCGCCGAAGTGGAAACCGACCGAGTCACCGTCGACGCCCGCATCGGCCAGCCCGAGCACGTCACGATAGAAGCGGACGGTGTCGTCGACCTGGTGCGGCGGCACCTTCATGGCCATGTTTCGTCCCGGCGTGAACATGGTCCGACACTACGTGGAAGCCGCGTGGCGCGTTTCACAGACGTTCACCTGGCGGATTCTCGGAATACATGATCTGATTAGTAGGGTTTAAAGACCGCAGCCCTCAGCCTCGACCCACCTGACGCACACCACAGATCTCATGAAGCCCACTGACCGATGAAGCCCGGAAACACTCCCCTCGTCGAACTCCACAACCTCGCTCCCGAGGGCACGCGCCTGTTCGCGAAGCTCGAGTGGCACAACCCGACGGGATCGGTCAAGGACCGTCCGGCGTGGAACATGTTCATGGAGGACAAGGCCAAGGGCCTGTTCCGTGAAGGCGAGCCGCTGATCGAGGCGACCTCGGGCAACACCGGCATCGGCCTCGCCCGTGTGGCGCTACTGCACGGCAACCCGATGAACATCTGCCTGCCGACGTCAGCTTCCAAGGAACGCCAGCAGATCCTGCAGGCCTACGGCGCGAACCTGATCCTTGTCGAGGGCGGCCCCAACGACGCCATCGCCCACGCCAAGTCGCTCGTCGAAGCTGGCGAAGGCCACATGTGTTACCAGTACGGCAACGTCGCCAACCCCGCCGCCCACGAGTTCGGCACCGCCCTCGAGATCATCCGCGACTGGCCACTCGACACGCCGCCCGACCACTTCCTCTGCGCCTACGGCACCGGCGGCACCATCACCGGCAACAGCCGCGGCCTGAAGAACCACTGGTCCGACCTCGCCATCCACTCCGTCGAAGAAGACCTGTCCGACACCATCGGCGGCATGCGCAGCCAAGACGACCCGTTCCAGCCGCCCGTCGCTGACCTCGGGCTGGTCAAGGACCGCCACGTCGTCACCCGCACCATCGCCGAGGCCAAGGTCGCCGAGATCATGAAGCTCGAAGGCCACTTCGTCGGCACCTCGTCAGGCGCCGTCATCGAAGCCGCCCAGCGCGAACTCTCGGCCAACGGCGGCACCGCCGTCGTCATCCTGCCCGACGCCGGCTGGAAGTACCTCAGCAACGCCCCCTGGGTCTAAGCCGCTCGCGTCGCTCGCTTACAGAGTTGCTCGCTTCGCTCACAACTCCCCGTCGGCGCCGGTTCCTGTTATGGCCTTTCCCACGGGTTGAGGACGTCGAGACCCTCAAAGCGATCGAAATCGGCGACATTGCGCGTGACCATGGTGAGGTTGTGCGCCAACGCAGTTGCCGCGAGATAGGCGTCGTTGATCGGGGCTGGGTCGGGTACGTGCAACGCCGCAGCGACCTTCGCAACAGTCGAATCGAGGCTGAGCACCCGGTCAGTAAAAGCGTCGTGAACGTCGACATCGAGCCACTGTCTGAGTGGGCCCGCGCCTTGAGGATCGCGCCGCTCAACCAGCAGGACGCCGTGCTCCAGCTCGTGCAACGTAATGACCGATATGAAGGCGGCCGAACCATCGAACGAGCTTGCCCAGTAGGTGAACGTCGCATCCGCTCGACCTGCTCCGATCTTGCGAATCTCCGACACGACGTTCGTATCGAGCAAGAACATCAGTCGAGTTCGACCGGCGTGGCAACGTCCCGACGACGCGGCGGCTCAAAGTCGATCTCACCCGCCCCCGGTGTGCGACAAAGCGTTTCCACCAACAGCGAGGACCCGCCCGTCAACTCTCGGTATCGATCGTAAGTCAGTAGCACGAACGACGGCTCGCCTCGATCAGTCACAAAGACCGGACCTGATCGCGCGGCCTTCTTGGCGCGACCCGTGTCGTGGTTGAACTCACGACTTGTAATCGTTGACCCTTCACCAGACATGGTGCAACGTTACTACAACTATACGCAGGTTGCCACAGCCGCTCATCCACAGCGCGCGCTGGACAAAGATGTGCACGACTTGGGTACAACCGTGGACGAGGCGAAGTTATGCACCAATCCTGGCACCGACACTCACGAGCTTGGGGACGACCAGCTCTTGTACCCACAGCCAAGATCCGCATCAGCAGAACGGTTTCGGCGGTTCTGCACAAGTCCACAGCACTACAACTGCTACTCGGTTCACTCGTGGCAAGCAATGCGCCCGACCGGTGTCGCAGACCATGTCAAGCTCCGCCATTGGTCAAGGGAGTAGCGCGCCGCTGGCGACGCTATCCATGGGCGCCGAGCTCTTTCATCTGGGTCATGTAGGTGTTGAGGTCGAAGTAGTCGCGCCAGAGGGTGATCAGGCCGTCGTCGCCGACGTGGAAGATCCCGGCGACCGGTAGCTCAAGCCAGCCGTCGCCGATCTTGAAACGATCCAGGCGCTCGTTGAACACGACGTTGCCGACCTCGTACTGCGAGCTGCACGGCCACTCGACCACGCTTGCGCCGCCGATGAACCCGTTCAACACTTGTGCCGTCGCGGCGCGGCCTTTGATCGGCTGCATCGGCACGTTCTCGTATGACACGTCGAGCGCCAGCATGGCAACGGCGGCATTGACGTCTCGCGCCTCGATCGCCTGGATGAACGCGGTCACGGTTTCGCTCGGAGTCATGCGCCGAACTTAGCCATCGGACCAAGCCCAAACCCGATCGGTTCCAACGATCTGCACCGGCTCTGGGAGCGCTTCAAAAGAATTTCTGAGATTTCTTCGATTCTTCTGTCGATTTCGCAATCGGCGTACGTCAACCCGTTGAAGGCCACGAAAACCGGGCCACAAACAACACATCGGAGTTAGCCATGAAGACCACCCCAACCACCATCAACGCCACCGTCGAGCGCACCATCGCCGCATCACCCCAGGACCTCTACGCAATCGTCACCGACGTCACCCGCATCGGCGAACTCAGCCCAGAGTGCACCGGAGCCGAATGGGTCGGCGGCGCAACCCACGCAGTCGTTGGCGCCCGCTTCAAGGGCAAGAACGAGCTCGGCTCCAGCCGCTGGAGCACCAAGCCCGTCGTGACCGAAGTCCGGGACGGCGAAGTGTTCGAGTTCAAGGTGCCCATGGGCTTTGGCCCAACCTGGCGCTACGAGTTCCACGCCTGCGAAGGCGGCACCCGAGTCGTCGAGTCCGTCCACCAGCAGAAGGTCTCGCCATGGTTCATTCGCCGGGCCCAGCGCAAGGCCGGCGTCACCGACCGCACCGCCAACGTCACCCAGGGCATGGAGCAGACGCTCGCCAACCTCGAATCCGTCGCACTCGCAGCGACCGTGAGCTGAGTTGGTCAGTCGTCGTTGAAGTCGACGTTGACCGTTTCGCTCTCGCCGACATCAGCAGCCGCTTCAGATGCGCCTCCATCAGCCTGGTCAGCCTCATGGGTGGCTGGTTCGGCGGCGCCACTCTTATCTGGGGCTGCTTCAGCTGTTTTTGCGTCATCAGCGTCTGCGGCTGCTGCGGTCGGCATGATCGCCGACTTCGCCGCATTCTTCATGAGGTTCTGCGGCGACGTGTTGAGCGCCTGGTTGGCCTTGCGAAGCGCAGCGTCGGCCTTCTCAATCCCGGTCGCTTCGATGACCTGTGCCTTGGTGTCGTTGAGCTGCTTCTGGGCCTTGTCGACTTCGACCTTGGCCCGGCCAAGATTGCGAGCGGCCTTGGGAAGCCAGCTGCTGCCGAACACGACGACGACGATGACCACGACGATCAACAGCTCTGTGCTTCCGAGGTTCACGGCATCAATCTAACGCCAGTCGAGGCAGCTGTTCCGCCGCAGTGGCTTGCGCTCGTCCGCGGTAGCGGCTGAGACGAGGGGCACAGCGCTACTGCGTATTCGTACACAGACGATCTGCGCTGTTTTGCCTTCGATGGGTTTTGCGGGTCCACGCAACCCAAAAGCGGAAACCCAATCAAAGGCGGAATCTCTATGTCCGACATCACCGGCTCCGGCGATAACGACGGCATCAACCTCGACAACCCGAACCTCAATGTGCTCCGGCGGATCAATCCTGAACTGCTCGGTCGACTCAATCTCTCCGGCATGCTCGGCC
>CAZEMU010000217.1:0-4309 GCA_964513315.1 uncultured Acidimicrobiaceae bacterium | reverse complement strand
TGGCGGCGAACGACGAACCGAGGATGAGCGAGGCGATGAGCAGGCTTCGCCGCGGTTCGGAGCCGAGGCCGTAGCGGAGCCCTTCGGCAATCTCGGTGCCGAGCTTGCGGCGCTCCGCTGCGGGTTCACGGGCAACCTCGGGCAGTTCGATCCGGCGCATGAGCAGGTAGGCGACGACCATCACGCCGGACAGCAGGCCGAAGCCAGCCGCGTTTCCGAGCAGCGAGATGATCAGACCACCAAAAGCCAAGCCGGCGAAGTTCGCCGTTTGCCCGCCCGCGTTCTGCAGGGCAGCTGCGTTCATCAGACGCTCGGGCGAAACCAACTGCGGCACGATCGCGTTGAGGTTCGGCTGGTTCATCACCAGCAGCGTTCCAAGCACGAACGCGGCGGCGCCCGCGACGCGCGGTGTCATCACGTCGACGGCGATGAGGATCGCAACCAGTGCGAGCCCAACAGCGCTCGCTCCCGTCCACCACAGCGAGAAGACACGCCGGTCGACTCGGTCCGACCAAGCACCAGCGTGGAGCGACAACGCAAGCGCCGGCACACCGAGCGCGATGCCGACGAGCCCCTCGGCCGCCGACCAGTCGGTCAACGTGACCATGAGCCAGACGAACATGAAGCGGACCGTGGAGTTGATCCCGAACACCAGGACCTGGGCGATCCAGAAGTCCCGGTAGTTGCGGTCGGCCAGCAGCTCTCGCACTGGCGATACCGGTGACGGCACGGCCTCTCCCGAGGCGGCTGGCGATGATGGCACGCTCAGATCGTCGCAGATTGCGCGCTTCACGCCCGCACGCGACGACATGTACTCGCCCACGTACGAGCCAAGCCTGTCCTACGATTCGCTGCATGGGCGGACGGAGAGGCTGGACGAGCGTCGGCGCAGCGGTCGCCATCCTGCTTGCGGCCATGGCGGTCTTCGCCTCTGACAGTCGCGCCCAACCCGCGGCAGTCGACTGCGGGGCCCAGCTCTGGGAAGTCGCATCGAACGCTGATGCTGACGCCGCGATTGAGTGCTGGAACAACGCGACGGCACCGGGCACCTACACGATCGCCCTGGCCGCAGACATCACGTCGGACCTCAGGCCAGGACCCAAATCGAACGACTTTGCACTCACGATCGATGGCCAAGGCCACCAGGCAGGCGGCGTCCGTTACGGCGGCGAGCAGCGAAACCGAACCGACAGCGCTCCGCTCGCGATCACCGACCTTCGCCTTAACGGCCAGCTGTCCGTCGGAAACGTGGTGGTGGTGGCAACCGACATCGAGATCGCTGGCGTGGATATCAGGAGACCCGCAATCGAAGCTGGCGAGAGCGATCTGACGCTTCGGCGCGCTCATCTTCATGGCAACACCGGAGGCATACGACTCGACGGCAACATGTCGTCGTCTCGACTGTTGCTCGCAGATTCTGCGATCGTGAACAACGGTGAAGGTCCGGGCCTCGAGGTGGATGGAAGTGCCGTCGTCGTCGAGAACAGCATCATCGCCGGCAACCTGGGTGCCCTTCACTCGAATTCGTCACTGGTGCTGATCGAGCGCTCCACGATCATTGATAACGACCTCCACACCGGCGCAGGCGCTGGCATCAGCTCAGAGTTCAGTGATGTATCGATCGTCAACTCAACGGTCGCGGGCCACGACGGACTGATTCAGCTCGGCATCAACGGCGGCGGCATCGTGGCAGGCGACGGAGACGAGGTACGCATCGCGAACTCAACCGTGCTCGACAATGGTCACGTGGACCTCTTGGGTCCGGTTGCATCGTGGTCATCCGTCGCGAACGAGTGTGACCCACGGGCCTACGACGATCTCTATATCTTCGACGAGTTCTTCGTGCCCGGTGATGGCAACCCCGTCGACCGTGTGGGTAGCGCCGGCGGCTGCTTCGGGTCCTGGGTGCCGTGGCACCAGATCGACGATCACGGTTGCGTGGAACCGACTCCGATCGGTTGCGTGCCAACCATCGCACTCGACTCGCGGACAGCGCCTACGGGCGAGTGCGCCAACACACTGATCCGCGATCCTGCATTCGACCTGTTTGCGCTCGACGTCGACACCTTCTGGCCGAACGATGACACCGAGATGACCGTCATAGGTGCGCAACCGGTTGACCAAACCGGCGCACCCCGAACGAGCTGCATCGCCGGCGCACTCGAAGCGACAGACCAACTCACCACCACCGAACTTCGTGTGGCGGGTTGGGACTTGGCGGATCGCCGCTGCTGCCCCGACGACCTACCCGCGGCGCTGATCGACGCGCTCGAGGACCCGATCGACCAGACGCTGCCCGACATTGTCGTGCTCCATGGCACCGCGCAGTTCAACCACCCCGAGCCTCGAGGATGTTGCTACGGCATCGTCGAAGTCCTACGCGAAGAACTCGCCCGACGGGATCACCGGATGATCGCGCGAGCTGATTGGTCCTATAGCGACGACTTCTTCGTGCTGATGTACGAAGGCCAGGTCGTGCTCTCACGGTTCCCGATCGAGTCCGAGTCGAGTGTGCGCATTCCGCACCCAGACTCGACCATCGACCGCGACACGTTCATGCATGAACTCATCGTGCGGCCGAACGGCGAGCCGCTTCGGATCGTGGGCCTCAGCGCACTCGACGACGCGCCCTGCGCGTCGATCGATGCGCTCAACCAGTGGCTCGCTGGCCAACCAGAGATGCCCACAGTGATGGCCGGCGGCTTTGGGGCCGATGTGTCGACTCGTTGCATCGAGAACTTCGCCGCCGAGTGGATCGACGCATGCACGTCGCTCATCGCCGCGAGCACGTGCGGTCCCACCGACGGAGCGGCAACCACGAGTGCGATCCTGCACGCCACCGCTGACTCGCCGATCGGGCTTCGCTCGGCCACCGTTCTGGACACCGACGCGGTTGCAGCGGTCGGGGGCGAGCGCCCGATCATTGCTGACTACTCACTCGAGGACGGCGACGGCGATCTCGATGCAGACTCGATCACCACGACGACCGACAACTGTCCGACGACCGCGAACCCGACGCAGCTCGACACGGACAACGACGGGATCGGCGACGAGTGCGATCCCATTCTCGACGGCGATGCGAACTGCGACGCCACTCGCGACATCATCGACGCATTACTCATCGCCCAGTTCGATGCGGCCGTGCGGACCGATGCAGGCGGGTGCCCGCTCGCAGAACCCACAACGCAACTCGATGCTGTCGCAGCGGACGTAAACGGGGACCAGCGAACCGACATCATCGACGCTCTTTTGCTTGCGCAATGCGCCGCAGGCATCGAGGTCGCCATTTGCCCCGGCCAACCAGCAGACTGACGGCGATGAGTCAGCACTCCGTGACGCACCGATCATGAGCTCACCACGAACATGAGTTCAATCGTCGTGTCCGATCTGGACTACGCGCCCCCGGGCGCCGAACCGCTCTTCTTCGATGTGAGCTTCGGCGTGGCGCCGGGCGAGCACGCCGCAATCGTCGGCCCGAACGGGGTGGGCAAGAGCACCATTCTTCGCATCTTGTCCGGCGAGATCGAACCCGATGGCGGCGAGTTCGCCATCGGTGGAAGCTGGCTGCGCATGACCCAGGACGTCGGCATGGGCAGCCCCGACAACAGCCTGCGCCAGATGTTGCTCACGGTCGCCGAACCTGCACTGCAAGCCGCTGGCCTCGAACTCATCGCCGCCGAGGCCGCTCTTGCCGACGGTTCTGACGACGGCATGGGCTACGCCGAAGCGCTGACCACCTGGGGCGACCTCGGCGGCTACGAACTCGAAGTCGCGTGGGCCGGTGCGGCCGAGCGAAGCCTGAAGACGCCAGTCGACGACTTCAACACTCGCAAGGTCGGCGAGCTCTCCGGCGGCGAGCGCAAGCGCCTCGTGCTCGACCTGCTTCTGACCTCGGGCGTCGACGTGCTGTTACTCGACGAGCCCGACAACTACCTGGACATCCCGACCCGCGTCTGGCTCGAACAACGCATCCTCGAGACCCAGACCACGATCCTCATGGTGAGCCACGACCGGGCGTTGCTCGAACGAGTGGCGACCAAGATCATCGTCGTCGAGGGTTCTGGCTGCTGGGTGCACGGCGGTTCCTATGCAACATTCCCCGAGGCTCGCGAGGCTCGTCAGGCTCAGCTGGGCGATGCGCTCAAGCGGTGGAACGACGAAGAACGTCGCCTCTTTCGCCACATGAAGATCATGAAGCAGCGGGCGGCGGTGAACTTCAAGAACGCGACCAAAGCGAACGCAGCGGAGACGCGCTGGGAGAAGTTCGTCAAGGCCGGTCCCCCTCCCCCGCCAGTCGCCGATCAACAGA
>CAZEMU010000216.1:0-4351 GCA_964513315.1 uncultured Acidimicrobiaceae bacterium | reverse complement strand
CACAAGCTCGACAGCCGCGGCGTGCAGTACATGGGCGCATCGGCCGACGCGAAAGAGGGCGTCGAGTCGTTCCTCGAAAAGCGCGACCCCGTGTACTCACTCAAGCCGTCGGAGGACCTGCCCGACTGGTTCCCTTGGTGGGAAGACCCGGAGTTCTCCTAACAAATGAGCCTGCGTGTTGTTCTGGTCGGCGGTTCGGGGTTTCTCGGCTCCCGACTGCGAGAGCGTTTGGTTTCGCTCGGTCACGAGGTGGTCGTCGTCGGACGTGGCCCAGCGCTCCAACACGACGGCTGGCGAACGGTCCAGTGGGATGCCGCCTCGCTCGGGTCATGGGTCGATGCGCTGGACGGTTCCGACGTCGTCGTGCACCTCGCAGGCAAGCGGGTGGACTGTCGTCCCACCGAGGCCAACATCGATGCGCTGATCGCGTCGCGAGCGGGCACCGTGCAACTCGTCGGCGCGGCGCTCAGCGGCCTGTCGAAGGCCCCAACGCGATGGGTGCAGCTGTCATCATTAGCGATCTTCGGCGATGCCGGCGACGAGATGATCACCGAGTCGACGGAACCGCCAACGACCGGTCCTCGCCAACAGGTTGAGGTGTGCCAGCGCTGGGAAGCGGCCTTTCGCGAAGCCTCGGCTGACATCGAAGAGACCGTGCTGCTGCGCCCGGCGATCGGTATCGGCGGTGCCGGTGATCCGGCAACGAAGCAGCTGGCAAGGCTGGCCCGCTTCGGCCTCGCTGGACCCGTCGGCGGTGGCGACCAATGGGTCTCATGGATCGGCGAACCCGACCTCGCCGACCTGCTTCTTCGGGCCGTCGTTGATCCCGAGATGCGTGGGCTCTACCACTTGGCCGCTCCAACGCCGGTCCGCAACGCGGAGCTGATGGCCGCGTACCGGAACGCGGTCGGTCGTGGCTTCGGGTTGCCGGCACCTGCCGCGCTGGCGAAGCTCGGTGCGTGGCTGCTGGGGTCTGACCCGAGCCTCGCTTTGACCGGCCGCCGCTGCGTGCCGCAACGGCTTCTTGACGAGGGCTACGACTTCCAGTCATCGGACATCGAAACAGCCGTCGCTGCTGCGGTCGACGCCAGCCGTCGTCGCGGGGCACTGACTCGATGAATCGGTCATAGACCGACATACGGAATCGCTCGGCGGTGTTGATGATTGGCCAGTCATCGACACCCAGTACTTCAGCGGGCCTACGGTGCAATCGTGTCGACGTCACCTCGCTCTCTATCCGACCCCGCGATCACCGACGCCATCGCCGCGCTCGGAGGGCTGTCACGAGACCACTTGCGCCAGGTCCTCGAACAGCTAACAAACGATCAGGCGGGCCAGGTCGATGCAACCCGGCTGTTGCAAGAGCAACAGACCAACCGCTTCTGTGAGCCAGTGGAGATCGATGCGATTGAGCTTGCTCAGGCGGAGCTCATGGCGCTCACGGCCGCCTCGAACGATGGATTCGAGACCGTGCGCCTTTCGCCGCTCGCGCCGTTGGGATCCAGCCCGCATTTCGGCGCGGTCGACCAAGCCAACGTCGTGACCACCACACGCTTCTGCGAGCTTGTGAGCGATCCAACCAACGCGCTCGCACTGGTGACTGCCGGCCGACGGCGCCTCCACCGCGAGCAAGACGCGGTCACTCGACTCAGCGCTGTGCAACGGGTGGTTCGGGCGCGGCAGTTCGACGCCCCCGGTGCGCTCCCCCATTTCTCAGCACTTGGGCTGGTCGCCATTGGCCCCACCCAAGGCAAGCGGCGATTCGAGGTTGCCGAGATCACTCGTCAGGTCACGACGCTGGTGCACGTGGCCGAAGCGCTCGGACCACTGGGCACGCTTCGCATCGAGGTGTCTGACAACAGCGGCCGCCGAGACGACGCGAATGCGCTGGTCGAGTCGTTGCAGCCGCTCGCCAGAACCGACTTGGTGGGACCGCGCCCCGATACCCAGAGCTTCCAGCCCCACCTCGGCGTCCAACTCGTCATCATCTCCGAAGAGGACCGCGTGGCAGTGGGCGATGTCATCGCAACTCCGATCGACGCCGCACTCGTCGGCCGCGACAACGAGCGCATGGTTGGTGGCCGCCTCGACCTCGACCACGTGCTCGACCGCACAGCAGATCGACACCGCACGTAACACCGACACCCGAACGAGCTTCCTGTCGGGCTCATCGGATCGCTATCGAACTATGTCGTCTCGTTGACAGTTGCTGGACGGCCTTAACCGTAATACGTTTAGCGGGTGCGCATTCACCCGTCCGCACTTAAGCACCAGATCCCGCAGGCCGACATCGACCACGCCTGGGCGAACGCAATCTCATTCTTCGACATCGAGCCTGACCACGAGCCGACCAAGAGCCTCGCCATCGGCCCAGACCGAGCCGGAAACCTCCTCGAACTCCTCTACCTCCAACTCGAAGACGACGATCTCGTGATTCACGCGATGGGCTTGCGTGACGTCTTCGCCCGCTTCCTCACCGGAGACGACCAATGAACCAACCGAACCCAAAGACCCCCGAAGAAATCGCCGCAGAGTTCGAAGCCCAGAGCTTCGATGCTGACGCGCTTGACGAGATCAAAAAGACTCGACGACGCTCACCCCGCATCGGAGAAGCCAGAGCAGAGGTCTACAGCTTCAGGGCGCCACCGAGCTACAAGGACCGAATCAGACGTCGCGCTTCTGACGAGAACAAGAGCGAGAGCGAAGTCATCCGCGAAGCGCTCGATGCCCACCTCGGCTGACCGGCGCAGGCTGTGAGAGCAGACCGCACCCACAGGTGATAACCGATCTTGACAGCCAGTCAGTGTCGTTGTCCGTCGGGCTGATCGGATTTGAACCCGTCTAACCGCATGCGGAATTTTTTGAAAATCCACAGGTTTTCCACTGGTAAACGAACATATGTTCGGTCTAAGGTTTGGCATGGTCGCATCCATCGCCCACGAGCCAGCCGGTGTTATCGCCGAGCTGCGCGGCCTCGCTGACGAAGCCGCGCAGTGCGCGTGGGCGTCTGCTCGACGCGAAGACCTACTTGGGGCGTTGGCTGAGGTGCAGGCGCTGCGTAACCAGGTCGATGCGCTCGCCGGCCAGATCGCCGTCGCTGCTGAGACAACTGGTGCGGTGTATGCGGGTCGTGCTCGCACGGCTGGAATCTGGGCGGGTGCGAACACGAACGCGTCGGCGGCTCGGGTGCGGGGCGATGTCAGGTTGGCTCGGTGGTTGTTCGACTACCCCGAGTTCCGCGCCGCCTACGAGGCAGGCGAGATGAGCCGTCAACATGTCGAAGCGTTACGCGTGGCGGAGCGGCCGATCATCCGACGAGCGATGTTCGACGGGCAGCAGATGTTGGTGCAGTTCGCACGCGATCTTTCCCTCGAGCACTTCAACAAAGCACTCCAGTACTGGATCAATGCCGCTGACCCTGATGGTGTGATTCCTGACGAGCAGATCAAGAACAGCCATATTCGGCTGCGCCGCCGCAACGACGGCTCCGGCACCGTCGAAGCCGAACTGGATCCGTTGTTGATGACGCAGTTGCACGAGGCTCTTGAGCGCGAGATGAAACGACTGCGCGCGCATGATCAAGAGACCGGGGTGCGCCGGACCAATGCCCAGCTGCGCCTCGCAGCGCATGCGGCCCTCATCGAACGCGGCGCGGCTCGTGCTGACGGCTCCACCGGGAACCCGCTCATCAAGATCGTCCTCGGCGAACGCCTCGCCGAACAGTTGTTGCTCGCTCAGGAAGACCCTGACACACCGATCACACCGAGCTTCGACGACCCCGACTACCGATGTGAGTTCATCGACGGCACACCCGTGCATCCCCGACTGGTGCAGGCGTTGCTGGGTGTGGCCGAGTTCCGGCGCATGATCCTCAACGCTGATTCAAGAGCCCTCGACGTGTCCGTGAACAGCCGCTCCTTCCCGCAATGGATGCGAGACGCAGCCCTCGTCACCACCCGCGGCGCCTGCTCAGAACACGGTTGTGACGCCCACTTCCACTGGCTCCACATGGACCACCGCAAACCGCACGCCAAAGGCGGCCCGACAAGCTTCCGGAACCTCGACCCACTGTGTTCGGCTGCGAATCGAGCCAAATCCGACCGATGGACCGAACCACGAGGCGACCCCTAACGGGTCACTTGTAGGCGGGGCGGCATCGAGATCGAGACCCGAACGGCGCCAACGCGTCGCTACGCCAGTTGCTCGCGCACCCGGGGCAGCACGTCGTTGGCGAGGCGGTCGAGGTTGGCGGCCATGAAATCAGGCTCGACGCCAGGCGGTAGGCCCGACGACGCAATGTCGGTGATGCCGAACTCGCGCACGAACGACACGATCTCGTCGACGCACTCGT
>CAZEMU010000215.1:0-4408 GCA_964513315.1 uncultured Acidimicrobiaceae bacterium | reverse complement strand
TATTTGTGTGTGTACCCTTTTTATTTTTAAAAAACCCTGAAAACAACGGGTATAAAGTAAAAAAAGAAAATTTAAAAAAAGTGTTTTTTCTTTTTCCAAAAAAACTTTTTGTTGCATCACGCCCCCCCCCGCGCCGGGCGCCTGCCGATCTCGTGTATTTTCCCTCCTTCCTCGCGCGGCTGGCGAAGACCGGTGGCACGCCGACCTATCGACGCCCGCAGTGCGTCGGGCCGATCGCGGTCAAGGACATGGAGCCGTGCAACACCGACCTGGCCAACCTCCAAGCGGCTGTCGACACCCATCAACCGGTCGATGCGTTCATGAACGCGGCGTCGCCAGGCGTGATCGCACTGTTCCAGCCGAACAGTCATTACGAGGACCACGAGGCGTACCTCTACGCACTCGCCGACGCGATGTCGGCCGAGTACGAGGCGATCGTCGCAGCCGGCTTCAACCTGCAACTCGACTCGCCCGACCTCGGCCTCGGCCGCCACATGATGTTCAAGGGCCAGCCCGACGACGAGTACGAGCGCCTTGCTCGAATCCATGTCGAGGCGTTGAATCACGCAACCCGCAACATCGACCCCGAAGCCATGCGCCTGCACATCTGCTGGGGCAACTACGAAGGCCCGCACACCCACGACGCGCCGATGGAACAGGTGCTGCCGATCGCGCTCGCGGCCCGTCCCCAGGCCCTGCTCTTCGAAGCGGCGAACCCTCGCCACGCACACGAGTGGAAGGCCTTCGCCGAAGCGGACATCCCGGACACAAAGATTCTCGTGCCCGGCGTGATCGACTCGACGACGCACTTCGTCGAGCACCCGGAACTCGTCGCCCAGCGCATCGAAACCTTCGCTGGCATCGTCGGACGCGAGCGAGTCATCGCTGGCGTTGACTGCGGCTTCTCGACGTTCGCTGGTTATGCCGGTATCGACGCCGAGGTCGCCTACACGAAGCTCCGCTCGATGGTCGAGGGCGCCGAGATCGCCTCCGAACGTCTCTGGAACTGAACGTCGCTACCGATGACGGCCCCTTCGGCGACGGCGGTTGAGCGGGCCAAGAATCTGGTCTGGGACCTGTGGGCGCCGCTGCGCAACGGCGCGGGCTCGGTCGACGACATCCCGCTCGACGTGCTGTCCCCGGACATCGAGCTGCACGGCTTCGCTCCACTCGGACGGCTCAGCGGGCGCGAGGCGGTCGCGACCGAGTTCGTCGGCGGTCTCGGTGATGCATTTCCGCAGCTCGAACAAGGGGCCTATCTGTTTCTTGGCGGCGAGTTCGATGGTGGCGTGTGGGTCGCCGAGACCGGCGAGTGGGCCGCCACGATGCGCGGCGATGCGTTCGGGGTGCCGGCGTCGGGCGAGCATGCCTGTCTGCGCTACGGCATGTTCCACCGAGTCGAAGGAGACCACGTCGTCGAGATTCGGGTGCTGGTCGATCTGATCGCGCTTGCGGCCCAATCCGGTTTCGATCTGCTGCCGCCGGTACCGGCCCGCAACCAGCTTCCGCCCGGTCCCGCGAATGCGTCGACGATTCACTTCGGCCCGATCGATGAGGCCGAGAGCAGCGAGACGCTGCAGCTGGTCGAGGACATGCTTGGGGGCTGTAACCGGCTCGATGGCAGCAATCTCGAATCAATGGGCATGGCGGCGTATTGGCACGACGACATGCGCTGGTACGGCCCCTGGGGCGTTGGCAGCACGCACGGCTTTCAAGAGTTTCAAGACTGGGCGCAAGGTCCGTCCGTAGCCAGCTTCCCGAACCGCCGTGGCGGCTTCCACCAGGCTCGCTTCGCCGACGGCCTGGCTGCCTGCTTCACCGGCTGGCCGAGCCTGCAGGGCACGTTCGATGGTGCGGCATTCCGTGGCATCGAACCGACCGGCGCCCCGATCGGCCAGAACATCATGGACTTCTATGTCCGCCGAGGCGATCGGCTCCACGAGAACTGGGTGCTCATCGACCTCGTCGACTTCGCTGCGCAATGCGGTGTCGACCTGTTGGAACCACTGCGAGGAACACGATGACTGACGAACCGATCGATAGTCACGCCGAGAACAAGGCGCTGGTTGAGCGGCTGCGGGCGGCGCAATACAACTGGACCGCCCATGGTGTCCGCAGCGTGATCGACGAGGTCTTCGCTCCCGATGCGCAGGTACGGCTCGCATTCCCGTTCGAGGATCTCGACGGCGGTACTGGCTGGTACGACGAGGCGCTCGCGCCGCTTGCGGCTGCGTGGCCCGACATCGAACGCCGTGACCTCATCGTGATGGCCGGGACGACCGATATCGGTCGCGACTGGGTCGGCTGTTGTGGGCACTACGTGGGGACCTTCGCCAACAGCTGGCTCGATATCCCTCCGACGGGTCGGTCGGTGTCCATGCGCTTCCACGAGTTCTTCCGCGTGGTCGACGGACGCATCGTCGAGATGCAAGCACTGTGGGACATCCCCGAAGTCATGATGCAAGCGAACGCCTGGCCGATGGGACCGAGCCTTGGCCGCGAATGGTTGGTGCCTGGTCCCGCAACGGGTGACGGCATCTTGAGCGGACCTCGCGACGACGATCGCGCCGCCGAGGTCCTCGCACTCGTGTTCGCGATGCTCGACGACATGGGCAAGCATCCGACCGAGCCCGTCGAAGCGATGAACCTCGAGACGTATTGGCACCCCAAGTTCAGCTGGTACGGCCCCGCTGGTATCGGAAGCTCGCGTGGCGTCGCCGGGTTCCGGCGGGCGCACCAAATCCCGTTCCTCAAGGCCATGCCGGACCGTGGTGGCGGCGGCTACGACGACTCGCCGAGCAACTTCTTCGGCGAAGGCGACTACGTGGGTGAGACCTGCTGGCCGGGCATGTTCATGACCTACACCGGCGACGGCTGGCTCGGCATCGCTCCGAACGACAAGCCGATCACGATGCGCAGCCTGGACTTCTGGCGGTTCGAAGGTGGTCTCATTCGCGAGAACTGGGTGCTCGTCGATTTGCTCCACGTGTGGGATCAACTCGGCGTCGACGTGCTCGCCCGGATGCGGGAACTCACCGCACTCGCGTAGACGCCATTGGCGCATGGGCCCTATGGCATGTGAAAATCGGCCCGGGCCTCAGTTTTGGGGTGCCGGGGTCGAAAGGAGCTGACTATGTCACTTGCGTCCGTCGTCTTCTACACAGAAGCTCACCGCATCACCGGCAACGTGTTTCTGCGCGAACGTCTGAACGAAGCCTTGAACGATCCGCTCACGGACTTCCTCGAGCTCAACGATGTGCGCATCTCGAAGCTCGTCGATCCGACACGGGCTGAGGTTCAGTGGCCGAACACGGTGATCCCGAAGAACGAGATCCTGATCGCAACGCTCGACTCGCATGAGCATGAGAGCCAAAGCACCCGCGTCGACAAGGTCACCCACAAAGAGGGCCAGCAGATCGGCTGCATCGTCGGCACCATCGAGCTCTACGGAACGGGCCACATCCGTTTCACCAGCAGCGCACGAGAAGTGCTGATGAACCAGCTGCCGAGTTTCTTCCCGGTCACCGGCGCAACGCTGCTGTTCCCGGCCGCGAGCGATAGCCGCCTCGATACGAACCTTGCGCTTGCGAACCGTTCCGCCGTGAACGCGTTCGCTCTGCTCTAAACGGGTTCTTTACGGCTTGCGAGCCGTGAATAAGCCCTCGGTCAACACGAACGACGGCTCCTTGCCGAGGTCTGGCCGCAGCCATTCCGCGACCTGATCGGTCGCGCCTGCCAGGTCAGTCAAGAGCTGGGCCCGAACATCGTCGGGCACGGACATGTTGTTCGCCCACGGAACGAACTTCATCAGCTTGCCCATGGTCTCGACCTGCGCATCGACGAGTCCGGCTGCGTCGATGTGCGCGAGCCACTCGCTGATCGGAAGACAGCGGAGATGGCTCAGGTCGCGGCGCCGTTCGAAGTCATCGCACCAGCGCGCCGTGTCGGGGTCTTCGGGGGCGAGATTGTCAACCACGGCGAACGTGCCACCGGGAGCGAGCACGCGGGCGGCTTCGGCGACGAAGATCTTCGGGTCTTCGAAGTGGTGCGGCGCAATACGGCAGACGACGAGGTCGAAGCTGGCGTCTTCGAACGGGAGGTCATGCGCGTCGGCGTACTCGAACGTCACATTGTCGATGCCTCGCTCCGCAGCCACGCCTGCGGCAACGTCGAGCATCTCGCTGGTCACGTCGCTGGCGACGACCGAGGCGACATGGGGTGCGAGCGCGAAGGCCGTATGTCCGGCGGCGGTGGCGATGTCGAGTGCGCTCCAGGTTGACTGCGGCTCGACGAGTTCGACGATGCGTCCGAGGCTTGCCCCTTTGGCGTGCACTTCCGACGTCGCGTAGTTGGCGGCGTTGGCGCCGAACTGTCGCTGTGAGGCTTCGCGGGCAGAGGAGTCGCTCAT
>CAZEMU010000214.1:0-4660 GCA_964513315.1 uncultured Acidimicrobiaceae bacterium | reverse complement strand
CGAGACAAGGGCTGTGTCCTCTGCGGCGCCCACTGGCTCCGCTGCGAAGTCCACCACCTCACACCCTGGAACTCGCCAGCACGAGGCGAAACCAACGTCGACGACCTTGTGCTGGTGTGCTCGACCTGCCATCACGACACCCACGCAGCGGAGTTGACGATCGTGCGAGGCCCCCACGGCACCTGGATCACCCGCCCCGCACTCGCCCACGAAATCGCACGCACTCGCCCACGGAGGTCAGGGCGCTCACACAGAGCACGGCCGCTCACCATCGTCGACAACGACACCGCAAGCGACGAAGGGAGGAATGACAGCGAGCACCAGACACCCACAAAGAAGCCATCAGGGAACGACGCATCGGACGACGAAGCCGCCTAGAGCCATCCCAGGTCGACGGCTGAACATGACCGGATAGTTGCCCAACGTGACACCGCTACGCGAGCGCGCCCGCACGGACACGCAAACGCGTTCTACGCAGTTAGGTCGAGGGTCTCCAAGCGCCGCTTGATCGTGCGGGTGAATTCGGCCGCGGGTGCGCCGTCGAATGCGCGGTGATCCCAGGTGAGCGAGAGCGTGAGTCGCTTGGCGCGGACCGGTATGCCGTCGTCGGACCAGGCGACGTCGTCACGGAGTCGGCCCACGCCCAAGATCGCAGTGTTCGGTGCGTTGATGATCGGCGTGAAGCCGTCGACGTCGAACATGCCCAAGGCAGTCACCGAGAACGTTCCGCCCTCGAGGTCGTTGAGCTTGAGCTTGCCGTCACGAGCTGCGCTTGCCAGTCGAGTGGTCTCGGCGGACAGTTCGTCGAGCGAGAGGCTGGCGGTGTTCTGCACGACGGGCACGATGAGTCCTTCGTCAAGGGCCACGGCCATGCCGACGTTGACCTGCGGAAGCTCGGCGACGCCATCGTCGGTGACTTGGCTGTTGACGTAGGGATGGTCACCGAGGGCAGCGGCGACTGCGGCGATGACGTAGTCGGTGAAGCCGGGCGCGGCTCCGGCAGCCTTGCGTTCATTGCGGTCGGCGACGACGGCGTCCATGTCGACGTCCATCTGCAGCGTGAGCTGAGCCATCGACGCGAGCGAGCCGGACATGCGCTCGGCAATCGTTCCCCGCATGCCGGTCAGCGGCGTGAGCTTCGTCGGGTCTTGGAGCAACGGCATCGCCGGAGCCGCGGCGGACGATGCGGCTGGAGCGGCCGCGCCGGGGGCTCCGCTTGCGCCAGCAATGAGGTGACGGACGTAGGCAGCGACGTCTTCGCGGCCGATGCGAGGGTCGGGCCCAGAACTGGGGACCGCAGCGAGATCGATACCGAGGAGTTCGGCGAGCTGACGCCCGGCTGCAGTTGCCAGCACAGGCGCGCCGGCTGGGCGGGCCATGGCTGGAGCGACCGCTGCTGGAGTTGCAGCAGGGGCAGCGGGCGGAGTGAGCGGTACGTCCTCAGAGGTGATGCGACCGTCGGGGCCGGTGCCCGTCACGAAGGTCAAATCGATGCCGCGTTCGCCTGCGATCCGCTTGGCGTTGGGCGAAGCGAGCAGTCGACCGCCGTCTCCTCGAGCAGCCGTACCGCCGGCGGGGGCGCTGGTGGTTGCAGCCGCAACGCCTGACGCAGCGGCAGCAGTCGTTGCTGCCCCGGCCGCAGATGCTCCGGCCGAGGCTGTAGCGGCAGGAGCGGCAGCCGCCGGGGCGGCAGCAGCTGGAGGTTCTTCGCCGGGGGCAAGGAACCAGCCGATCGGGTCGCCGCACGGGTACTCCTCGCCGACTTGGGCGACTTGGTGCAGCACACCGGCGCCAGTCGACTCGACCTCGGACTCGACCTTGTCGGTCTCGATGAGCATGACCGCTTGGCCCGCGGCGACTTCGGCGCCGTCGTCGACCAGCCACTGGACGACCTTGCCGGCCTCCATGGTCAGACCCAGCTTGGGCATGATGAACTGCTCGGCCATATCAGGCCTGCGCCGAGGACGAACCGGGCACCGGGCGGCCGAGCGTTTCCCGAATGCCATCCGCGATCCGGCCCGGATTCGGGACGTAGTGCGACTCGAGGTGCGGGCTGAACGGCACCGGCGAGAACGGCGCCGCGACGCGACCGACGGGAGCATCGAGATAGTCGAACGAGTGCTCGGTGATCTGGGCCGCGATCTCGGCGCCGAGGCCACCGAAGCGCACGGCCTCGTGTACCACGACGACACGGTTCGTGCGCCGGGCCGATTCGGTGATGAGGTCGAGGTCGAGCGGTTGCACGCTGCGTAGATCGATGATCTCGCAACTGATGCCTTCGTCGGCCAGCTTCTTGGCTGCCGCTTGCGACTCGGACACCATGCGGCCGTAGGCGATGACGGTGACGTCGTCGCCAGACTGCACGACGTTGCCCTTACCGATCGGCACCTCGTAGAGCTCCTCGGGCACGGGACCCTTAACGCCCAACATGCGCTTGTTCGAAACGAACACCGTCGGGTTGTCGTCACGGATGCACGACGTCAGCAGACCCTTGACGTCATACGGCGTCGACGGCATGACGACCTTCAGACCAGGGACGTGACACAACATTGCCTCGAGGCTCTGGCTGTGCTGGGCAGCCGCCGACAGGCCAGCGCCACCCGACGTCGTGATCGTCAGCGGAAGCGTGGCCTTGCCGCCGAACATGTACTTCAGCTTGGCGGCCTGGTTCGCAATCTGATCCATAGCGACGAGCACGAAGTCCATGAACATCAGGTCGACGACCGGACGCAGACCTGACACCGCCGCACCGGTGCCGAGACCGACGATCGCTTGCTCGCTGATCGGCGTGTCGAAGCAGCGCCGGTCGCCAAACTCTTCGGCGATACCGGTGAAGTGACCGAACACGCCCCCGGCCTTGCCGACGTCTTCGCCCGCGACGAGCACGTCGGGGTCCTCGGCCATGATCTGGCGCAGCGCCTCGTTGAAGGCACCCAGGTAAGTCAGTTCGCGGGTCTCGACACCCGCATCAACGGTGGCAGTCATGCTGCACCTCCAGCAAGGGTGTAGACGTCGTCGAGCAAGGTGTCCGGATCGGGCGCCGGCGAATCGTCAGCGAACTGAATCGCTGCTTCGATCGCCGCATCGACGTCGGCGTGCACGGCAGCGATCTCGTCCGCGGTCATGGTCCCGAGCTGGACCATCCGGGCTTCGAGCATGTCGATCGGATCCCGCTTCTTCCACTGCTCGAGCTCTTCGTCGCTGCGGTACTTCATGCCCAGCACCTGGACGCCATGGTGGTTGTAGTACCGGTAGGTCTTGCACTCGAGGAAGCTCGGCCCGTCGCCAGCCCGGGCCCGAGCGACGGCTTCGTGGGTCGCTTCCCAAACGGCGACTGCATCCATGCCGTCGACGATCACGCCCGGCATGCCGTACCCCGCCGCACGATCGACCACGTCGGTGATCGCCATCGTGACGTCACGAGGCGTGTACTCGCCGTACTCGTTGTTCTCGCACACGAACACGACCGGCAGCTTGAGCGCCGCCGCCATGTTCGCGGCCTCGTGGAACGCGCCGATGTTGGTGCTGCCGTCGCCGAAGAAGGCGATCGATACCGCCCCGTTGTCCTTGTACTGATTCGCGAGGCCGGCCCCGACGGCGATCGGCACGCCGCCGCCGACGATCCCGTTCGCGCCCAACATGTTCAGGTCGAGGTCGCAGATGTGCATCGACCCGCCCTTGCCGTTGCAGTACCCGGTGGCCTTGCCCATGAGCTCGGCCATCATGCGATTGAAGTCGCCACCCTTGGCGACCAAGTGGCCATGGCCTCGGTGCGTCGATGAGATCTGGTCGCGGTCTTCGAGCGCGACGCACACGCCCGACGCCACGGCTTCTTCACCGACATAGAGATGAAGGAAGCCGGGCAGACGTCCAGCTTCAGCGAGTCGGCCGGCGGCTTCTTCGAACTTGCGGATGCGGACCATGCGGTGATGCAGGTCCTTGAGAATTTCGGGTGTCGGTTCCATGGCTCCTCCACGTCAGCGTCGGCGCAGCGCCGACGCGGGCAATGTTAAGAGTCATTCACGAACTGACCTAACGCGACTACTCAGCTCCGCGGATACAGCGTTTCGGTGTTGCCATCGACGCCGATGATTTGGCCCGAGATATGGCGGCCGAAATCGCTGACCAGGAACATGATGAGGTCTCGATCGGGACGAGCTCGGACACACCGCTCACTTCGGCCGCCGCGATCACTAGGAACATGGCGAGTTGCATCGCACGACCGTGCTCACCGCTCAGCTACCCCTGCTCCTGGTCATCAAGCGGGAGGCTCGCATGCACCCCGTCGTCCTATGACCAAACCGAAGGTTCGTTCAGGATCCAGCCGCCCAGACGTCGCCATAGGACGACCTCACGGAATTAATTGAACGGTCAATTAGCAATTGTTTAGGCGGGGGTAGACGTGCCAAAGTAGAGATGGGACGGCCGGGGGGTCGCCCGATCACTCTTGAGGGGGAGATGTCAATGAAGTTGACAAAGCTGCTTGCGCTACTACTTGCGCTCGCAATGTTGGCCGCGGCGTGCGGTAGCGATTCGAGCGACAGTTCGAGCGACGCTGACGCGGATGCGGGCGATTCATCAAACGCGCTGAGCGCCGACGATGACGACGCCATGGAAGACGAAGAAGCCATGGACGATGACGCCATGGAAGACGAAGAAG
>CAZEMU010000213.1:0-4695 GCA_964513315.1 uncultured Acidimicrobiaceae bacterium | reverse complement strand
ATCAACGATAATGGTTATTATCCACAACGAATCGGGTCCCACCGACTTAGCCGGTCACAGCGGAGCCATTCAGATCGCATAGTCACTGGACCGATCTCAAGGGCTCAGCGCAAGGTGGCGATCTGTGATTTCGTCAAATTCACAGGTTTTCCCACAGATCGACACATTCGGTTGTTTGGACCGGTTCGCCACTTCTCTGCACCAAGAACCCGCTGGAACTGCCTTCCGAGCGTCTCGCAGCCTCGGGGTTCGGGGAACAATGACTGAGGATCTATTCATACCATCTATGTGTCTCGTGACGCTACATGTTGATCTCGCCGAAATCGAGCCAGACCCGATGTTGAAGTCTTGACATTTGGATCGATCATCCGTCAGTGTGTTGGGATGCGTAATCGGCGGATTCATTCTTTGCCGGGTAACTTGTCACTCGTCGCCATCGGCCGCGGGCTGGTTGTCGGCCTGCTGGCTGTTGCCTTGTTGATAGTTGGTGGTGCGACCTCGGGCGCTCAGCCACCCGACCCTCGCGAGAGCCGTGGTCAAGGCGTCGATGAGACGGCTCCGAAGCCGACTCCTACTCCTGCACCTGGGAAGGGGTCAGATCAGGCGCCGCCATTGCATGACCGGCCTCAGCTGCCACTAGTGAGTTCGGCTGAGGAAGCGCTGGGACGCGACGCGGAGATCCTGGCGCGTGATACGGGTCGCAGCGTTGCGGAGAGTCTGGCTGCGCTTCGTTTTCAGCAGGACGTGTCCCGGATCGTGGACGATTTGGATCCGGTTGTCGGTTGGTTCGAGATCGATCCGTTCGCTCAGACCGCCCGAGTCGACCTCGTCGGCGACGCTACGGTGGCGTCGAGCCAGTTCGCTGCTTTTCCGGGTGTAGAGGTTCGCGGTGGAGCCCTTTACACCCGGCAGGAGCAGGCGTGGCGAGCGTTGCAGGCGGGCGAGGCGTTGGCTGGTGCTGGTCTGGTCACCGCTGTGGCCCCTACTTCAGATGGTCGACTGAGGGTCGAGGTGTCGCAAGACATTCCAGCCGAGCGTTTGGATCGGGTGATGTCGCAGTTGCCCCGACAAGCCCAAGATCGAGCTCGCGCCGAGCCTCTTGGCATCCCGAACACCACCAACCATGACGCGACGGTCTTCGCGGCCCGGGACTTTGTTGTTGAACAGGTGGCGGGTCAAGTAGGGGTGGAACTTACTGCGGCTCGCGGCGGCGAGGAACTCACGGGCTGGAACGGCACGAAGTGGACACGGTGTACCTCAGCGTTCACTGCAAGAATTGCGGCAAGTCATCTGAATGCTGGCACGACTGGGGTGACGACCGCTGCACATTGTACGGATAGCCCTGACATAAAGTCGCATATTCGGGACAACCAGATCGGCGTGTGGCATTGGCTCTACTACGGGCCGATGTTTGCGCACCACGGCTATTGGGGTGACTACGCCTTCTACGAAACGGATGGGATCGAGCTTCCCGAGTTTCGTGCATCGTCGTGGCAATACCGAACGCAGACCGGTACTCGAACGGCTGGCAACGGCAGTTTCGTCTGTGTCTATGGGCACGTCTCATGGCACGACCATGGGATCAACCGTACGTGCGACCATCAGATTCTTGGCACCGGCCTGTCCGTCAACGCTAACGGCACCGTTGTAGGGTTCCAGCACAAGGTCAGCCACGGAGCAAGCACCATCAATGGCTCGCGAGTCGTGCCGGGAGATAGCGGAGCTGGTGTGAGCATGGGGCTAACAGCAGACGGAATAGTTGCGAGCCAGAATCTATCCGGCTGGTTCTATACGCCTATTAATCACGCGTTGTGGGCGATGGGCCTCGAACTTATGACGTGACGTCTCGTGCTTGCTTGTTCCTGGTAGCGGTCGCTTTGATGACAAGTGCGGCCTGTACAGGACCAGACATCGGATCACTATCTCCCGAGACCACCGAAACTACCGCGACACCTGGACCGTCACCCGTTCAGATCGAACCCGGCGGCGATCAGGCGCTGGCGGAAGACGAAGCCGATATCGCTAATGCCGGTGCTGGTGATCTTGCGGTTCTCGAATCACCCTTTGTTTCCTACTCGTACGCTCGCTACATGGCGAGTATCCACGGCGCACCAGCGCTCGATGAGTACCTTCGCGGCGAGCTTCCGGAACGCGCGAGTTACGACGCTTTCTTGGCGGGAGGCATCCTCGAGTTTGATGAAGACAAGAAGTGTTCTTACTTGGTGCAAGTAGAAGACGACACCGATAGGGGCATCTTCGCGAACGATGACTTGCCTGACCGGATCCCGCTTGCATGGGAAGAAGGGGCGACCGCCTGGGATCAGTCACGCCAAGAACTCTCCTACTGGCTCTATCCCGATTGGCTGTTCAACACCGAACCCACCGCTGTGTTTAGCGTAGCAAACCCAGTAGGACTCATGCTCCACGCAGTGAGCGATGAGCGGCGCGATAGCAGTGTCCCAACCGAATTCCTTGTCCCGCCAACAGCTAACTGCGGTGGACAAATTTTCTACGTGTTCGACGCGAAGGACCTGAGCTGATAGGCCAAGGAGCCTCTAATCCCATCGGCGACCAGTTCGTGTCGTCGGCCGAGGAAGCCTCGCGCCGAAATGCCGGTCCGGTGAGTAGTCAGCCGTCGTTCGAAACCGCCCGATTTCGTCCATTTGATACGCCTACCCCTACCCGGCCGAGCTAGCCGAGGAGTTCAAACTGTTCGTCGAATCGGCCCGCGCTTCGCACCTCGATCGAGAACTCGCCGGCGACACCAGCCCAAGCGCCAACGGCGCCAGCGAACCAGTCGGCATCGAAATATGACCACCGTCGACGGCTACGAGGTGTGGGAGACGGCCCAGTAGTCGTGCTTGCTGCGGCTGTCGCACCGGCACGACTGTTCGGGCGTCGAGGAGAGTCGTTGCAGCGGCATGCGGGGCAAGCCCAGTAGCTGTGTTCGGTCTGGTTGCGTTCGCGGTCGGTAGAGATTCGTCGATCTGATTCATCGGCGTTCATGTTTGCCCCTTTTCTGGCGGGCTGGCTCTTGGGATGGAGCCGGCCCGCCATTGTCGTTTTCGCCACAACCTGTCGAAGTCGTCATCGTTGCTGATCTAGGTGGCGCTCGAGGCGGCGATCGCCTCACAGAACTCTCGAGGTCTCTCGTGGAGCCGGTTGGTCGAGGCGGCACTCGACAGGGCTTCCCCGATCTGGCCAGCGCCGCCTCTGTTGGTACGTCACCTTCTGAAGCTCGACGATCTGCCGGCGCCCTTTCTGGTGGCGTGGGCCCGAAATGAACGAGTCGACGGGGGCGCGGAGCAAGGTGGAGCCCCTGCAGCGAAGCGAAGCGGAACGACCTTCGCAGCGCTTGCGCATGCAGCTGGCGGGATGTACTGTCCTATTCAAGAGAAACAAAGAGAAATTTTGAGATGGTGCGGTCACATTTGTGACGAGTGCTTGCTGTTATGGTTATCGTCGTTTCGTCGCTTGCGGCTATCGGTATTGCGAATGACGACGCAGGCGCGAGCACCAATTGCAGTGTCTGGAACGGGCACACGCACACGGTCTACAACGGCCCAGGACAATACGTGTCCCTTTGGGACATGGGCACCGGAAGCTGGGGCGACGCTGACTGGTATCGCACGAACCAATCCACTTGGCAGACGACTTACTTGGGTCATGTTTGGTGCGTCTAGGGCTGAAGTTCATTGGTTCGGGCGTGCTCGGACTCATCGCGTTTACGAGTTCGTGTGCGAGCGCGCCGAATGAGCCAGACGAGGTTTCCTCGGCCGGTCTTGGGACAGAGGCCGTTCATGATGCAGTCGAGGACCGTGTCGAACTGTGCATGCAGGAGCAAGGATTCGACTACGAACGGCGACAGTTCATCGAGCGGACCGACTTCCTTGAGGTTTCCGTCCGCGTCCCCGATGCGGAGAAGCGCGGCTACGGCGGTGTCGAGCGCGGATTGCAGATCGGTTTCAGGCCGAGTTCACTCGGGGCTGCGACGTTACCCGCGGGGATGGACTTGGCTTCCGGGCGTCAGTATCTGAGCGCCCTCTATGGAGACGAATATCTGAACGCGACAGAGCACGACCACGGAGCGGGAGCAGATCACGATCACGATCACGGCGACGCCGATCACACCCACGACGGCGTGCCGCAAATAGGCGGTTGCGTTGCGGAGGGCGAGTTGTACCGCCAAAACGTCACTCCTGTAGGAAGCCTACTCGACGAAGACGCTCTGCTCGACCTTCGCGACCGGCTGCGGTCGAGCCCCGAGTACCTTGAGTTCTCAGCCGATTGGGCGCGATGCCTTCGCGATAGCGGCCACCGGCCCGCGGCGAACGATCCGGTTGGCCATACCGAGGAGATACGGGGTTACTACCTGGAGGCCGTCTCCGCCCGATTCGGGCAGCTTGCGAGCACACAGGAAGGTGCCGAGCTGTTGTCGGAGTTGTCCCGATCAAGTTCGGGTGCAGCGGAGGACACATGGCTCGACGAGGTTGCCGCGTCAGACCCAGGCCTCGCGGATCTGTTGGAACAAGAACGCGCTGTAGCCGTGGCAGACCGTTCGTGCAGAGAGAATCTCCGGGCTTTGTTTGACGAGACGTACGAGAGGCTTCGAAGCGAAGCGGACGCCCGCTAACGTGGGGCCATGCTGGTTTAGAGGTGTCAACGTCGGCTGAATTTTGACCCGCTGGCGTCGGT
>CAZEMU010000212.1:0-4712 GCA_964513315.1 uncultured Acidimicrobiaceae bacterium | reverse complement strand
CTTTGTTACTGAGTGGCGGGGGCAGGATTTGAACCTGCGACCTTCGGGTTATGAGGTCTATGCGCTAGGGGTCGCGTGGCCAGGGAACTAGCGGATTCCCTTGTGTATGCAGGAATTCGCCTGTCCGCTCGACCCCGTGGTTCCCCGTCGTTTACCGGGGTTCAGGTACATCGGTGGTACATCGGCGAGCGCCTAGATCACTGGTAGTCGGCGGCTGATCCAAGGGCTCGCCGAAGTTGCGTGAGAGTAGGTGACCCGGCTGCACCATCGGGTGTCTGGTAGATGCGGCAAGATAGGCCGACCGGTGCGTCGGGGTCGGCGAACAGATCGGATCCATCGACGTGGATGCTGGGCGAACCTCGGAACCGGGTCCGCTCCGCCGCCTCGGGCGTGTCGACTACAACTCGCTCGATGTCGAGGCCGGAGATCTCGGTGGCGAGCACATCGAGATGGTCAGCCGCTGTTTGCCAACTGGGGCAGTCATCGAAGTAGAGCAGCGACACCTTCATGTGTTCAGCCTACGGCACGGGCGTCTTCGACGTTCTACGATGAGGTTGAGCGCTGGTAGTGCGCTTCCGGTCCGCGGAAAGGGCGAAGCCCAACTGCATTTGGTTGATCATGCCTTGGAACATCGGTTCCTCTTTCGGGCTCGATCGTGCGGACACCGAGCACACACGAAAGGGGCCCGTCCGTGCCATCAACACCTCTACCCGAGAACCCGTCGCTCGAACATCTCAAGGGACAGGCGAAGCTCGTTCGAGACCTGATCCGGTCCGGCGACCCGGGCGGATTGTCGATGGTCGACGAGTTCCACCCTCGCCTCCGGGCCGAGGAGCTGGACGACGAACAGCGACTGTCGTTCAAGTCGACTGATGCTCAGTTGATCGTCGCCCGGCTTTACGGCTTCGCTAGCTGGGAACGGCTTAGGGATCACATCGCAGTCGTGTCGGCGAACTCGTTCACCCCGAACGCCGAAACGGGTCTCGATGGGGAGCGGTCGTTTGTCGAGAATGCTTGTCATGACTACGCCGAGGATGGTCCGAGCCCGCAAGATCGGATCGACGAAGCTCATCGGATGCTGGCCGAAGATGCGTCGGTGGCGACGGGATCGGTCGAGGCCCTCGCGACCGTCGGCGACCACAATACGCTCGCCGCTCTTCTCGACGAGCAGCCGCATCTCGTGAACGAACCGTGCGGCCCCAATCGATGGCCGCCGTTGCTCTACGCCACGTATTCCCGCATCGACACCGACCGTACACAATGGTCATTGGTCGAGACGGTTCGGATACTCATCGAACGAGGCGCCGATCCCAACGCGGGCTTCTTGTGGCGAGGGCTCGTCCCACCGTTTACTGCGCTCACCGGGGCGCTCGGTCGTGGTGAGAGCCACCAGCAAATACCCGCCGACCGTCTCACGATCGCTCGACTTCTCCTCGACGCCGGGGCCGACCCCAACGATGGCCAAGGTCTTTACAACAACGGCATCGGCGGCCAAAACCACGACGACCCATCACACCTCGATTTGCTGGTCGAGTTCGGTCTGGGGACCGACACGGACGGCCCGTGGTACCGCCGCCTAGGTGATCAACTTCGCCACCCTGGTGAGCTGCTCTACGACGAGCTCGAAGCCGCATGCAAACGCAGCCGACCAGCCGTGCTTCGCTACCTCATCTCGCTCGGCCTTGACCTCGACCGGGCCATCGGACGATCTCAGCAGACACCGGCGCGCATCGCATCGGGCGAAGGCCACCGACCCGTTCTGGATGTACTCGCCGAGGCTGGCGTCGACATCTCACCCACGCCGACCGAGCAAGCGCTCCGACACTCGCGAACCAACGACGTCGATGCCATGTCGCAGCTGCTCGATCGCGAACCCGGGTTGCTCGATGAACTGCTCGTCAACCACCCCGGGCTCGTCAAAAACGTCTCAGCCGGAGATGAAGCGATGCTCGAGCTACTCATCGAGCTCGGCTTCGACATCAACGACCGATCCGGCACCAAGTCCGCGCTGCACCACTCGGCCGAAGCCAACGACCCGGCACGGGCCCGACTCCTCATCGAACACGGCGCAGACCCCAACCTCACCGACACCCACATCGGCGCAACTCCGTGGGGCTGGGCCAACCACTTCCATCACGACGAAGCAGCCGCCTACCTTCGCCCGCTCACCCATGACGGTGACGAACCGCTGCCCGAGTTCACGATCCGGTGCCTCGACCAGGTTCGGACCCTGGCGACACCCGGCCTCGTCGAGAAGTACCTCGACGACCTACACGACGGCGGCCAACCGGTACTCGTGACGCTGCGAGCCGAGCAGGTGGCCCTGACAATCGGACTTGGTCATCCAAGCGCATCGGTGGCCCTGTTCCTGGACGCCGACAGTGAGCCGTGGCACTCGAGAGGCGCGCCGCTGTCTGATGCGCTGGCGTTTCGTGACCAACAGGCCAGCCGATCCTTCGAGACGTACCTTCCGATCGAGGACGGTCGACGGGTCGCGTCGGAGTTCATCGCGAGCCCCGCAAACCGACCAGAGTCGGCCGACTGGCGCCGCGAGGGCCGCAACCCTTCGTGATAGTCAGCTTGCGAGTCTCAGGATTCGGCGGGCTCCGTTGGCGACGATCGTGAAGATGATTGCGCCTGCGATCAGATCGGGTGCTGAGCTGTCGGTGAACGCCACGACGATCGCGGCGGCGATGACGAGGGCGTTGACCTTGATGTCGTTGGCGGTGAAGATCCAGCTCGCTTGAAAGTGCGCTTCGCTGGAGCGGACTCGTCGCAACACGACCAGCGTGGCGACGTTGCCTGCCAGCGCCAGAAGCGAGACCACGATCATCGGCCCGACCTCTGGCAGCGAGTCGTCGCTGATGAACCTGCGGACAACTTCTCCGAGCCCGATGACGGCCAAGCCGAACTGGAGGTAGCCGCTGGTTCGGGCGAGCCGGTTCTTGCGAACCGTGCTCGTGCCGACGGCGAGAAGACTCAGCGCATAGACCGCGGCGTCCGCGCCCATGTCGAGGGCATCGGCAACGAGACCCATCGACTGGCTCACCAGTCCCGCGGTGAGCTCACCGACAAAAAACACCGCGTTCACAACCAACGCGAATACCAGTGCCGGTCGCTCACGGCCACTGTCAGGCACGGCGTCGAGCTCCCCGCCGTCGCCAATATGCGTCGTGCCCAGGTCGAGCGACTGCAGCGCAGCATCGACTGCGTCGGTTTCGATGCGATGCTGCACGGCCACCTGCCGGGCGTCGAGATCGACGGCGACCTTCTCGATGCCGTCGATCTCGTTCAAGCGCATGCGGACGAGCTGTTCCTCTGCGGTGCAATCCATGGCGGCGACGCGGAATCGGCTGACTGTCACCGACGAGGCCCTCCGGCGCGGCCGACTAGTGGGACGAACCGGCCCACCTCCGCTTCGTACTGCTCATATCCAGTCCCGTGCAGTCGGCGCAGGTGCGGTTCTTCGACGAAGCGCACCTGCATCTCGATCGCCACCACCAGACACACCACCGCGACGATGGCGATGACGTTCGGCACCATGGCCGCGAAGCCGACCGCGGTGAAGATCATCGCGGTGAAGATCGGGTTGCGAACCAGACCGAAGACGCCCGAGGTCACCAGGCCGGTGACTTCGGTGCGGTCGATCCCGATTCGCCACTCGCTGCCCATCCCGACCTGGGCGGCGTAGGTCAATCCGATACCCGTAGCAGCCATGACTGCGCCGACCCACCGCACGGCGCTGTTGTCCCAAAGCGGTTCCAGACCGGCCATCGCTGCGATCGGCGCGCCGACCGCACCAGCGAATGCAACGATCAACAACACGTACGCAACCCGTTCCAGTATCGATGCATCCGCGGCGAACGCACCGGGCCGGATGCCCGAGTCGCCAGTCTCACGCTTATGCACCCAGGACCGCACGACGAAGATCACCACGAACCAGACACCGAATAACACCAGCGCAGCAGTGTTCACCACGTCACCTCCTCGCAGCCGACATGGCTGTCGGGCTCGACCTGGAACGTGCCGTGGACAATTCCATAGTCGTGTTCGAGCAAGTGGCGAGCCTGATCGAGCACCCCATGACCCTCCACTCCCTCAGCGGTGACGAGATGAGCCGATGCGGCGTCCATCTCCGAGGTCAACGTCCACACGTGCAGGTCATGGACCTCGACGACCCCTTCGATCGACTCCAGGCCGTCCGCAAGCGCGTCGAGGTCGACATCATCGGGTGCCGCTTGGAGCAGCACCCGTACGGCTCGGCGTCCGAGGCGCCACGTGCGTGGGAGTATCCACAGTCCGATCAGCGCCCCGATCACGGGATCGACCCAGCCCCAACCAAAGACCTCCAGCAACACGGCGGCGATAATGACGCCGACCGACCCAACGGTGTCGGCGAGCACCTCGAGATACGCGCCCTCAACGTTCAATGACTCCTTCGCACCCTCACGCAGCAGCGCAAACGCCACCAGGTTTGCGAGTAGTCCAAGGACGGCGACGATCAGCATCGGCACGCCGAGAACCTCGGGCTCGTCGAAGAGCCGGCGACCAGCCTCGATCAGCACCCAGATCGCGACACCGAACAGCAGCAGCGCATTGACGAATGCCGCCAAGATCTCCAACCGGTACAAGCCGAACGTGTGACTCGACCGCACGGTGGCCGAGCGGGCCTCGAACCGCGACGCCAACTGGATCGCCGCCAGCGCCATACC
>CAZEMU010000211.1:0-4716 GCA_964513315.1 uncultured Acidimicrobiaceae bacterium | reverse complement strand
CGACCGGGCTGATCGAGCGAACGGTCGAGTCGTAGCTCTGGGTCGGCAGTCGCAGCACTTCGGGCGCATCCATCCGGGTCGAGTACCGCACCGAGTCGAGCCACTCGGGAGGGAGACCCGTTGCTGCGACCGCCTCGTAGAGCCCCATCTGGTCGAGGATCTCTGACGTGCGGACGTCGAGGAACCGTGCCCGCGGATGGGTGCTCGTGGTCGGCCGCTCGTTGACCAGCACGGACTCGATGCCGTGTTGGGCCAACAGCGTTGCGGCGGTGAGCCCAATCGGCCCACCGCCCACGATGAGGACGGACGTCTCGGTCACCTCAGTGGCCATGTGCGCTGCGCGACTCGGGTCGCCGCCCGTTCAGAACTGGTCGCTCAGATGCGCTCGATGATGATTGCCGGCGCCATGCCGCCGCCCGTGCACATCGTGATCAGGCCGAGCTGACCGTCGGTGCGCTCGAGTTCGTCGAGGACGGTGCCGATCAGAATTGCGCCGGTCGCTCCGATTGGGTGCCCGAGTGCCATCGCGCCGCCATTGACATTGACCTTGCTGCGGTCGAGGTCGAGGTCGCGCTGGAACTTCTCGCTGACCACGGCGAAGGCCTCATTGACTTCGAACAGGTCGATGTCATCGATCGTCATGCCGGCCCGGGCCAGAACCTTTTGGGCAGCAGGTACCGGCGCATTGAGCATGAGCGTCGGGTCGTCGCCAATCGTTGCCGTCGCGACGATGCGAGCACGAGGGGTCAGGCCATTCGCCTTGGCGTACTCGGGGCTCGCCATGAGAACGGCGGCCGCGCCGTCGACGACACCGGAGCTGTTGCCGGCGTGGTGCACATGCTCGATCTCGAGGTCCGGGAACTTCATGTTGATGAGTTCACGGAACGTCGGATTGTCCTCGTGGCGGTAGTCGGCCAGATCGGGGAAGCTCGGCTTGAGCTTGGCCAGCGTCTCGGCGGTCGTGCCGGGGCGAGGGAACTCTTCGCGGTCGAGGGCAACGGAACCGTCGCGGTTGTGCACGGGAATCAGCGACTTGTCGAAGCGGCCTTCGGCGATTGCGACCGCAGCGCGGGCTTGCGACTCGGCAGCGTGCGCGTCGAGCGCCTCGCGAGGGATGCCTTCGAGCGTCGCAATGGCGTCAGCGCACACGCCCTGGTGTGACTGCGGATGCAGCTCGCGCAGGTGCGGGTTGTCGGAACCGATCGGATGCAGACCCTTCTTTGGCATCGACATCATCTCGGTGCCGCCCGAGATGACCAGGTCTTCCATACCGGCCATAACGCCATGGGCGCCGAGGTTCACAGCCGTGATGCCCGAACCACAGAAGCGATCGAGGGTCACGCCGCTGGCCTTGGTGTCGTAGCCGGCGTCAAGCGCAGCCATGCGGCCGAGATCGCCGGACTGGCCGCCGACCTGGGCACTCGTGCCCCAGACGATGTCGTCGACGTCGCCGGTATCGAAGTCGTTGCGCTCCGCGAGCGCAGCCAGCACCGTCGCACCGATGTGCTGAGGGTGCAGGTGGGCGAGGCCACCCTTGCCTTGCTTGCCGACGCCTCGTGGCGTGCGGCATGCGTCAATGATCCAGGCCTCGGTCATGGTGCTTCCTCTGTCTTCGTCGTCCTGACGAATCCAGTCTGCCTCTCTGAGCGCCCCTCGAAGAAGTCGCCCGATCGCACGCGGCTATGCGTGGTGGACCGAGAGCCGTTCCAAGAGCAGCCGGCTGTCGGTCTGACGGGTGCCGCCCTCGACCCGGAGCCGCACCAACAGCGCGTTGAGATCGTCGGTTGAGGCGACTCGGGCGCGCAGGCGGAAGTCGACCGGGCCGGTCAGATGGAAGCACTCGGTGATCCGGTCATCGTCGGCAACGACGTGCATGATCGCGTCGCGATCGCGGTCCTCGCCGAGCCAGATGTCGATCGACGCTTCGATCGGTCGACCAAGCGCTCCGTGATCAACGGCAGCGTGAAAGCCGCTGATGATGCCGCGTTGGATCAGTCGCTGCAGTCGCGCTCCAGCTGCGTTCGGGCTCAAGCCGACGGCACGGCCCAACTCAACGTTGCTTAGCCGAGCATTGGCTTGAAGGGCACGGATGATTTCGCTGTCTACATCGTCAATCACAGTGGAACCCACTGTATAGCAGCTTCGAGAGGCCATGTTTCCGTGCCACACACAGCGTTGGGCAGGTGAATATGGATCTACGGCCCACCCGAGGAGATGCCTCATGCACACCACAACCCCACACCTGCACCACCTGCTCGAAGCCTTCGAGCGCCACCAGCAGCTGCGACGCAGCGGTGCGCCGATTGCCATGCTCAGCGAGAGCCGGGCCCGCCTCGACCGACTGCGCGTCGACGTGCGCCGCTCAGCCCGCTCGTAGCCCCTCCCCACCCAGACCGGCGCTACGGGAACGATCAGGCAGTCGATCCCGACACCACTGGCGCCGGCTGGGACGGGCGGTTGTCCAACAACCAGCCCCGCAATCGCCGAAACCCCCGATCACGACTGAGCGCTGCCGGCCAGACCAAGTGATGGCCGAGATCGGGCACCACCATCGTGGGCCCACACTCGACCAGCGTGCCCATCCGGAACATGTCCTGGCGGATCGCACTCCACGTGAGGATCAGTCCTCGCCCCATGATCGCTTGCGAGATCACGCTGGCATGGCCGCGGTAGACGATCTGATGTTCGGGGCGATCCCACGCCAGCCCGTGGGCGCTAAACCACCGCGCCCAGGTCGCCCAGTCATGGCCGGTGCTGTCGAACTCCAGCAGCTCGCACTCGAGCAGGCGGGCCGGATCGGTGTCGACACCGAGACCGTGGCGGTCGGCGTAGTCCGGTGAAGCGGCGGGCACCGCAACCTCGGACAGCAGTTTCTCGGAGCGCATGTGAGCAACGTTGCCGTCGCCAAACCGGATGCTCACATCGTGGGCAATCGTGTCGAGTTCTGACGTCCGTTCGAAGATGACCACGTGCAGACGCGACGGCGCGATGAGCGTGTGGATCTCGTCGAGGTGCGGAGCGATCCAGTTCGAGGCCACCGCAGGTTGCACAGCCAGCGTCAAGACGTCGAGCCCCGAGCGGAGTTCGCTCAAGGTCAGCTCGAGCTGGTTGAATGACCCGGTAATCGATGTGTGGAGCCGCTCGCCATCTTCGGTGAGCTGAGGGCGTCCCTGGCTTCGATCGAACAACAACAGATGGAGCTGGTCTTCGAGCAATGCGATGTGTTTGGAGCAGGCGGGCTGCGAGATGCCGAGCTCCGCCCCGGCGGCGGTAAAGGTGCCAAGACGGGCAACGGCCTCGAACACCGCCAATCGCTGTAGCTGCGGCACTTGTCGCAACAGTGGTCTCATCGCTCCCCCTCGGACCCACTGCGCCTGCCTCCCCAAGCTGACGGAATGGGACCATAACTACTTGTTATGTCACATAACTCTCAGGTATGTGACGATAGCCAGAACACCACTGGTGCGCTGGACAACGCTTCTTCACAGTGGATGACGGCCGTGTCTGTACGGCCTTCGACAACCATCAGGAGGGGACTATGTCGACCCACGTGGCGCGCCGCTGGTGCGCGCTCCTTGCCATTGCCGCGCTCATCTTTGTGAGCTGCGGAAGCGATGCGACGACCGACACGGTCGACACTGCCGAGGCCGCATCGGACACCGCGAGCGATGGCGCGACCGCCGACGCCAGCGACGCCGACCCGGCAATGCCCGGTGCCGGGAAGTCCGCCAACCTCGGACGAGGCAACTGGTCCTCGGGCTACGTACAAGCCCAGATCCTGCACGACCTGATGGAAGAGCTCGGCTACGAGGTGTCCAGCCCCGACGACTTCGAGTTCGCTCCTGACCTGGCCTACCAAACGATGGCCGAGGGCGACATCGACTTCTGGGCCAACAGTTGGTATCCGGGCCACCTCAGCTGGTGGGAAGGTGAGCGCACCGACGGCACTTCGATTGGCGACCACCTCACCCGGCTCGAAGGTTCGCTCATGCCCGGCGGCGGCCTGCAAGGCATGCTCATCACCAAGTCCTGGGCCGACGAAGCCGGCATCACCACCCTCGACCAGATCAACGCCGACGAGGCACTCTGGAGCGCGCTTGACAGCGACGGCAACGGCAAGGGCGAGTTCTACGGCTGCCCCGAAGACTGGACCTGCGACGACATCATGCAGAGCCAGATTGCGTTCGCCGGATGGGACAACCTCGAGCAGACCCAAGCGGGCTACGACGCCATGTTCGCCGAGTTCCTCGACCTCGCACTCGCGGGTGAGCCAGCCGTGATGTACACGTGGACGCCGACCAGCTACCTGGCCCAAGCGGTCCCCGGCGAGGTCACGATGTGGCTCTCGATGAACGAAGCTTCGGTGCTCGATGACTCGAACCCGCTGGGTAACGAGGGCGGCAGCGAGTACGCCCAGATCCGCGACGGCCAGGTCGGCTACACCGGCCTCGGCGCGGACACCTGCCTGCAAGGCCCTGACGGTTGCCAGCTCGGCTGGCTGGCCGCCGACATCGAGATCACGGCGAACACCGTCTGGCTCGAGGACAACCCGGCCGCCGAAGCACTCTTCAACGAGTTCGCTCCTCCACTGATCGACTTGGCGATCGCTGGTGTTGCGCTGAGCAACTCCGACGGCGCCCAAGCCGATGTCGAGGCAATCGCCGCCCAGTGGATCAGCGAGAACAGGGCACTCGTCGACGGCTGGCTTGCGACGGC
>CAZEMU010000210.1:0-4831 GCA_964513315.1 uncultured Acidimicrobiaceae bacterium | reverse complement strand
CTGTGGGGTGCTCGGTGATGTCACCAACCCAACGATGGTTTGGTTCAGCAGCGGTGAAGTCACGGTCGATCAGATCGTCATGAACTGGCGGGCCTGCTTTGCGGTTCAGGCCCCGCTTCTTTGAGGTCCTGGACCAGATCTTGTTGTCCTGGCACAGCCGCTGCACCCGATTCTCCGAGACGTGCCAGCCGGCTCGTTCGAGTTCATCAGCAATGAAGCGATACCCGAACTCGGGGTCATCGTGATGGATGTCGAGCATCGCGTTCACGAGGTGTGCGTCGTCCCAATCACGGTCTGAATATGGCTGGGCGCGCCAGCGGTAGAACGCTTGGGTTGTGAAGCCGAGAACCCGACACGACGAAGCAACGCGCACACCTTCAGCGGCGAGTTGTTCGACGAGCGGGTACGTCATTTTGGGGAGATGTCCTTGGCGAAGAACGCCGCCGCGCGGCGCAGGATCAGGTTCTCTTCTTCGAGCACCCGATTGCGCCGTTTCACCTCGCGGAGCTCCTCGGCCTCTTTCTCGGTGAGCCCGGGTCGGACACCGTCATCGATGTCGGCCTGTTTCATCCAGTTGTAAATCGAGGCCTCGGAGATCCCGAAATCCTCCGCCAACTGAACGAACGACGTGTCGCCCTGGCGGGCGAGACGAACCACGTCATCGCGGAACTCTTTTGGATATGGCTTTCCCATGATGTCCATCCTTGCCGAGACCGAAGCCTCGAAATAGGAACATCAACTAAACCAGGGGCAGACCCTGGTTTATCAGTCTGGGCAGCCGAGGGTTGTTTGGTAGGTGTCGGCTATTGGGACGCTGTTGAGGGTTTTGCTGTCGCTGTTCATTGCGTCTGCAACTATCCATATGGCCTTCGGCCAGTCTCCGGTGAAGCTCATTTCGTTGAGGATCGCCCAATCGTGGGAGTCGTTCATGGCCTGTTCGGCGCCGTTGATGTTCGCCTGATCATCAGCGCTTATTGCTTGGACCCATTGGTCGAGCCATGTGCATGTGATGGTTCGGGTGACTTGTAGGCCGAGTTGGTAGCGGTCAGAATCCTCGTTGCCTTTGGGGAATGCGCCGGCGTCAAGCGACTCTGGGATTGTGATGTCTGCGATCATGTCCTGGACTATTGGTGCAGGCTCTGTGGTTGGATTCTGCCCCGAGCACCCAGCAGTGAGCAGCAGGGTTAGCGTCAGTAGAGCGAAGCGCATCAAGAGGTGCTCAGGCAGCGATGGCCGCGATGATGTCTGCTGCCTTAGGTGGGGTGATGGCGAGTTCTTGCACGAGCGCTGCTTCAATCTGGGACCGCGGGTACCCGCTCTCTGCGAGGTATTTGGCACTGCGCCGGGCGAAGTCGAGATCGGTGGGCAGTGTGCGGAATCCGGTGTTCATGGCTTGCTCCTTTGTTGGCAAGAGTGTCTTGGGAAGGGCGTTCAGTGGGTGGCGGTGGGGTTAGCCAGTGCCGTTTTGTCGTGCGTCGATGATTGGGGAGAATGCATCTATGAGTAGCGGGTAGTTCTGATCGCCCCATGTCTTGATGGTGACGAACTGGTCGGTTTGGGAGAGTTCGTTCTCGAGTCGAGCTGTCTCGGCATCCCAGGTTTCAATGAGCTGTGATTCATCAAAGCAGGCGGCGTCAATCACCGTGAGTGCGAGTTCGCCTTCTTTGTCGCTGCTCGCTGCGAGCTGTGCAAGGGTCGGAACGACTTCGTTCGGTTCTTGGTATTCGGCGTAGCCGGCTTCTGACATGCATCGGCGCCAGTCTTCCAGTGCATCACGCACGGCGCTCCCGGACTCGACTCGCTCGTAGACGTCGTTTCTAAGGTTCTCGAGCATTGAGCGTTGCACTAGGAATGATCCAAATCCGCCATCTGCAGCTTCGAAGAGTGCCAGTCGGGCGGTGCCGTAGCAGCCTCCGGCGGCGAAACCGCCGGAGATACCGCCGGGGCCCGAGTAGGAGATGGTGTCGTCGGGAGTTCCGAGAAGAGCGGTATGCCAGTTTTGTTGTTCGGCTTCGGTCATTGCTTCGAGTTCGGGGTAGGTGGGTTGTTGGCTTGAGTTCTCGATGAGTGAGGCGATGGGCAGTGAGTTGAAGCCGAGTTCGGCTGCGGTGTCAGAGTCTGGGCGCACGTTGGTCCATGCTTGCAGGGGCGCTGCTGTGGGCCGGTCGAGGCGGTTCTGGGCGAAACTCACCCGGTCGACTCGGGGGAAGCCTTGATTGATCATGCATTGTTCAGTTTCGATCTCAACCGCTACGTCGCGGAGGCCAACGACCTGTTCAAGTTCTCGCATTTCGAGTGTGATTGGGTAAGTGGCGGCGCTCGCTTGCGGCGGCTCCTCGGTGCTCGAAGAAGAGCATCCGGTGAGGGCCGCCGCAAGTGCGAGTGCCGCTAAAAGCACCAGGCGGCTTAAGTTGTTCATTGGTCTAATCAGCACCAGAGGTGTGAGCTGGCTTCGTCGTTACCAATCGGCGTGCCGGTCATGTTCGTCCACTGGCCAAGGTCCAAGGTCGTATTCGGGCCACCATACGAAGCGTTCTTGTAGAGGGTGACCTCACATGAGAAACCGTTGTTCTTGAATGAGGACACTTCGTCGTTCACCGAGCAGTCGAAAGAGCAACTGAAGAAGTCGACGGTGTTGTAGGTCGAGATCGAGCCTGCCGTGTCGTAGATCTGGCCGGTCAGGTTTGAGTTGCGGTAAAGGCACACCTCGCCACCGCCACAGCTACCGTCGCTAGCTGCCGATGCTCCAGGTGCAGCCACAGCGATAGTCATCGCGGCGAACAGAGCTATCAGCAAGACCTTTGCTACTGCGACGATGGAATTGTTGCGGGTCCTCATTTCGATGCCTTTCAGAGTTTGTACAGTTGTTCGTTGAGGAACGATCTAACCATATCGATGAAGCATCGGACAGTCAAGGGCTAATATCGTTTGTTTGTGAACGATCTCGATTAGTGCTAGCTTCTGAACGTGACTGATTTCGCTGCCAAAGCAGCCACCCAGTGGCAAGAACTGCTTCCAGAAATGGTGCTGAACGCTGATGAGATGAAGGTGGCAGTGCGGTTCTCGCGCCTCTACCAACTTCAACGATCACTCGACGAGAAGTCGCTACGCCGATTCGAGGTCGACGGCGTGGTGGGCATCGACGACTTCAGACTGTTGGCTCTACTGCGGCGAAGCGGAGAAGAAGGGCTTACCAACGCTGACCTTGTTGCTGACCTCGGGGGTTCCAAAGCAGGGATGTCGAACCGGCTCGACCGCCTCGTCCAGACCGGCATGATCAAACGCATCCCGTCACTAATAGACCGGCGAGTCCACACAAACGCCCTAACACCCGAAGGCCAACAGCGCGCCGCTGAAGCCGTCACAGCCGTTACCGCTGGCCGCAAAACGATCTTCCAGGACCTGTCAGACACCCAGATAGCGCACGTCGCGACGGCACTCGAGACCATGATCTACAACCTCAACCCCGATGACTAACCCCCACGACATCCACCGAAACTTCGCCGCATGGACAGCCCACAACTGGGCCCACCTCGTCCCGGAAGCCGACGCCACAGCCGCGGCTGTGGCAATCAGATTCATCCGGGCCGCCGATGAACTCGCCAAAAGCCACAACAACACAATCAAACCCTGGAAAAACCAGGGAATCGCCAAAATCGAAGACTTCAGAATCCTCGGACTCCTCCGCCACCTCAACGGCCAAGGAATCAGCAGCCGAGACATCTCCCAACACCTCGACTTCGAACCCGCCACCGTCTCAAGCCGACTCACCCGCCTCGAAAAACACGGCCACATAACAAGAATCGCACACCCAACAAACCGCCGAACCCACCACATCATCCTCAACCCCGACTCAGCACACATCGTCGACGACATTTACCAAGCCTTAGTCATCAACCACACCAACTTCTTCAAAAGCCTCCCCAAAAACGAACACGAACAACTCGCCGACATACTCGCCCTACTCAACAAATAGACGGCCACCAACTCAGGATCCTGCACCAAACCTCGTCAGACCCGTAGTCGAGGGTTCAGGGACTGTCAGACGAACGGTGTAACTGGCCTGGCCGATTACGTGTTCGTGAGCGGGTGTGATTCTAGAAGAGTCTCCCTTCGAAGGTGATGGCGAAGGCGTTGAGTGCCGGCTTCCAGCGGTTCATCCAGCGCTCCTGGCCAGTGCCTTTCGGGTCGAGTGAGCGCACGACCAGGTAGAGACACTTCATCGCGGCGTTCTCGTTCGGGAAGTGGCCGCGGGCTCGTGTCGCTCTTCGGAATCTCGCGTTGAGCGACTCGATCGCGTTTGTCGAATAGATCACCCGGCGGATGTCTGGTGAGTAGTCAAGGAACGGGATGAACTCTTCCCATGCGTTGTTCCACAAGCCTCGGATGGCCGGATATTTCTCAGCCCAGATCTCGTCGAACTCATCGAGGCGAGCAGATGCTTCGTTCTCGTTGATAGCGGTGTAGACCGGCCGCAGGTCCTTGGCCATCTTGTCCCAGTCCTGGCGTGCGGCAAGCCGGAACGTGTTCCGGATCAAATGCAGCACACACGTCTGGACGATGGCCATTGGCCAGGTCGCAGCGATTGATTCGGGCAGGCCTTTCAACCCATCGCAGACGACGATGCACACGTCATCGACGCCGCGGTTCTTGATTTCGGTGAGCACCTGCAGCCAGTACTTGGCGCCTTCGCCGCCGTTACCTATCCACAGCCCGAGGATGTCTCGTTTGCCGTCCACAGTGACGCCTATGGCGGCATACACGGGCCGGTTGGTGACTTGACCGTCACGGATCTTGACCACCAACGCGTCGATGAACACAACCGGGTAGA
>CAZEMU010000209.1:0-4884 GCA_964513315.1 uncultured Acidimicrobiaceae bacterium | reverse complement strand
ATTCAGTTCTGCTCGGGACTCCACCGGATGGGAAACACATCGGGGAAATCCGTCAACGGCTGCCCGGATTGCGGCTGGTGCTCATAGAGCGCAACCGGGTCGGGGATGATCTGGCCCGCCCGATGCAGATAGTGCACGTCAGGGCCTGCCCACATCGAGGCATGGGCCCGACGAGACGACTCGGCGACGCGGCCCCCGAGCGCCGAATGGAGGATGTGTCCGTGGAACAGCAGCACGTCACCCGGCTCGTAGTGCCAGCCAAGAATGTCGAACGAGGCGCGGCTTGCGTCGATGTCAGGAACCGGTGGAAGACGCTGATCGCGGATGCCGCTGAAGTAGTCCCATTCCTCGTGGGCGTCGGCCCCAAGCACGGGCGCAGCAGCGGTCCCCGCCTGGACCTCGGCTTCGGCCGCCGCGAACGCCTCGCGGGCGTCTTCGTCGCGGTCGGCGTCACGGCCCGCAAGTGGCGCGTAGGTCGTGTTCCACCGATGCGAGCCACGGACGACTTCGACACTCAGATCCCGAGGGACCTCGTCGGGGGAGACCCAGGCTCGAATGAGATCGTGGCCGTCGACGTTGTAGTAGCAGGTGTCTTGATGCCACGGCGTAGGCGGCACGTGCCCCGCTGGCTTGAAGAAGAGCTGGTCCATATAGAACGACACCGGCGCACCAAGCGTCGACCCGACGACCTCGGCGAGCACCCCTTCGGTCACCAAGCTGCCCAGCTCACTGCTGCGAGCGGCCGGGAACTGATCGACACGCAAGGCGCCGATGTCGGTCGACATGCCATCTGGCGTTGCGATCGCAGCATCGAGGCCCGCAGCAGCCGCGGCGACCCAGTCCGGTGGCAAGACCTGCTTGATGAGCACCGCTCCGTCGCGGTGAAACGCAGCCGACTCGTCTGCGGTCACCGCACGCAGTGCTTGTGAACTCAGTGCTTGTGAACTCAGTTCGCTCGGATTCGCCGCGGGCATACGTCCGACGGTAGTGGCTCGGCTCCGGGTCGACCGAAGGGCGGTAGTGCTGGTCTAACGCTCGTCTGGCTGCTGAGCCGTCTCGCTGGCTGGTGGTGTCGCGCTGACGGTGCCGTGCTCAAGCAGGCCTTCTGCGGCGACGGCCACGCCAGCAACTAGCTCGACGAGGATCTCGTCTTCTTCTTCCACGTCGGAGATATCGGCGAAGAACCAGCCGCCGTCGTCGGTCATGGTCGGTGCGCTGACGTAGCTCGCCAACGCTTCGGTTGGTTCGTCGGGATGACGTACGGCTCGTACTGCGTCGATCATCGCCGAGATCGCACCGGGGGCAGCGACTGGGTCGGCGTCGCTCAAGACGAAGTACATGGCGCCGCTTTGGCTTCGGAGGTCTTCGATCATGTTCGGGTCGACCCGGATCGAGCCATCGGGGATCGACGCGGCGCCGGGCGCCGAGTGCTCTTGCGCGAGAAGCTGGCGAATCTCCTCGTCAGGTGGCACGAGCGCACCGAGCGAAGCCGTGATGTCCGGCGCGTCACCGGGGAAGGCGACCTCATGCACCGATTCGTCGTCGTCCACTGGCTCGTAGGTCTGCCACGCAACGATCGGGAACGTGTCGCCGGGCACCAGATCAGGGCGGACGACATGAAGCCACGGCGCGAGGTCGACGACGATCTGCACGATGTGGATCGAGCCGTCCTCGGCAAAGGCGGCCGCAATCGCAGCACCAAGATTGCCGACCCGCGGCTCGTCCCGGTTCACGAGATGGCGAACCATCTCGTCGGCGGGATACATGCCGTTGTCGAGCGCCATCTTCCGCACGATGTCATCGAACAACTCAGGCGGAAGCCCGAGCAGCTCAAGCAATCGCCACACCGGCGTGCCCACGAGAACCGATGCGGCCTGTTCCGGATTCGTCTCGACGCCGTCAGCCAGTACCTCGAACAGATGCAGCCACCGCGCTGGATCACATGTCAGATGCAGGCGAAGCAACTCCCGGAGCGTTCGCTCCGCCTGATGGTTCGAGCGGTCCCACTGAACAAGGCCTTTGTCGATCCCGGGAATCGCGACCGAGAGCGATTCGAGCGCTTCGGCGCCGACGGGCCGGAGATCGATTGCACCCTGCTCATCACCGATCCAGAACGTGAGCGATTCGCCGCCACCTTCAAGCGCAAGCCCGGTCGCAGCACCATCACGCATGCAACCGGTGAGCACCGCAGACTGCAGATCACCACGACTCGGGATCCGAACGTTCTGCTCGATGCGCATCGTCGACGACGCCAAAAGCTCGACCGCTCGTTCGACGCGCTGCCTCGGTGATGGTTCGCTCATCGGGCGAGGCTACTGCGGCTCCTCGACCCGCACGCCGGGCTGAGTAACGTTTCCCCATGGCGTTCACTGGGATCCCGACCGATGCACTTGCGTTCTATGACGAGCTCGATGCGGACAACTCCAAGGCGTTCTGGGAACAGAACAAGGAGCGATTCAAAGCCGTCGTCCGAGGGCCCGTGACCGAGCTGGCCGAGACGCTCAGCGACTACGGCGACTTTCATCTGTTCCGCCCGCACAACGACCTGCGCTTCTCGAAGAACAAGCCGCCCTACAAGACGCACCAGGGCGCCTACACCGAGGGCGAAGGCGGCGCCGGCTACTACTTCCAGCTGTCGGCCGAGGGCCTTATGGCCGGTACCGGCTACTACGCGATGGCCAAGGATCAGCTCGAACGATTTCGACAAGCCGTCGATGACGATGCGCTTGGTGGCGAACTGGTCGACATCATGGACGGCTACGGCCGCGGCTTCCGCATCGGCGCGATCAGCGAGTTGAAGACAGCGCCGCGTGGCTATCCCAAAGACCATCCGAGGATCGAGATTCTTCGCCGCAAGGGCCTGATGGCATCCAAAGACTTCGGCGCGCCGAAGTGGCTCCACACCAAGCGGGCCTCGACCCGGATCCGCGAGACGTGGGAAGCGGGCGACGCGATGAACGCGTGGCTCGACAAGCACGTTGGCCCGAGCCAGCTCGAGCCCGAAGGCTTCTTCGGCTGACCATCACTGGAGAGCGTTCGACGACCCAGTGCTAACTTCGGTGTCCTGACCGATCAAAGGGGGGAGAGGTCATGCCTTTGCTTGTGCTGGCGTTCTACGGAGCGCTCGTGGTGTGGGCAGCGATGCTGTTCGTCGCTCTGCGCCAGGCGTCGTACCGGCCGTTCCTGATGTTCGGCATCGGGCTGATGCTGTTCCTGAACATCGGCTACTTCGTCCAGGGTCAACCGGACGCGATCGCGTTCTTCATCAGCTTGTACGACGTGCTTGACAACCTCGGCGTGTCGAGCGACAGCGGCGAGATTCCCGCGGCACTCGCGACCTGTGTCGACAACGCATGCACGACGTGGGGCGACACCTACGAGACGCATCCGTCCTGGGGTGTTGCCTTTCACGACCGGTTCGCGAACGGGCCAACCTCTCGCACCAACCTGCTCTACGGCCACATCGCGTTCAACACCGTCGCGTTCGTGCTCGCGCACGTGCAGCTCTACCGTCCCGGCACGGGTGGCGCAGCCAACGCTCGCCGACATCGTCTGCTCGGACGCGTCGGCTTCAGCGCCAACGCGATCGGCACGCTCGCTGCAGTCGTGCTCGCCGCCCAGCACGGATCGGTCGAGGAGTACGGCGGCCCGCTCGCCATGTTCGGGTTCTGGTCGATGGCATTCGTGGTCTTCGGCTGTGGCGTCAAGACCGTCACGACGGCCCGCTCCGGTGACATCGCCGGTCACCGCATCTGGATGATGCGGTACCTCGGTTCGATGTGGGGCGCCTTCTGGCTGTTCCGGGTGATGCTGTTCGTGCTCGGACCAATCCTGCGCAACATCGAGGCCGCGACGATCTTGATTTGCATCTGGTTCTCTGCACCGCTCGGAGTCCTGATCGCCGAAGGCTTCCGTCGGCGTGCCATCCGCGGCAATCGAGTCGATGTCCGGACGTCTGACGCGAACGTGCTTTCCGAGGTTTGACGCAGCGTTGCGAGGCGCCCGCAACGCTTCTGCAAGCTCGACCGGTCGTCGATCTTCGCGATCGGGATCGCTGAACGACTCAGACGTTTCCTTCTCTGCCACAATCAACCCTCCGACGAGGAGGGGCGATGCCGAACGACCAACTCACCAATGAGACGGTCGCGCTGCTGCAGCAGCTGATCCGCAATCAGTGCGTCAATGAGGGAACCGAGACGTCCGGTCACGAGGACCGCAACGCTCGACTCTTGCGAGATGAACTCGATGGGCTTCCCGTCGACATCGAAATGATCGAGCCCGCTCCAGGCCGTACCTCGATGATCGCCCGCTACGAAGGCACCGATCCCGACGCGCCCACGCTGTGTTTGATGGGCCACACCGACGTCGTGCCGGTGAGCCCCGACGGCTGGTCCAACGACCCGTTTGGCGGCGAGCTGATCACCGCCGCCGATGGCACGCCCGAAGTATGGGGCCGCGGCGCGGTCGACATGTTGAACCTGACCTCGTCGATGCTGGTCGCGTTCCGCGAGATCGTGCGCAGCGAACGTCGCTACCCCGGCGACATCATCTACTTCGGTGTCGCCGACGAAGAAGCCGGGGGAGTGTTCGGCGCTCGCCACATTGTCGACCATCACTGGGACGCAGTTGGCTGTGACTACGTGCTGACCGAGTACGGCGGCACGCCGACGTTCACCGACGAGGGCACGTTCGTGTTGTTGACGAATGGCGAGAAGCAGGCGGCGTTTCGCCACCTCGAGATCGCCGGATCACCCGGTCACGGTTCAATGCCCTACGACGCCGACAACGCGTTGATCAAGGCCGCGACGATCGTGCACCGCCTCAGCCAACACGAGATCGCACCCCGGCTCGACGAGGCCTTTCGGGACCGCGTTCGGGCGCTCG
>CAZEMU010000208.1:3553-4923 GCA_964513315.1 uncultured Acidimicrobiaceae bacterium | reverse complement strand
GTTCCGCCGTCCGCCCGTCCCAGGCTCAATCCCACTGACGAAGTCTAGATGCTGAGGGCACAGCGGCCCGGGACGCGCGCCCGTGGCGGTCGTCGCTCGGCGCTGGTTCCGGCTCAGCCCGCTGCCGGGAACGGAGCACCGTCAGGAATCACGATGCCGACCATGTCGCCGTTGAGGTCTCCGTCGAAGTCAGCTGGGAACAGGGCGCCTTGTCCAACCGACGGGATCAGGATTTCGACCATGTCGCCGTTGAGGTCACCGTCGTAGTCGGCCGGGAAGAGATCGGCTGTGTCGCCCGTTTGCAGGGTCGCGTTCTGGGCATCGTGAGCTTGCGGGCTCTGGGCAGCGAGGTCACCGATTGAGTAGCCAGCGACGGCAACGGGAGCGAAGAGGGCTGCATCGACCGCAGTTTCAACTGCCGGTCCTTCCGCTGGGACCGGCTCAGCCGGTTCGGTTGGCGCTGCGGCAGCGACGACGACAACCGCCGCCGGCGGCTCAGCGGCTTCTTCTGGTGCGGGCTCTGCGGCGACTGGCTCGCTGGTCTGGATGGCTGGTGTCGTGGTGGCTGGCGTTGCGGGGGTTGGAGCGGCACGTTCGGCGCGCTCGGTGAATTCGATGGGCTCCAGCTGCTCGGCAGCAGAGTCGGCCACTTCGGCGTCTTCGGCCTGATCGTCGGCCGCAATTTCGATCGGCGCTGCGGCGGCCGGATTCTGGGCAGGCTCCGGGTCATCGCCCGAATTGGCTTCGACCTGAACGTCGGTGGCGGTTTCGAGCGTGCGCCGGGCCTCGGCGGCGTGAACGTCGTCGTCCTGAAGAAGGGCGGGAACGACCGCTGCTGCCACTGCAACGAGGACCGAAAGAAGGAACGCACGAACTGCCATGTCTTCGGTGTACTTGTCGCCGAATCACGCCGCAATGACGTCTTTGCAGACGGCCCACGCCCACCCACCCCTTGCGCGCCCTGTGAGTTTCCTCACCACCAAGCGTGAGATTTGGCTCCAGAACGGCCACACCCGCCACTTCGTGCCTGAGCCCGCAACGACACCGAAGTCTGCGAACATCGGGGGCATGCGTCCTGGTGGCTTGATCAGATTCCGAGCCGCGGCCGTGGTGCTCGCCATCGCACTGGCAGCGATCGCCTGCGGCTCATCCGAAGACGCCCCGGTCGCTGCGACCAGCTCAGACGATGAGGCAACCACGGCCCCAGCAACGACGGCCCCAGCGCCCGCTGCCCCCGAACCAGCAACGCCAGTTCCTCCGACAACAGTGCCGCCGACCGCCGTCCCTCCGACTCCGGTACCGCCAACGCCAGTTCCCCCGACAACAGTGCCGCCGATGCCTGTCCCACCCACCCCGGTGCCTCGGATCGA
>CAZEMU010000208.1:0-3453 GCA_964513315.1 uncultured Acidimicrobiaceae bacterium | reverse complement strand
TCGACCTCCTCGGCCCCGAAGGCGGGCTGCTGGGCGTCGTGCTGCACCCCGACTTCGCCCAGAACCGGCTCTTCTACCTCTTCTACAACCTCGAACCTGAGCCGGACCGCTTCACCGGGCGTATCGAGCGCTATCTGCTTGCCCCAGATGGCCGCAGCGCGGAACTCGACCGGATCATCGCCGACGAGCTACCAGCAGGGGTCCATCACCAAGGTGGCCGCATGCGGATCGGGCCCGACGGCATGCTCTACGTCGGCGTGGGCGCCTTCGAGCCTTCCGAGGCTCAGGACCCGAACACGCTTGCGGGCAAGATGCTCCGGCTCGACCTCGACGGTTCGATCCCACCGGACAATCCCGATCCGACGAGCCCGATCTTTCTGAGTGGCATCCGCAATACGCAAGGCTTCGACTGGCTCGACGACCACAACCTGGTGGTCGTCGACCACGGTCCGTCGGGCCTCGAGCTAGACATGCCTGAGCTGCGGGGCTTTGACGAGGTCAACGTCGTCCAGGCTGGCGACAACCTGGGTTGGCCGCTGGCCTGGGGTTGCGATGACGCCCCCGGTGCGGTCAAACCTGCACTGACGTGGAACAACTCGGTTCCGCCGACCGGAGGCTCGTTCTACCGCGACGACGCGGTTCCCGAGCTCACCGATCGGTTCTTGTTCACGACCGTCGGTCGCGACTTCGGGCGCCATCTCCACAGCGTCGAGTTCGCCACTGAGCCTCCCCATGCGGTCGTGTCGCACGAGGTGCACCTCTTCAACCAGTTCGGACGTCTGCGCACCGTCGTGCCCGATGGCGCTGGCGGGCTCTATGTGATGACGAGCAACTGCGACGGCCGGGGCGTCTGCCCGCCGCAGGGCGACGTGCTGCTCCGCATCACTGCTGGCTGATACTGCTGGCTGATACCTCAGCCCAAACGTCGGAACGGCTGCGCGGCTTCGAGTTGCAGCGCCAGCTCGAGCAGCAGTCGCTCTTGGCCCATGCGGCCGAGGAACTGCATGCCGATCGGCAGGTTCAGTTCGTCGTCGTGGCCGAGCGGAAGCGAGATCGCGGGCAGGCCGCTGGTGTTGGCCATCGGCGTGTAGCAAGCCCATTGCGCCATCTTCGGCATGAGCGCGTCGAACGGTTGGTTGATGTCGAAGAAGCCCAGCTCGGGTGTGCGTCGCGCCGCCGTCGGGGTGAGGAGCAGGTCGTGCGAGCCGAAGCCCTTGGTGAGCACCTCGGTTGAGCGCCGCAGTCGACGCACCGCTGCTGGCAGTCGATAGAGGTTGCGGAGGGCGAAGTCGGAGAGGCCGTTCACGAATGGCGACAGGCCGGAGGCATCGAAGTCCGGGTGGATGATCTTGCGGCCACCCTTTTGTAGCGAGAGCGCCAGGAACGCCCAGTAGAGGATGAAGTCCTGCTCGAACTGTTGGCCGATCGGCGACTCGGTGGCGTCGACCCGATGACCGAGCGATTCGAGGAGGTTGACGGTGTCGTCTACGGCGGAACGGACCTGTGGCTCGACAACAGCGTCGGTTGGCACGTCGACGAGCACGCCGATGCGCAGCGGCCGATCGAGTGGCCGATCCACCAGACCGAGCGGCGGCAGCTTCGCACTGTGGTGATGACGTTCGGCTTCAGCCATGAACGTGCACGTATCGCGAACGGTGCAGCTCATGACTCCGGCGACGCTGATCTCGACCGGCATCTTGTCGTCGCCTTCGAGGCCGATGAGGCGATGACGGCTGGCCTTGAGCCCGACGAGCCCACACGCCGAGGCCGGAAGGCGCAGCGATCCGCCGCCATCGCCACCGTGCGCCATTGGCGAAACGCCCGCGGCGACGAGCGCAGCGGCACCGCCGGACGACCCCGATGCGGTGTGGTCGGGGTTCCACGGATTGCGGGTTGGTGGAGCGTCGGGAAACTCGGTGGAACAGGTCAGGCCGAACTCCGGCGTCGTGCTCGTGCCGGGCAGCGTCATGCCGAAGCCTCGGATCATGGCGACAACAGGGTCGTCGGCCTTGGCGGGGGCGCTCGACGCCATCGAACCCGAGCCGAATCCCGTTTGGAGGCCTTCGACCACGCCCATGTCCTTGATGAACATCGGCACGCCATCGAACGGCCCAACACGATCGCTCGCAGGCGTGGTCGCACGAGCAGCCCGGTCTCGGGCTCGGTCGTAATCCTTGCTCACGATCGCATTGATGTCGCCGTTCACCGCTTCAGCACGAGCGATCGTCGCATCGAGCAGCTCAAGCGGTGTTACCTCGCCTGCGGCCACGAGCTCGCCGAGCCCCACGGCATCGTGATCGCTCAGTACGTCATTGCGGTCCGCATGCATACCCATGGCGACGAAGTATCGCAGCCAAGACCCGAGCTGCGCTGCGTCAGGGGCCGACGATGGGGCTCCATTCGCGGATGGAGACAATCGAGACGCCGTGGACGGAGTAGTAGGCGTCCTCGTCAATGATCGTCGACAACATTGCCTCGTCGGTATCGAAGACGAGCAGCGCACCCGAATCATCCGACCACGGCCCGGCCGCAACAAGCGTGCCGGCGCCTTTCAGGCGCTCGAGGACGTCGCGATGGGCCGGGCGAGCGTCAAGACGCTCGACGGTTGCTTCGAATTTCAGTTCGAGAACGATCATCGGGTGAACATAAAGTGCGGGCGATTCCATGGCAGTAACAACGGATACACCTCAGTACCGAGAGGCGTTCGACCGTGTCCGGCTTTTCGCGGCCATGGATGAGTCGACCAGGGCAGCGCTCTGGACCCAGGCGCGCCTCGACCATGCGCAGCCAGGCCAATCGTTGGCTGTGCAGGGCGCAACGGTGAACTCGCTCCTTGTCTTACTGGCTGGCGAAGCGAGCAGCGTCGCCGTCTCAATCGAAGGTCGAACTGCATCTATGGGTACCTGGCGCGGGCCGGTCGTCATTGACAAGGTCACCTCGTTCACCGAGCAGCGTCACCCCGCGACGATCGAAGCCGACTCGACCGTGACCTGGTGCAGAGTGCCGATCGAAGCCGTCCTTGACGGGATTGATCAGAATCCGGCTGCGCAGGGCCATGTGCTGCGTGCGCTTGCCGACGCAGCGAAGAAGTCCCGTGACTCGTTCGTCGCAGTCGCGACGACGTCGAGCCGCGCTCGAACCGCCCGCTGGATCCTGGAACACAACGAAGCGTCTGGAATCGTCCTGTCGATGCCGCAGACCCGCCTGGCACAGCGGCTCGGCATGACCCGGGTGACGTTGAACCGGTGTCTCCATGGACTCGTGCGCGACCATCTGATCTTGATCGATGGGAAACGCATCACCGTCCTTGACGTCCCTCGCTTAGAGGCAGTTGCCGAGATCTCGGTCTGACGCCCTGAGCGAGTCTGAGCCATCCTCGAAAACGGCGAAACGCCCCGAGGAAACCTCGGAGCGTCGAACCAGGCCTGCGAATCGCAGGTTGAGTTAGATGGT
>CAZEMU010000207.1:0-4956 GCA_964513315.1 uncultured Acidimicrobiaceae bacterium | reverse complement strand
GCGACTCGCTCTACTGGCTCGGGGGCACCTTGCACGGCGGCGGTGCGAATACCACGCAGGACCAGCATCGACGCGGGCTCGGCTACGGCTTCGTCATCGGATGGCTCCGCACGGCCGAGAATCTGTTCCTCACCGTGCCGATCGAGAAGGTCCGCGAGATGCCCACGCGTGTGCAGGAGCTCTTGGGGTACAAGTCGCTCTTCGGTCTTGGTGTCGTCAACGTCGGCAGCCCCATGGCGCTGCTGGAGTGATGCCGGGGCCGTACGGTTGCCGCCAGCAACGCGGTGGTAGTGACCAACGAATCGCAGCTGCCGTTTACGATTCGCTCAACTAAAGGACCGTTCCGAAAGGACTCCGGGCCGTAGGAGAAGGAACATGTCAGCAGAAGAAGGCCGCCTCCAAGATCGAGTCGCGGTCATCACCGGCGGCGCTGCCGGAATCGGTGCCGCGACGGTGCGTATGTTTGTCGCTGAAGGCGCCAAGGTCGTTATCGGCGACCTGAATGCCGAAGCAGCGCACGAGCTTATTGACGAGCTCACCGATGCGGGCGTGGGGGACCAGGTCCGATTCCAGTCGGTCGACGTAGCCGACGAATCTCAGGTCATCGAGCTCATGAGCCTCGCCACGACCGACTTCGGCGGGATCGATGTGGTATTCAACAATGCTGGAATCGGTGGTGCGATTGGTTCGATCCTCGAGCTCGAAGTCGACCACTGGGACCAGACCTTTGCCGTGATGACGCGTGGAGTGTTTCTCGGTATCAAGCATGGAGCGAGAGCGATGCGGGCGTCGGGCAACGGAGGCTCGATCATCAACACCGCCTCGATCGCTGCGCTCAGCGGACGGGGTGGGCCGCTCGCGTATTCGGCAACCAAGGCCGCGGTGGTCAACATCACGTTGAATGCCGCAGTCGAGCTCGCGCCACTGAACATTCGGGTGAACGCAGTGTGCCCGGGAATCATCTTCACCGACCTCATGCACCGGGGCCATGCCGTCGAGGCTGAGCAAACGATCGAGAAGATTCAACCCTTGCCGCAACGAGGTGAGCCCGAGCACATTGCATCGATGGTGCGCTTCCTTGCCAGCGACGAAAGCACGTTTGTCACGGGAACAACCCAGGTGGTCGACGGCGGATACCTGGCCCAGGGAACACTCGGGGTGCACCCGCTCCCGGGGGTTTCCTACACCCCGACCTACACCGGTATGAACTACGGGACGACCGGTCGAGGAACCGAGATCAACTACCTCGAACCAAGGACCAACACATGAGCAACGAAGCGAACAGCGCAGCGCCGCTGTTGTTGCATCGGCTCGCGTCCAAGGTCGTCGTGGTTACTGGAGCCGCCAAGGGAATCGGCGCCGCCATCGCGAATCGATGTGTCGCCGAAGGCGCTTCCGTGGTGCTGGTCGACCGAGACGCCGACGCACTCGAGGCGGTGGAGCAAGCCATTCAAGAGCGCCATGGAGCAGCGGGCCCGAACGCGTCGACGGTTGTCGGCGACATGGCTGACGAAAGCACCGTCCGCAACATGATCGATGCCGCCTTGGATACGCACGGGCGCCTCGATGGGCTCGTCAACAATGCTGGCATCTTCGGCAGCTTCACCCGCTTCGAAGACAACACGATCGAGGCGTTCCAAGAAATCATCGGCGTCAACGTTCAAGCTGTCTGGCTCGCGATGAAGTATGCGAAGCCAGCAATGCTTGCGTCCGACGGCGGCGGGTCGATCGTCAACATTGCGTCGATGGCGGCCATGCGGGCCAACCGACAGTTGTCGCTCTACGGCATGACCAAGGGTGCTGTGGCGAACCTGACCATGAACGCCGCGACCGAGTACGCCAAACACAACATTCGAGTGAACGCCATCTGCCCGGGGCCGATCGATACAGACATGCTGGGCAACGTCGAAGCATTCATCGACGAGCGCCACTCCGACGCGGCGCGAGCACAGATCGAACGCAGTATTCCTCTTCGGCGCTATGGCCGACCCGACGAGATCGCTGCGGTCGCCGCATTCCTGCTCAGTGCCGATGCGAGCTTCATGACGGGCGCTCGAGTGCCCGTCGACGGCGGGCAATCCCTCGAGTAGCGCGGCACTTGAGTAGTACGGCCGTTTCCTTGACCCATCCAGCGAACAATGAGGCTTCGTGAACCTTCAAGACAATGACCCGATGCTCTACGAGGTCATCGTTCTCGGCGCCGGCCTGTCGGGCGTGTGCGCAGCGATCAAGCTGAAAGAAGCCAGCGTCGACAACATTCGTGTGTTCGAAAAGGCCGGCGACGTTGGCGGCACATGGCGCGACAACAAGTACCCAGGCGTCGCCTGCGATGTTCCATCGCACCTGTACTCGTACTCTTTCGCTCCCAATCCGGAATGGTCACGTTGGTACGCGCCCGGCCAAGAAATCTGGGACTACGTCAAGAAATGCGCAGTCGATTTCGGCGTGTACGACTCGATCAGCTTCAACACAACGGCTACCTCGGCGGAGTGGGTGGGTGATCGGTGGGAGATCCAGACGTCGAATGGTGAAACCTTCCGAACCCGCTCGATCATCTCCGCTCTCGGCGGACTCCATACGCCGAACATGCCCGAACTCCCCGGCACCGAAACGTTCGAGGGCACCAAGTTCCACACCGCCAGCTGGCCAGACGATCTCGATCTGACCGGCAAACGGGTTGCCGTCATCGGCACTGGAGCTACCGCGGTGCAACTCGTTCCGGAGATCGCTGAACGTGCTGGCGAGCTCATCGTCTTCCAGCGAAGCCCGGTCTGGGTCGGAGCGAAGAAGGACCCCGAATACACCGAAGCCGAGCGAGAAGAGTTCCGCACCGATCCCGATGCGCTAAAACGCCTGCGACAAAAGCTGTGGGAGTCGTGGGAGTTCACCAGCGTTGAACTCCATCGCGAAGGCACTGAGATCAACAAGATGGCTGAGTCCAGAGCCCGGCAGATGATCGAACGAAGCGTTTCGGATCCTGAGCTGGCCGCAGCACTGACGCCTGACCACAATTTCGCGTGCAAGCGCCCAACGATCTCGAACCGCTACTACGCAACGTTTGAGCGACCAAATGTCCTTCTCGTCACGAGCGGAGTCGACTCGCTAGACCCCGAGGGACTGGTCTCGGACGGCCATCACTACGATGCCGATGCCATCGTCTTCGCGACCGGTTTCAAGCCATTCAACGTCACCAACGAGATCGACGTGACCGGTGTTGATGGGTTGCCTCTGGAACAGGCATGGGGCGACGAGATCACGTCCTACAAGTCCGTCATGGTGCATGACTTCCCGAACCTGTTCTTCCTCATGGGCCCCAACGGGACCGGCCTCCAGTCGGCGCTCGAGTCGATCGAGCCAGCAGCAGATTTTGCGGTACGCACGATTCAGCAGATGAGCCGAGACGGCATTGTCGCTCTGCACCCGAAACAAGAATCCGTCGACGCGTTCACACGCGAGGTCCGTGAGAGGTTCGAGGGCACCACCCATAGCAAGGGCTGCACCTCGTGGTGGTCTGAGCCTTCAGGCTTCAATCACAGCATCTGGCCAGGGTCAAGCGTTGAATTTCGCGAGCTGTTCACCAGCCTCGAGCTCAACGACTTCGAGGTCATCGGCCTCTCGGCATAGGCCCACAGGAAGTAGCGTCAGCTAGGCGTATGGCGCCACGCCGTTGTTCGAGCCATGCAGCAATCTTGGCGTAAGCGCGAGGGTCTGGCGTGCGTTAGGCCAGCGCTGCGGCGTCCATCGCGCAGACGAAGCCAGTCGCAGGGTCGGCGTTGCCTTCGAGGAGATCGCGATAGGTGGCCTCGATGCCTTCGGGACCGGTGCGGTGCTCGACGGTCAGCCAGTCGCCGGTGGTGTCGAGGAGCGCGTGAAATGCCTCGGCGGTGCGGCGGGCGAGCTCGTCAGGGCCCCATTCCTTGCCTCGTTTGGCGCTCTGGGCGGGAGCGAAGAAGAACTCGGGCGTCGGGCCGGGCAGTGGGCCACTGCTGGCAGGAGCAGCTTCCCAGTGCGTTGCTCCGACGGTGAGCGAGGCGGTCAGGCTGTCCGCGAGGTGCGTGTGCACCGCCGAGCGGACACCCGCATTGCCGGCCATGTCGACCAGCGCAGATGGCATGGCAGGGTCGAGCTGCTCGACCTCGTCATAGGTGATCACCTGGTCGTAGAGGCCGAGCCCTTCGACAAACGCTCGGTTGCGCTCACTGGTAAGGCCGATCGCTCGATGGTCGTCACGTCGGCCCAGACACGACGCCAACGAGATCGAGGTCTTCGACGAAGCACTTGTCACCAGTGTCTGTGATGCGCCGTGGAAGTCGTTGTCGGCCAGGTAGTCGTCGACGAGGAACGACGTCATGAACATGCCCCACAACAGCAGGTACTCGTCGGGCTTATCGGCCACGAACATTGGGTCGTTGTCGACCGACCGGAAGTCCGTGTAGGTCGCCGCGTGGCCAGAACGGTGCGCTCCGATATCACGGAAGCCGTCGCTTCTGGGGCGAGCCGTGAGCACGTGCTCGGCGGCCATGGGATAGAAGCCGAAGTAGCGTCCGCCAACTTCGATCTCGGGGTTGGCTGATTCGGTGATGGTGGCGAGCCCCATGACGGGTACGCGTCCCCAGGGCGCTTCGGTGGGGAAGAAGCCCCAGTAGTCGAGCATGTCGCCGGCGACCGCGTAGGTGATGTTGTTCGTCGTTACGGCGAACCGCTCGATCGTCATGCGGATCTGGTTCTCGCTCAGAGGGGACGAAGCAGGTTCGGCGACCTGGGTCTGGCGGAAATCCTGGCGGCTGACTTCGAAGATCATGAGCGGACCCTAGCTGCTTCAGTTATGCCAGTCCGATTGGCAGTTTCGACAGCCGGGTGACACCCAGCTCAGTAGCGCCGGCACAAGCTCGCGAAGCTCGGCGGCGTCGTGAATCACGAACGAAGCATCGAACATGCCCAAGATTGGCATGCGAT
>CAZEMU010000206.1:0-5042 GCA_964513315.1 uncultured Acidimicrobiaceae bacterium | reverse complement strand
CGCATCGGCTCGTTGTAGATCTGTCGGTTCTTGGTGCGCATGGCTTGTCAGAACAGTCGGGTGGCTGGGTCGCTGGGTCCGTCGGTTGAGGATCGAGACGTGTTGGAGCGTGCTCGTTGGATTGGAGTGTCGGCTGGTGATCCGTAGGTGGGGCCGGTTTGTGGAGGTGCCGGTTGGGTTCCTGCTGTCGGTCGGTGCGCTGCGTTGGTTGTGGGGCGTCGTGTTGTTGTGCGCCGTGGCGCTGACGTTGGGCCAAAGTCACCCAGTGTTTTGCGGTTGCCGGTGCGGTGGTCGCTGGTTCGGGGTTGTGATCGGCGCTGAGCACCTTGCGGTGCGATTTCGTGGTTTCGGGCGGGTCGGGTTGTCCATACGCCGTCGTGGTTGGTGATGGTCAGTCGGTCGTCGTGGACTTGGTGGTGGCAGCCGCTGCATAAGAGTGCGAGGTCGTTGATGTTGGTTTCGCCTTTGGCGGGGGCGTTCCATGGCATGACGTGGTGTGCTTCGCAGTGCACCCAGTGGGCGCCGCAGAGCACGCAGCCTTCGTCGCGGACAATCAAGGCGAGGACTTGGCCGTCGGAAGCGCGTCGGCGTTTCCGTCCGAGCCATAGCGGTGTTCCGGTCAGATGGTCGGTGATGAGTACCGAGAGGTTTGCTCGTTCGAGGATCGATCGAACGTAGGCGTCGGATACGGGGCCGCCGCCTGCGATATGTGCTTCGCCGGTTTCGGCGGAGATGCCGATCACGATCGATGGCGTGCCGCTGCTCGTGCCGGTGCCTCGGAGCAGCTCGATCGCGGCGTCGAACAGGCGTTGGTCGAAGGTGCGGGGGTGCTGGGAGGCGAGCAGGTCGCGGCCGCCGTCTTGTTGCTTCAGTTGCTTCTCGCGGGCGAGGATTGCGGTCCAGATCTCGTCGATCGTGGCGTCGTCGCCGCTGAGTTGCATGATCGACAAGCCTGACTCGAAGTCTTTCCACCGGCTGGCTCGGCGCAGTCTCCGTTGCTTGTCTTCTTCGGACTCGGTCGGGCGGGATTGGTGTTTGCGCTTGGCTGCCAACTTGCGGGCTTGGTCGGCGTTGCGTTTCTTAATCTCGTCGATGAAGTCGTCGTCGGTGGCCGCTGACTCATCGCTGGCTGCTGCGTCGGCGATCGCGTCGAACTGCTCGGACGACAGATCACCAGAAGCAAGGTCGTCGGCGAGCTTCTCGTTTTTGGATACAGCCGCTGCCCGGCGCGCTGCGGCACGGGCAGCGCGCTTGGATCGCCGCCCGTTCGCTGCGGCCTGTTTGCGGGCTCGCCGATCGTCGCCGTCGGCGCCGAACTCGCCAGCCAGCCGTCGTGCTTCGATTGCGTCGAGTTTGCCGCGCACGAGATCGCACGCCGATTGCAGATCGCCCATGGCCATCGTGTCGAGATGCGCGGCATGACGATCAAACCCGTCAACCCACTGCGCCACCGTCATGCGGTCGCTCACCATCTCGGCCATACGTCAACTCTGACAGAGCGGTGTGACAATCTCGCCAGACAGAACCGATGACTTCCAGACTTCTCGGTCGGCGCCGGCGACAGATTGGGCCGGGCACCCCCAGCGCGCGCTCAGCTCGCAAGCGCGTCGAGGATGTCGGTAAGGGCCTCGGGCTCCATCGACGGGACCATGTGGTTGGTGGCGACCTCGTGATAGGTCCACGCCGGTGACGCTTCGGCATGGCGAGCCGCCTGCCAGAACGCGGACTCGGGCGACTCATTCGGGTCAGCGGTTGCCTTGATGAACGCGAGCGGCAGGCCTCGCTCCTCGAGCGGTGTCGCCAGCGAGATCGGCGTGGTGAAGGTGCCGATCGACATCGGCATGCGACGCGCGTTGGACCACGCCGTCGCCTCGGGCGTCGCGAGCTCGCGGGGGAGCGGCGGCACTTCCCACGTGTCCTCGGGAAGCGGCAACGGCACCAGGTCGTGGGCGCACTGGCCATCAGAAGGCACGAGTGCGTCGAGGTAGACGAGACTGCGCACCCGGTCTCCGAGTCGGTCGAGCGCGCCGGTCACGACCATGCCGCCGTAGCTGAAGCCAAGCAGCACGATGTCGGTCAGGTCCTCGTAGAAGATGGCGTTGTACACATCGTCGATGTGCAGGTTGAGATCGACGTGGGCGCCGGCCAGGTGGGCGCGTTCACCAATGCCGGTGAGGCTGGGCGAGATCACTTCGTGGCCTCGGGCCTGCAGCATGTTGCGCACGGTGCGGAACCCGTAGGAGCCGCCCCATGCGCCATGAACGAGAACGATGGTGGCCATGGCCGCAACCTAGTGAAGGGCGCCGCGCCCGACGAAGTGACGGCAAAAAGATTGATGGAGGCCGTGGGAGGCCTCCATCAGTGCGGGATGTCAGGTGGCGGGAACCATCTATCCCTATTTGCCGGCAGAGCCGGCTCCGGTGCTGTCGGCGGCGGGAGCCTTCAGCGTCGGTTTTGTTCGTGCGTAAACCGCACGTCCCCCTAAAGACATTCCGGCGGGGACGTTTGTCGCGCACTTTCTCGAAAAGTTTGAAGCAGGCCTCTGTGGGCAACGCGGGCAAGCGGCCCAGACTAGCTAGGTGATCCCAAATTGTCGAGACATGTTGTCTGGTTGTCAGGACTTGTGGAGCCATCTGGGCACAAAGTCGCCTCAAAGCTGGCGTCGCTGAAGGTCGCGGTCAAGAAGTTGCCGCCCTCGAGGTCACTGTCTTCGAATTCCGCGCCCTCGAAACTGGCGCCCGAGAAGTCGGCTCCTCGGGTCGTCACGGTGTCGAATTCGACGTTGCGCAGGACGGCATTGGTGAAGTCGGCGCCGTTCAGCGAGGTTGCTGCGAACGTCACGCTGTCGAGCGTCGCACCCACGAACGAGGCGCAGGTCAGGTCCTCAGCAAAGCGAGTGTCGGCGATGTTCTTGCCGGCGAACGACGGAGCGGAAGCGGGGCAATCGACGTCATCGACGGCGTCGACCGAGAGCGCCGCGGCTGGCGTGCGGGTCGGCCCGGCGGTTGGGGTTGGGGGAGCTGGGGGCGAGGTCGGCACCTCGCGAGCGACGGGCTGCAGCGTGTTGCCGGCGCCGGTGCTGCAGGCCGCTGCCAGCAGCGCTATCGCGATGAACGCGAACGCCCCGACGGCGGCGAAGCGAACGATCCGAAACACAGGCTCACGCTACCGGCGTCTCCATGGCGGTCCCGGTGGTGTGACCCGGCTGGCCGGACGTAAGATCGTCGCACTGCGGGTGTAGTTCAATGGCAGAACATCAGCTTCCCAAGCTGAGAACGGGGTTTCGATTACCCTCACCCGCTCTCTTGAAAACCGGCCGATCAGGCCGGTTTTTCGCTGCAATCATGCGGACCTGAGGGAGCTCGATGCCTTGCCGCCATTTGCGAACATTTGTACCCTTTTGCACCCGTAGGCCGCGAGAGTGTGGCCCACACGCGGCCCACAGATGGCCTTCGACGTGCCAGCGAGGGCCGTTCCGTCGACGAGATGTTGCCTGATGTGACAACTTGGGTGGAGGAAGGTCGCGGCCAGGCTCATCCGCAAGGCCCGTCGAGACGCGGGCATCACGCTTGCGGAACTTGCGCGTCGTGCGGGGACTTCTGACCTCGACGGTTTCGCGGTACGAGAATGGCCTTGTCGATCCTCGCACTGAGACGCTGGTTCGACTGATGCGAGCTTGTGGCGTCGAGGTGCGGGCGGTACCTGTTGGCTTGTCTCAAACTTGGATTACAAACGTGCAATTCCAAGTTTCACGCGCGAAACTTAAAATGTGCCATCGGAAATCCAAGTTCCATGAAGTCGTTAGGGCATTCGCCGGTAGGCGATGTGGTGTCAATTACCGGGCACGACGCGCGCTTTGGCGAGGACTACCGGGCGGAAGCTTTCATTCCACACGATTTGCCTAGCAAGATCGATCTTCCAGGTTCGGTGTGGATGACGGTGAGCAACGCCGCAGCGGAGCTTGGTCGTCTTGATGCCGCTGCCCAATTGGTGCCGAGCCCCGAACTCATCGCTCGGGTTGCGACTCGCCGTGAAGCGATTGGCACCTCGGCTCTCGAGGGGACCTATGCGAACCTGGCCGAGTTGTTTGCGGCCGACGTGGTTCCCCAGGCCGAGGTCGATAGGCAGATCCCGCCCAATGTGCGCGAGGTGATGAACTACACCCGCGCTGCAGATCGGGCCTTTCAGTGGGTCGAGGGTCGCCCCATCACGCTCGGCCTCCTTTCGGCATTGCAAGCCGAGATCGTGCGCGGGACTTCGAGCGATGGTTCAGATGTCGGGGCGATTCGGTCGACACAGGTTTTCATTGGAGCCAGGCATCGTCGTGTGGTCGAGGCCAGGTTTGTTCCGCCGCCACCCGGCGATCAGTTGGTTGCGATGTGTGAACGTTGGCTCGGGTGGCTCACCGACCCGGTGCCGGCACGAAACATCCAGCTCATTGCCAGGCTTGCGATGGCTCATTATCAGTTCGAGACGCTTCATCCATTTACCGACGGCAACGGGCGTCTCGGGCGTCTGGTCGCAGTCTTACAGCTGCTGCGCGAAGGCGCGTTGCGCTCGCCGGTGCTTGCCGTTTCGCCATGGCTCGAGGAACGCGCTGATGAGTATCGGGGGCATCTGTTCGCGGTTAGCGATACCGGTGACTGGTCACCGTGGATCGAGTTCTTTGCCAATGCTGTTGCGGCCGAAGCGGCGAGCGGTCATGACCGCATCATGAGACTTCTCGCACTTAAGGAGGAGTTCGGCGATGAGGTCCGCGCAGCTCGACCGCGAGCTCGGCTCGCTGTCGAGATTGCTAACGATCTCATTGCCTTCCCGATTTTGACGATTGCTGACGCAGAACGTCGCTATGGGCGTTCGAATCAGGCCAACCGGAACGCGGTCAATGCACTGGTTGAGCTCGGTCAACTGGAGCCATACAGCGAGGGTCACTACGACCTCATGTATTGGAGCCCGCGTGTCTTCCAAGTCATCAACAGCTAGCGATGCTCCAAGCGTGTCTTGGCGAAGGTGTGTCATCCGGGTGCGTCGAAGACGAATCT
>CAZEMU010000205.1:0-5042 GCA_964513315.1 uncultured Acidimicrobiaceae bacterium | reverse complement strand
CTAACCGGGTGGGTTGCCTTCGGTCGCCCAGTTAGACAGACGGCGATACCCGAGCAGTCGTCCGACCGAGACCGCCGTCGTCTCGCGGATGAGATCGTCGGTCGTTGACTCGATCGACGTCGGAGCAACGTAGGCCTCGACACCGACCTCGTCGGCGATCGAGCGGAGTCGATGGCTGTGGTAGCCGTCAGAGACGAGCAGTGCAGTGGTCAGCTCGCGGTCCTGCATCTGCACCCACGACGCCGAGATCTGCTGATAGGTGTCAGCCCCATCGATGATGGTGAGGATCTCCTCTTCGGGCACGCCTGCTTCCCGTAGGTAGACGAAACCCGAGAAGCCCTCGGTGAACCGGTCGCCCTCTTGGTTCGACCCCGTCGTCGCGATGAACTGGACCGTGTCGTCGTTCCAGAGTTCCAGGGCCCGGTCGAGGCGGGCGGCGAGTACGGGCGATGGGGTGCCGTCGAACTGTGCGGCGCCAAGCACGACGGCGACGTCGGCTGGCCGCGTCTCGTCGTCATCGGCCGATGACCAGACCTGGAGGTACGTCACGCCCCAATAGAGCGCACCGAGTAGCGCGATCGCGACCAGTCCGAAGATGATGTTGCGCCACCGGATCGGCTTGAGCACTTCGTCGTAGGTCATGCCGGGCCGAGGCGGAATCGGCTCGAACACCGGGTCGCCCTTGGCCCGCTTGGCAACGACTTCGCTACCGGCCGCTCGTTCCGAATCCGGTGGCTCTGCATCGGGAGCGTCGGCCGAAGCCACCTGATCCGATGCTTCCGCGGCTGCGCCTCGCTTGCGTTTGCGGCGAGGGGCCAGCGCCTCTTCGTAGGTCATGCCCTTGCGAGGCGCCCGCACCGCAGGCTCGGCGTTCTGGACCGGCTCGGCTACTTCGCCTCGGCGCTTCTTGCCCTGCGCATCAGCGATGTTGATCACGCCCTGTTCGAACGCACCGATCAGATGACCGAGTCCTTCTTCGAGGTCCGCGAGCATGCCCTTCGGCTGCTCCTCAGCCCGAGCGCGCTCTTCTGATGAACGCTCCCCCGGTGTGCCCTCGTGCGGCATCCCCTCGTCTGGGGGCTCCTCGGGCGGGACCGATTCGTCAGCTGGCGGCGGCGAGTTGCTCACGGGCGGCACGGAGACGAGCAAGGGCCACGTCGCGGCCCAGCTTCTCCAACGGTTCGTACAACGGGATTCCGCCCATGCGTCCGGTCACGGCGACGCGCACCGGCACGGCGGAACGTACGCCAAGCTCATCGCCGACCGCCCGCACGGTCTGGTTGAGCACATCGGCGTCCCACTCGCAGTCTTCGAACGCTGCGATGACACCGTCGAGCACTTCGAGACCGGACTTGGCTTTGACCAGGCCCTTCTTGAAGCTCTTCTCGTCGATCTCGACATCATCGAGGAACAGCCAGTCGTACCAGTCCCCTGCCTCGCTGAGCGTGTTGATGCGCTGCTGGACTTCGCTGGCGAATTCGCCGACCCAGGGAACCTTGACGGTTTCGGCGTCCCATCGCTCGTCGGCTTGCAGATGGGGAAGCACCTGGTCCACGAAGTCGGTCGTGCCGAGCTGCTGGATGTAGGTGTTGTTGAAGTGGTCGAGCTTGGCGACGTCGAAGAAGGCAGCGGCCTTGTTGACTCGATCCAGGCTGAACTTCTGCACCAGCTCGTCGACGGGACGGATTTCGATGTCGTCGTCGGGGCCCCAGCCAAGAAGCGCCAGGTAGTTGACCATCGCCTCGGGCAGGTAGCCGCGCTCGCGGTAGTCGGCGATCGAGACGTCGTCGCGACGCTTGGACAGCTTCTTGCGTTGCTCGTTGACGAGCAGCGGCAGGTGGGCGTACAGCGGGGAAGGCGCGCCGATCTCTTCAAGCAGCAGCTGGACCTTGGGCACCGTGTTGAGCAGGTCCTCGCCGCGGATGGCGTGGGTAATGCCCATGTCGGCATCGTCGACGGCGTTGGCCAGCAGGAACATCGGGGTGCCGTTGCCGCGCCAGACGACGAAGTCCTCGATCTCGTCGGTGGAGAAGGTGACCTCGCCGCGGACGGCGTCGTTGAACGAAACGGTGCGGCCCTTGGGCGTGCGGTAACGAACGGCCATGTCGTCGAGCAGTTCGGTGGACTCGACGACCTCTTCGGTCATCTCGCCGTCGGCGCCTTCGACCTTGCGCACGTGGTACGCCTTGCCCGCCGCCAACAGATCGGCGACGACCTGGCGGTGACGGTCACGGCGTTCGCTCTGGAAGACGGGCTCTTCGTCCCAGTCGATCCCGAGCCACTTGAGCTCGTCGAAGATGACGTCGATCAGGTCATTGCGGTTGCGATCACCATCGGTGTCTTCGATGCGGATGACGAACGTGCCGCCCGTCGCCCGAGCGAACAGCCAGTTGAACAGCGCCGTGCGGGCGCTGCCGACGTGCAGGTAACCGGTCGGCGATGGGGCAAAGCGGCACCGGATATCGCTTCCTTTTTGAGAGTCGGCGGGCGTGTCAGTCATTGGCGTCCTGAGAGTCTTCTGGTGAGGCCGTGACCACGGCAGTGTTGGCGGCGAGGTCGTGGAGAGAGGTTCCCGATGCGGCGAAGGCGCCAACGATAAAGGTGAGCAGCGACAGTCCGAGCACGCCGAAGAAGATGATCGACGGCACGTCGACGGAGATCGGCGATGCGGCCAGAAATAGGAACGCCCAGATCCAGATGCCTTGGCGAGCGACCGAGCGCACGACACCTCGACCGAGACCGATTGCTGAGGGCCGAGGCGTAGCGACGTCGCCCGCATCCACGACCCGCAGGCCCATCCAGCGTTTGCCCGGCGTCGCACCAAGCGCACCGTCAAACCAGGTGTGATAGCCGAACGTCGAGGCGACGATCAGTGCGAACAAGATGATCCACAACGCAGTGCTCGGCCCCTCGCACATGATGGGCGAGTCGAGGCTGCACGGCTCGGTCGACACCATGCCAGCTGCTTGCAGCTGCCGCGAGAGCACCATCACGACGATCCACTGCAGGCCGAACAGCAGGCAGGCGTCGATCATCCAGGCAGCGAAGCGGGTACCGAACAGCGCTGGTGCAGCGGGCGCCAGCGATGAGTTAGCGCCTGAAACTCTGGGCGCGGCCGTCTCGGTCTCCTCCCTGATCTCCCCGCTGAAGCTCATGTCAGGTCAGCCCAACACGCGGCTCAGCACCGACTGCCAGTCGGCAGCATCGGCGATGACCTTCTGGTGCGGGCGGCGCAAGAAATCGGTCGGGACCGCATCGGCGATGGCACGGCGCTCGGCGTAGTGATGAGGATGGTGGACTTCCTCGAAGAGCTCGCTGCGGAGCTTGACCAGCGCAGGGTCTGCGTTCGGGTTGTCGAAGCCGAAGACCGCGTGTGCGCAGCGCACGTCGTGCACCGTCGGAGCGCGCCCAAATGCGGATGCTCGCTTGAGCGCAACGGCGACACAGCCAGCAACCACGTCTTCAGCATGCTCGCCCTTGGTCAGGGTCAGTTCGTCTTGAAGCTGCTTGGCCAGGCGGATCGCGAACCCTTGGTCGGGCCCTTGCGAGCCGATGAGGTCGCCTTCGGGCTGACCGGTGGCGAACACATCGCCAGGGCGGTCGGCGTTCCATTCGCGGTCGCGGCGCGGCGGCGATTCGTAATGCGGCGTCGCAACCGGGCTGACCGGCACGTTCTGCGGTTGACTCACCTCGACAGCCTAAACCGCGAGCCTCCGAGCCCGGAGCCCGAACCGAAATTCGCGACCGATCGGTCCGCTACACCGGTCCTGCCCCGCCGAGGCATCGACTACGCCTCGGCCGTCACGGCGTCGAGAAGCGGAAGCGGCTCGAAGCCAAGTAGCTCGCGATAGGTGTTGTGGTAGTGGTGCAAGGCGGGCTCGTTGCGCCCAAAGACGATGTCCCTGAGCGCGCCCGAGTTCGCGGCGGTCTGTTGACTGGCGCTCATCACGTAGTCTTCGTCGCGGATGATGGAGCTGAAGTTGCTCGCGATGTTCGCGGCGAACTCGCTGATGTCAGCAAGCTCCATCTCGGGCGCACGCTTCGCCGCCGCTGCGGGGCGCAGGTAGAAGTCGACCGTGCTGACATGTCGGGTTGGATCACCGGGCGTCGGCACGGCGCGAACCAAGAAGATTCCGATCTCGAACGGCATGAGGATCACGTTCGGGAAGATCCAGTAGAGCGGCAGCCCGGCGACGGTGATGTCCCATTCCTCTTCCGGAAGGCGGCGCATGTCGTCGATCGCTCGCTTGCACAACACCATGCGATGCAGATGACCGTCTTCGTCGTAGCACTGGACGTTGCCGTGGAAGCTGAGCGCGAGGGTGTCTGCGTGGAGTGTCGAGAAGTGATACGTCTCGCCGAACGTGTCCATGGCGAGCTTCCAGTTGCAGGCCGTGTCGTACTCGACCGAGGTGAGTGGCTGTGCCTCACCGAAGCCCCAGGTCGAGAACTCGTCGTTGAACCACTCTCCGAGCAGCCAATCCAAGTCCATCTCCCCAGCTGGATCAGGGTTGACGAACAGCAGGCCGTGTCGTTCCTCCGCAGGTAACTCAACCAGGCCGAGACATTCCCGGTCGACCTCACCGAAGTGGTCAGGCTTCGGTAGTCCGACGAGCGTGCCAGCGGCGTCGTAACTCCAGGCGTGGAACGGACAGGTGAACCGCCGTTTCACGCCTCGCGCCTCGGTCTCGACGAGCGCTCCTCGGTGGCGACACGAGTTCACGAAGGCACGAAACACGCCGTCTTCGTCGCGGGTCGCGAGGATCGGGGTGCCGTAATCGTCGTTGGTCAGAAAGGCGCCAGGCTCGGCGAGGTCGCCAGAGAGGCCGAGCAGTTGTGGCTTCGTGCGGAACCACTCGTTCCATTCGCGTTCGGCCTGGGCCAAATCGGTGTACGCATTCGTTGGGTTACGCCGGAGCCCGCCGGCGTCGACGTTGGTACCCGCATCGAGATGGGCACAGAGCTGTTTGATCAGGCGAACCTGCTCGTCGTGGCGCATGCAACAACTTCACCACGAACCGGCTGCAGCAGCGAAACCGATC
>CAZEMU010000204.1:0-5043 GCA_964513315.1 uncultured Acidimicrobiaceae bacterium | reverse complement strand
CGGGATGGACCGGAATCAGCTCGCCGGCCGGCGCCACGAAATCTGCAGACCATTGGCGCTCTACGCGTGAGAACTCTTCAGATTTCGGTGCGTACTACCCCCAGGCGTTTTGGAAGTCGGCGCTGAGGTCTTGCGGGCCGCCGTAGTGCACGACGAGTTCGCGGCTGTTGAACAGCCACCGTCCGTCGACCCGCACATAGGTGTCGTCGTAGTGGGCCAGCAACTTGCCCTTGTCGCCGTTCGAGCGATGCCAGTGCTCTTGGATGTACCAGCGGCCTGAACCGGTGCCGGCAGCCTCGTCGAGTTCGTAGGTTCCGTTGAGCACCGTCTGGATCACGGCGTTGAAGCCAGTCATCGCTCCGTGCCAGAGCTCGAGGATCGCGGTGCGTCCTTCGACGCGTCCGTGGCGGCCCAGTTCCCAGTGCGCATCTTCGGCCCACGTCGTACCCCACTGGTCGCCGTTGTGGTGCACAACCGCATCGGCGTAGAGATGGACAAGTTCTGCGATGGGGTCTCGGCTCATGCGCCGAATCTAGGCTGCGAACAGGGCCCAGCTCCAAGGCACGGGCCCTGAGGGGGACCCATGGAGCACGCTCCCGACCCAGCGGTCGACGAACCGATGCCAATCGAGGACATCAACTTCTTCGACCCTGCGATCAACGATTGCCCGTATCACGCGTACCGCACGCTGCGAGACGACGCGCCCGTCTGGTTCGACCCGCAACTCAAGTCATACGTCGTCACGCGCCACGAAGATGTGCGTGCGGTGCTCCAGGACACCGAGACGTTCGCGAGCTCGAACAAGAAGTATCGGCGCAGCCGTCAGGCGCCCGAGGTCATGGCGCTGTACGAGGAGAAGGGCTGGGTTCCCGGTCCGACGCTCGCCAGCCGTGATGATCCCGAACACCGGCAGATGCGGGCGTTGTTCGATCACGCGTTTCGTCCGAAGCGGATCCGCACCCTCGAGCCGCAGATCGAAGGACTGGCCTACGAGCTGATCGATGCGTTCATTGACGACGGTCGCTGCGACTGGGTGAAGCAGTTCGCGGTGCCACTTCCGCTGATCGTGATCGGCATCCAGATGGGCGCGAACCCCGACGACATCTGGAAGATCAAAGCGTGGACCGACGCCTGGGTGCAGCGCCTCGGCCTGATGCAGACGCTCGACGAGGCGCTGTGGTCAACCGAGATGGAGATCGAGGCCCAGCACTACTTCCAAGCGATCTTCGAGCGGCTGCGCGAGAACCCCGACGACACCTTGCTGAGCGATCTCGTCAACACCGAGATCCCCGAGTGGGGTCGCTGCTTGACCGACAACGAGCTGCATGCGGAGATGATGGCGGACACCTTTGTCGGCGGCAGCGAAACGACGACGAACGCGCTGTCCGGTGGCGTGCGGCTACTGATCGAGCACCCAGATCAGTGGGATCGACTCAAGAGCGATCCCGAGAAGTATCTGCCGGTTCTGGTCGAGGAAGTCCTGCGGCTCGAGGCGCCAGTGCAGCGACTCACGCGAACGTGTGCGAAAGAGACCGAGCTGCACGGCGTGACCATCCCCGAGGGGGCGCAGGTCCTGGTCACCTATGCGGCGGCGAACCGTGACGACCGCATCTTCGACGCACCAGCTCGCTTCGACCTGGACCGACCCGATGCGAAGAAGCACGTGACGTTTGGGTTCGGCACGCACTTCTGCATGGGAGCGCCACTCGCCCGACGCGAGCTGCTGTTCGGCTTCACGGCGCTCGTCGACCGCATCGACGAGATGTGGTTCCTCGACGACACCGACTTGGGCATCGCGCCGAACTACTTCTTGCGGGCGCTCAAGGAGTTGCAGATTGGGTTTCGGGCTGCGTCCTGACCCAGGCGACGATCAGGGACGCAATCAGCACCATTGCGAGCATCACGACTGCGAAGGGCGTCACTGAGTCCTCGATCAAGCTGTTGAGCACACCGGCGATCGCCGCGCCGACACCGATCCGGATTGCGCTCGTGAACGCCGATGCTGCACCGGCGATGTGCCCGACCGGGGTCATCGCCGCCGTGTTCATGTTCGGCATCATCAGCATGAACGTCGACAGCGTGAAGCCAGCGACTGGCATGAAGAGCCAGAAGCTCGGTTGGCCGCCGCCGGCCAGGGCGATCGCAACGAGAAGCGCTGCACCAACGGTCGCCGCGATCAGCGCTGCTCGCACCATCGAGGGGATGCCGTAGCGCTCCACCAGACGACTGTTGATAACGGCGCTCACGCCGAAGCCGATGGCGATGACACCGAAGACGATCGGAAACTGGTCGCCTCGGTCGAAGATCTCGCTGATGATGAGCTCACTCGACGCGAGGTAGAGCGTGAAGACGACCTGCAGGCACACCGAGGCAAACGTGTAGGCCACGGTGACGGGGATCCGAGCGACCTCGAGATACGAGCGACCGACCTGGCCCACGCTGAGGGGCCGCACGTGTGCGGGGTCGAGTGTCTCGCGCAGGCGCAAGCTCCAGATAGCGATGATGGCTGCCCAGCCGACGCAGAACCAGAAGACGGCTTGCCACGGAGCGACCACCAGGATTAGCGCGCCGAACGACGGAGCAACGATCGGCACCAGCACGAAGACGGCCATGATCTGCGACATGGCCTTGGCCATGCGTTCGCCGACGAAGCGGTCGCGGATGATCGCCGTGGCGACGACTCGAGCGCCGGCGGCACCGACGCCCCAGATGACACGGGCGCCGAGCAGTGCCTCGAAGCTCGGGGCGAGCGCCGATGCGGCCGCGCCGATCATGTAGATCGTGATGCCCGCGTACAGGACCGGCTTGCGTCCGTAGCGGTCCGCGAGCGGACCCCACACCAGCTGCGCCGCTGCCATGCCGAAGAAGTAGAAGGTGATGATCTGGCCGGTGCGGTTCGAACCTTCACCGAGGTCGAACGCTTCTCGGATCTCATCGAATCCAGGAAGCACCAGGTCGAGCCCGACCGCCATCAGCGCCATGACCGACGAGATCAAGACGACGAGCTCACGCGCACCGACGCCGAGCTGCGTCTTGTTCGCTTCGGCTTGCTCGGCCGTGGTGGCCGGGGTTTCTGTCGTCACTGGCGTTCCATCACTCGGCGCTCGACCGTAGGTGCCGCCAGGCGGCGTTCCCTCATTCCGCGCTGAGGTTCTCGGTCACGCGAGCCGCGATACTCAACGCATGAAGATCGAAGCTGGCCAGGTCGCTGTCGTCACCGGAGGCGCCTCGGGCATCGGCCTGGGTTTGTGCCATGAGTTCGGCCGCCGAGGCATGAGCGTGGTTGCCGCCGACATCGAGTCCGACGCGTTGGAACGCGCCGTCGCCGAGCTCACCGAGGCCGGCATCGATGCCCTCGGCGTGCAGTGCGATGTCACCTCGATGGAGTCGATGGAAGCACTCGCCGACCAAGCCTTCGGCTGGAAGGGCAACGTCCACCTCGTCTGCAACAACGCCGGCGTCGTCGCATTCGGCGATGGCTTTGCGTCGATCGAGGAGTGGAAGTGGGTCATCGACGTCGACCTGTGGGGCGTCGTACACGGCATGTTGGCGTTCGGACCTCGGATGCGAGAGAGCGGCGAGCCGGGCCACTTCGTGAACACGGCGTCGACAGCCGGTCTGCTCGGCTTTCCCGGCATCGCGTCCTACGTCGCGGCCAAGCACGCGGTCGTTGGCATGACTCAGTCGTTCTGGCACGAGCTCGCTCCGACTGCTTTAAGCGCCTCGGTCCTCTGCCCTGGGGTCGTGTCGACGAACATCAATTCGAGCGAACGCAATCGTCCAGGTGTCGAGCCTGGTTCGGTCGAGCTGAGCGAGTTCGGCGCGGGCCATTCGGAGACGCTGACGCCCGCCCAGGTCGCAGTGATCGTCGCCGACGCCGTCGAAGCGGACCAGTTCTGGATCTTGCCGCACGAGCACTACGGCGACCAGGCGCTCCAGGTCGCACAAGGCCGCATCGACAAGCAGCCGCCGGTCATGCCGCGCACGCAGTAGCGGGTCGCTACGAGGCGGCGTCGGACCGGCGTTCGATCTCGCGGGCCCACGCTTTGTTCCATGTCGACGTGTGAGGCCACAAGCACTGCGCCTCGGTCAGCGCATCGTCAGGATCGATCCCGAGATCGCGGACCAACAGCAACCGCAAGATCAATCCGGTGCGTGACGCCCCGTGGCGGCAGTGCACCAGCACGGGCTGACCGGCGGCGCGAGCGGCGTCGACCTCGGTCAGCACTTCGTCGATGACCGCCCGGAGCTCGGGGTTGGCGTCGCGCTTCGGCGTGTCGTCGAGGTGAAACGTGATCTGGTGCGGATGGTTGTCGAGCCGGCCTTCGATATCGCACAGCGAGAGCACCAGGCCTTCGGGATGGTCGACCGTGAAGGCACCCAGGGCATGGATGTTCGAGAGCCACACGCCGGGCAGGACTTCTTTGGGGCCACGCCGGGTCCGTGCGTCGTACCAATCGTTGCGTTCGAGTCGCAGCATGCGATCGACGAGCCGGGAGACATAGCGGCGCCCGCGACGGCCGTCGGGATTACCGATGGTCGAGACGAGCCGGGCTGGCACGGCGCCGATCCCGCGCTCGAGGCCCCGCAACATGCCCGCGAGCAGCGCGACCAGGTCGCTATCTGCGTGGGCCACGATCGCCTCGAACGAATCGTCACAGCGGGCTCGCTCGGCGGCCTGGGCGAGTTCGGGCGTCGACCAGTTGATCGATTCGGCGTCGTCGAGCCAGCTTCGGACGCCATCGATGAGTTCGACCGTCGCCGGGTCAACCAGTAGCGGCGAGGCACCTGTCGACAACCCGACTGCGACGGCGAACGACTCGCCTACGGCGAGGTCGAGCGGAGGCGCATCGCCACGCAAGAAGCACTCGGCGTGTTCGAGCGCTGCGACCCCGTTCGAGGTCCAACTGCCCGTCGGCTCGTCATCGGCGCTGGCGCGAAGTGCCTCGGCCACGAGAGCCCCACTGATGGCACCCATGGCTGCCTGCCAACGATGTGCATCGGTAGCCACGAGAGCGATGCTACGTCGAGTGCGACGGCGGC
>CAZEMU010000203.1:0-5076 GCA_964513315.1 uncultured Acidimicrobiaceae bacterium | reverse complement strand
CGCATGTCCCGAGGCTCACAGCGCACCGTCTTCACCGAGCCCTACCAGCCGCCACCACCGGTCTATGAGCCCGCACCGTATGAGCCTCCCCCGCCATGGGACTCAACCGGAGGCGCCGGCGACGGCCCGTACGCCCAACCAAGGCGCATCACGAGGTTCTAAGCGCTTCTCACCCGAAAACGACAAATGCCCCGTGGCCAAAGCCACGGGGCATTGTCAGTTCTGCAATCCCATGGGGGACCGCCGAGGCTTCACCGAACGAAGCGTTCGGAGCGAAGCGACGAACGCGTACTACCCCACGTCCCAGGTGGGAAGTGAACGGAGCAGACCGTGGAGGTCGCCGGCGCCGTGTGATGCGGTGACCTCGTCAACCTGACGGTTGACTTCGGCCGCATACTCAGGACGCTCGACGGCACGGAAGACACCAACTGGAGTCGGCATCGTCGGCGCAGTCGCCAGACGGCTGATCGCGAACGCAAGCGCCGGATCGTCAGACGCCTCGTCGTGCACCAGCAGCGCATCGGCGCCAACGTCGGCAATCTCGACGATCTCGATCTGGCCAGCAGAGTTCATGGCCAGGCCACGCTCCTGCTCGGCACCGAAACGGATCGGCTCGCCATGCACCAGGTTGATCAGCATCGCATCGCGCTTGTCACGCTTGGTGATCTGCGCAAAGGCACCATCGTTGAAGACGTTGCAGTTCTGGTAGATCTCGACGATCGCTGCACCCTTATGGGCGTGCGCACGGCGGAACATTTCCTGCATGTGCTTGCGGTCCATGTCGTGGGTACGAGCCACGAAGGTCGCCTCGGCACCAATCGCCAAGCTGATCGGGTTGAACGGCTCGTCGATGCTGCCAACCGGGGTCGACTTGGTGACCTTGCCCGGCTCGCTCGTCGGCGAGTACTGGCCCTTGGTCAAGCCATAGATCTGGTTGTTGAACAACAGGATCTTGATGTTGACGTTGCGACGCAGCGCATGGATCAGGTGGTTGCCACCGATCGAGAGCATGTCGCCATCACCACCGATGACCCACACGTCGAGGTCGGGACGAGCCACAGCCAAACCGGTCGATACCGCAGGCGCACGACCATGGATGCTGTGCATGCCATAGGTGTCCATGTAGTACGGGAACCGAGCGGCGCAACCGATGCCGGAAATGAACACCGTGTTCTCACGGCGAACACCCAGCTCGGGCATCAGCATCTGGACGGCGGTCAGGATCGAATAATCGCCACAGCCGGGACACCAGCGTGGCTCCTGATCGCTGGTCCAGTCGGCCTTGGTGGTCTCTGGAACGGTCGTATCGCTCATTGGAGTGCTCCCACAATGACGTCGTAGATCTCTGCTGCTGTGAAAGGTTGGCCCTTGACCTTGGACACCGTCTGGGCGTCGACCAGGTATTCGGCTCTGACCAGCTTCGAGAGCTGACCGAGGTTCATTTCCGGAACGATGACCTTGGGGTAGCGCTTAAGCACATCGCCCAGGTCCTTCGGGAACGGATTGAGGTGCGTCAGGTGCGCATGCGCAACCGAGTGGCCGGCAGCGGTTGCTCGCCGCACGGCGCTCGTGATGGCGCCCCACGTCGAACCCCAGCCGAGGACGAGCAGGTCTGCGTCGTCGGGGCCCGTCACCATCGTCGGTGGAATGTCATCGGCGATGACAGACACCTTGTCGGCCCGGATCTGCACCATATGTGCGTGGTTGTCCGGGTCATAGGAGATGTTGCCGGTGCCGTCCTGCTTCTCGATGCCGCCGACGCGGTGCTCGAGTCCAGGGGTGCCAGGAATCGCCCAGGGACGTGCCAACGTGACCGGGTCACGCAGGTACGGCCAGAAGACGTCTTCGCCTTCGTCGTTCTTGGCATTGGGCGCCGTCGCGAACTCGACATCGATCGCCGGAAGCGAATCGACGTCGGGCAGCTTCCATGGCTCGGTGCCGTTGGCGAGATAGCCATCGGAGAGCAGCATGACCGGCGTGCGGTACTTGAGCGCCAGGCGGCACGCCTCGATCGCAGCGTCGAAACACTGCGCCGGGCTGTAGCTGGCAACGATCGGCATCGGCGACTCGCCATGGCGGCCGTACATGGCCATCATGAGGTCAGCCGCTTCGGTCTTGGTCGGAAGGCCCGTCGACGGGCCACCACGCTGGATGTTGACGATCACGAGCGGCAACTCGAGGCTGAGCGCCAGACCCATCGCTTCGCCCTTGAGCGCAACGCCGGGGCCACTCGTCGTGGTCACACCGATGTGACCACCGAAGCTGGCACCGACCGCAGAGGCGACTGCGGCGATCTCGTCTTCGGCTTGCAGCGTGCGGATGTTGAACGACTTCTTCGACGAGAGTTCGTGAAGAATGTCCGACGCCGGCGTGATCGGGTACGAACCCAGGAACATCGGGATACCCGACAGCTGCGTTGCCGCAACGAGGCCCCACGACAACGCGGTGTTGCCGTTGATGTTCGTGTAGGTGCCCGGTTCGAGCTTGGCCGGCGAAATCGTGACCTTGTGGGCGCCGAGTTCGGCAGTCTCACCGAACGCGTGACCGGCCTTGAACGCCGCCGTGTTCGCGGCAACGACCAGCTCGTTCTTGGCGAACTTGGCCTTGATCCAGTCGGTCGTCGTCTCCATTGGACGGCTGTACATCCACGACACGAGACCGAGGGCAAAGAAGTTCTTCGACCGGTCGGCGTCGCGAGGCTTCACGCCAAGTTCGGCGCACGCCTCTTTGGTCAGCGACGTCATCGGCACCTTGATGAGCGTGTAGCCATCGAGGCTGCCGTCTTCGAGCGGGTTCTCGCTGTTGGCGTAACCCGCCTTGGCGAGGTTGCGCTCGTCGAACGTGTCCTCGTTGGCGATGATCGTGCCGCCCGGAAGCAGACGATGCAGTTCGCTCGCCAATGCCGCTGGGTTCATGGCCACGAGCACGCTCGGGGCGTCGCCCGGCGTGGTGATGTCGTGGTCACTGATCTGGACCTGGAACGCCGACACACCGGCGAGCGTGCCCGCAGGGGCCCGGATCTCGGCCGGGAAGTCGGGCAGGGTCGCGAGATCGTTGCCGTAGAGCGCACTGGCACTCGTGAAACGGTCACCCGTGAGCTGCATGCCGTCGCCAGAGTCACCGGCGAAACGGATAATGATGTGGTCAACCGATGTCTCATCGAGGTTGGCCGGGGCTGTGTCGGTCACATTGGTCCCTTCGCTAGAGATAGACCGAGGGGCGTGCCTGTAACGAAGGTCACACCGACGTCGAAACTAGTCGCTGCATGGCGCAGAAACGCAACAGGGAACACCATTTTCGGAATCCCGACCTTGGACCGCATTTCTGGGTGATCATGGGTGGATGAGCTCAGCGTCCAAGACCATGTTCATCACCGGCGCCAGCCGAGGAATCGGCGCTGCGACCGCATTGCGGGCCGCAGCCGACGGATGGTCCGTGGGCGTCGGCTACAACAGCCGCTCCGACGCCGCCGACGAGGTCGTCGAGGCATGCCGAGCAGCAGGAGCGCAGGCCATGTCGGTCCAGGTCGATGTGGCCGACGAAGCGGGCGTCGTTGCCGCCTTTGACGCCGTGACCGAGGCGCTCGGGGCGATCACGTCGGTGGTCGTCAACGCTGGAATTCTGTTCGACGTGTGTCGGCTCGACGAGATGTCGTTGGAGCGTGTGCGCCGAGTCATGGACGTCAACGTGCTCGGCGCGTTCTTGTGTGCCCGCGAGGCAGTGCTGCGCATGTCGACCCGCCACGGCGGCGCCGGCGGCACGATTGTCAACGTGGGATCTGCAGCGGCGTATCTCGGCAGCGCGAACGAGTTCATCGACTACGCCGCCTCCAAGGGAGCGATGGACACAATGACCATCGGGTTAGCCCGAGAGGTCGCCGACGAAGGCATCCGCGTCAACTGTGTGCGTCCAGGGCTGATCGATACGACGATTCACGCTGACGCAGGCGTTCCCGACCGGGTCGAGCTCTTGAAGGCCAACATCCCGATGCAACGCGGCGGGACACCGGACGAAGTAGCCGATCTCATCCTCTACTTGGCGAGCGACCAGTCGTCGTATGTGACGGGCAGCTTGATCAACGTGTCCGGCGGCCGGTAGCTGCAGCTGGCCGAGACTGTCGCACCCTCCGCGTAGCTTCTCGGGCACAGCCCCACGGCTGCTTCGGCTTCCCCCGAAACTCCAAACCTCTGGAGAACCACCGTGGCTACGTCCTCAACCATCACTGCCCAGGCCGATCGCGATTCAGCCTCGCCCGACGCTGAGCTCCCGATTGCGTGCAATCAGGCATTGATCATCGGCGAGCTCGTCACCGAACCCGAGACCCGTTCGCTGCCAGGCGGTACCGAACTGCTTTCGTTCAGCCTGACCGTCCGGCGCCAAGGCGCTCAGACGACGTCGGTGCCGATGGTCTGGTACGACCCGCCCAAGCGCGTCCAGTCGTGGAAGCTCGGGGTGCACATCGTTGCGACCGGATCCGTCGTGCGCCGCTTCTACCGGGCCGGCGCCGTCACCGCGTCTCGGACCGAGGTCACCGTCGACCACGCCGATCTCGTCACGCGTCGTGCCGCGGCAAAGCGGATCGTCAGCCAAGCGAACGATCGCGTGGCGGCAACGCTTGATGCCGTCGAGGGCTAGCGGCTAGTTGGCCCGCTCGGCTGCGTCAACGTACTTGGGCTCGTGGTGGGCGACCCATGCGAAGAGTTCCTTCGCCCGGGGTCGCTCCCCTGCCCGCTCGTACAGGTCGGCGAGCGCGTAGGCGCGGCGCAGGTGATGCTCGAGCGGACGCTTCGGGCGCTTCCAGCCCTTGCTCAGCAGGCGCACGGCGCCACCGAGGTCGCCCGAGTCAGCAAGTGCGCCAGCAGCAACGATGCGCCCCTCGGTCACGATTTCAGACGCAGGTGACGCTTCCCGGAGTTCGTCCCACAGCCATGCGACATCGGCATAGTTGCCAACGGCCCGGTGGGCGTCAGCCAAGACCGGGTTGTTGTCCGGCAAGCCGGAGTGCTCGCGTACTTCCTCGAGCACTTCGATCGCTTCGCGCCAACGGCCCAGGCTGTAGAGCGTCAGGCCCCACAT
>CAZEMU010000202.1:0-5120 GCA_964513315.1 uncultured Acidimicrobiaceae bacterium | reverse complement strand
GCGATCCGTTATCCCCCGATGGAGCAAGCTCCGGGCGAAGAACACGTGTGGGCCGGCGCCCATGCCGACATCAATCTGATCACGGCGCTGCCCCGGGCGACCGCTCGCGGCCTGCAGGTCGAAGTCGACGACGCCTGGATCGATGCCACACCGCCCGAAGGCCACGTCATCATCAACACCGGCCTCATGCTGGAGCGGGTGACGAACGGTCTCATTCCTCCGGGCATGCACCGGGTGGTTGCCGATCCGAAACAGCCCGGTGAGCGCATCTCCGTCGTGCAGTTCTGTCACCCGGCGCCATGGACCATGTTGACGCCACTGTCATCGTGCATCTCCGACGCGAACCCGCAGCGCTTTTTGCCGATTCGGGCTGCGGATGCCCTCGACGAGGTTCTCTGGCAGATCAACCTGTTCGACGCCTCGAAGCGCGGCTGACGGCTTAGCCAGCGAGGACGTTGGCCAGGTCACGTGCCGAGTCGACCGAAAGGCCGCCCGCCAGCACCAGCCGGGTTTCACTCGCCGATGGCCGAGTCAGTAGCGGCGCGGTCACGACGCGGCCTTCGACTTCGACAGCGATCACGAGGCCGTTTTCGATCACTTGCGAGTTCGGCGCGAACTGGCTGAAAATGAAGTTCCGGAACAGTGGCGTGATCGTCAGCTCGACCGCAGGTTGACGGTTAAAGCTGACCGCTCGAGCCGCCGTGATCGCCTCGGAGCCTGCAAACACGTCGTCGCCGCGTTCGAAACACGACGCTTCGCCGTACAGCACCGACTCTTCGACCTGCTCATCGACGCACGGGCCAGCGCTCACCCCGGCAACGGTCCAGAGCGACACGGTGGCGGGGTCGGCGGCGGCGTCCACCCGAATCCAAGGCTCCGGCGACGGGCCGAGCAGGTTCGAGACCTGGGGAAGCAGCTGCCACGACGGCGGCACGACCGGCGGCGCGTCAACCGGGGCGAATGCGATCTGATACAGCTCGCCATCGGCGGCGAACTGAATGTCGTCGGGGTTCGCAAAGATGCGCTCGACGACGCCGTCGGGTGCGGGGTCAGCCCACCGGTCGACATAGACCCGACCGGGCACACCATTGCAGAGATCTCCGTCGCGCCACGTGCCGCCACCCGGGAGCCTCAGCTCACCGGTCGCGAGCTCGAGGCCCATCGCGTCGGCGAACAGGCCAAGCGTGGCTTCTTCGAAACCACTCTCTTCGAAGAACGGATGCACATGGATAAGCCCGTCGGCGTGGCTATGGATGCCCAGCGGATCGGCGTCGCTATCGAAGGGCGGCAAGACGTCATCGCAGATACGCACGACATAGGCCGCATGCCAATGCGAGGAACCCGGCGCAGGGCCGACCGCAGGAAGCCCGCTTGCAGCGCCGCTCGCCGTGTCGGCCGCAGTGCGACCGCCGCGCAGCGGCGTGACAACAACATCGTTGGGCGCCACGGAGCAGGCGCTAGCTACAAGACCGAGCAGCAGTAGCACCGCCAACACGCACCGGCCGGACAGGGAACGATGCTGCGGCTTGAAATCGTCCATGAACGACGAAACGATATCAGCGGGGCCCGGGGGATCTCAGTCCCCCCGGCCCCGCTGCAGATCGTGCGAGTTAGTTGTGATCGCTGCCGCGACGGCGGCCTGCGACCTGCAGGACAGCACCGAGCATCAGCATCAGCATCGACAAGAGCACCAGCAGACGAGATGATGCACCAGTGATCACGAGTTCGAGAACCTCGTCGGGCTCTTCCTCGGGCTCGACCGGATCGTCGAACGGACCTGGGAATTCGATGCCCGGAGGCGGCGTCGGCGTTGGCGGCGGTGTCGGCACCACCGTCGACGTCGTCTCGTCGTCGTTGTTGTTCGTCGGATCGGGATCAGGCGTGCTGGAGCTGATCGATGCGGTGTTGGTCAGATCGATGCCCTGATCGACATCGGCAGCGACGAGCACGGTGTACTCGAGCGCAAACTGCTCACCGACCTGCATCGGGCTGTCCTTGACGCACATGAAGCCGTCGAGGTCCCCGTCGTCGTCCGAGTTGCGGACTACGACGGCCGTGCATGCCCAACCGTCGACGGCCGGCAGCGCGACGTAGCTCAGCTCTTCTGGCAACAGGTCGCTGACGACAACATCGTTCGCTGCACTCGGGCCGAGGTTTGTGACCGTCAGCCTGTAGGTGAGTTCGGTCCCTGGCTCGACCGGTTCGTCGGTGCTTGACGTCTTGACGATCGACAGGTCGGCACGTAGAGGCACAACCCGAGCCGAATCGTCGTCGGCGATGACAGGCGGATCCGGGAACGGGTCGCCATCGGCGTCGAGCGGTGTGCCCTCAACGCTGGCGACATTCTCAATCGGATCGTCGACAATCGTCACGGCGGTGACCGTCACCGACTCGTCAGGAGCGAGCACCTGGTCAGCGACCGGGATCGCAATCGTCAGGCCGAGTTGTTCATCGACAACCTCGGTGACCTGCAGGTCAACGTTGCCGGTGTTCGTCACAACGAAGCACCAAGTCACGCTGGTGCCAGCATTGACTTCAAGATCCTCGACCGCAGTCGAACAGTCAGCGTCGGCGCCCTCGGCGACGAGCTTGACGAGCGATACGCCAGCTTCGTCGACCGCAGCATCGTTCTGATCGTCGACCTGACCGAGGTCAGCGATTGGCACGCCCGCAGCATCTGATGGCGTACCCACCACCGACGACAGACTCACGACGCCGTTCTCAGGAATGGTGCCTTCGCTGCTGAAGCGGATGGATGCGCCCGGTGGCAGCGACAGTCCGCCGTTGCCGAAGTTGGCCAGCACATCGAGCTGGTCAAGGCTGAGGGGCGGGTTGTCAAAGACCAGGTCGGTCAACGAGGTGTTGCCGGTGTTCGTGACTTCGAAGCACCAGCGCACGCCGTCACCCAGCGCGCCCAATACGAACTCGTCGACCGATTCGACAGCGTCGTTGCAGCTCTCGTTGATCGGGACCACGGTGTTCGTCAGCGTGATGCTTGGGATCAGCTGCGCAGTCGCCACGATCTGGGCTGAATCCTCGGCGTTGACCGAACCTTCAGGCCCTTGGCCCGATGCAACCGCGGTATTGATCAGCGGGGTTGCAGCGGTGACCGTGAGGTCGTAGGTCGTGTCAAAGGTCGCTCCAGGAGCGAGATCGCCGACAACGATCTCGGCGTCGGCCTGAGGATCGTTGATGACTACGTCGGTCGCAGCGCCGTCGCCGACGTTGCGGACCGAGATGCAGTACGTCACCGCATCGGTGATCATGACTTCGAGACCAGGACCAATGCCGACGACACCGTCTTCGAAGCTCGGGCAACTACCCGCTGGGCCTTCGACCACGGTCTTGACGACCGAGAGCTGAGGCAACAGGACTGGAGACGCTTCGATGCGGGCCAGGTCATTGTCCGGATCGACCGGTCCGTTCGGACCGTCGCCGGTCACGGTTGCGATGTTGACCTCGGGCGTGCCCTGGTCGACCTCAACGTCGATGGTGAGGGTGACTTCGTCGCCAGCGGCAAGGTCGCCGATGGTGCCATCGAAGCTGGCCGGCGCTTGGCTGTCGGTGACGACCACGTTGGTGGCGTCGCCGAGGCCGGTGTTTTGCACCGTGAGGCAGTAGGTCACCGTCTCGCCGAAGAACAGGTCGAGTGCAGCACCAACCCCTTCGATGCCGTCAGCGAATGCTGGGCAGATGCCGCCAGGACCGGCAATGGCGGTCTTGACGATGTCGAGCACCGGTTGCGGAAGCGGCGACGTCGAGATCTGGGCCGTGTCGGAGTCACCCGGCACGGGACCGTTCGGGCCGACACCGCTCACGAGCGCCGTGTTGACCTCGGGGGTCGCAGCGCTGACCGTCAGGTCGAACGAGCGGGTCGCTTCGGCGCCAACCACGAGCGTGCCGATCATGCCATCGAACCCAGCCGGAGCTTGGGAGTCACGGATGATGACGTCGGTTGCGGTGTCGAGACCAAGGTTCGTGATCGACATGCAGTAGGTCACGACCTGGCCGAAGAGCACCGGCAGCGCAGGACCAACGCCCTGGATGCCGTTGTCATAGTCAGGGCACGTCCCGTTCGGACCTGCGACCACGGTCTTGATGATCTCGAGGCGAGGCTCGGGAGCGATCGCGGGCTGGATAGCAGCCTGATCGGAGTCAGGTGCGACCGGGCCATTCGGTCCGTCGCCGTCGACACGAGCCGTGTTCAAGACCGGCGTTTGGCCGTCGACGACCTTGTCGAAGGTCACGGTCCGCTCGGTCTCGATCGGCAGGTCGCCGATGAAGCCGTTGAAGCCAGCAGGAGCTTGGATGTCGGAGATGACGACATCGGTCGCCGTCGACAGACCGCTGTTGAAGATCGACAGGCAGTAGGTGACGGTCGAGTTGAACAAGACGGTGAGCGCAGGGCCCACGCCTTGGACACCCTGCTCATAGCCGGGGCACACACCGTTCGGTCCAGGAACCACCGTCTTGACGATGTCCAGGATCGGATCCGGGAGTGGAGAGGAGACGATGCGGGCCTGGTCGGTATCGCCAGGTGCGGCACCGTTCGGACCATTGCCGGTCACGGTGGCGGTGTTGACCTCGGGAGTGTTCGCATCGACGGCGACGTCGTACGAGCGAGTCGCTTCGGCACCCACGGCGAGATCACCGATCGCACCATCGAAACCAACCGGAGCTTGCGAGTCAGAGACGACGACATCGGTCGCATCGGTACCCGCATCGTTGCGGACGTTCAAGCAATACGTCACGGTGTCGCCGAACAGGACAGCGAGCGACGCACCGAGGCCGTCGACGCCATCAGCCAGCGTTGCGGGACAGGTGCCATTCGGGCCGGCAACAACCGTCTTCACGATCTGCAGCACCGGGTCGGGCTGCGGCGACGCGTTGATCTGCGCCTGGTCGCTATCGGTTGGCACGGCACCGTTCGGACCGTTGCCAGTCACGAGTGCGGTGTTGACCTCGGGCGTGTTCGCATCGACGACGACGTCGTACGAGCGAGCGGCTTCGGCGCCGACAGCGAGATCACCGATCGCACCATCGAAACCAACCGGAGCCTGCGAGTCAGAGATCAGGACATCGGTCGCAGCGGTACCGGCATCGTTGCGCACGTTCAAGCA
>CAZEMU010000201.1:0-5137 GCA_964513315.1 uncultured Acidimicrobiaceae bacterium | reverse complement strand
TCATCGACTACCTCCTCAGCTGCCACGTCAGCGAAGACGAGGCCAAGTACGTCGCCCAGATGACCGGTGCCCGCAGCGTGCCGAAGCCGAAGAAGGACGAAAACGGTGACGGCTCGACCAAGTCCAAGCCAGCCAAGTCCGGCCGTATCAAGGCAATCATCGCCCTGACGTTCATCGCCGGTGGACTCCTCATGTACATGGGTTGGTCCGCATGGAACGAAGGCGTCGACTCGAGCCGCTCGCCGCTGAGCCTCGTTGCCGTCGGCGCAGCGCTGCTGCTCGGTGGCATGTGGGTGTCGGTCCGTCGTCGCTGACGCTGCACCAACCGGGGCTCAGCCCTAGCTCGTGACAACCAGCGCGATCCCGCTCTGTGCGATCTCCGCCGTCCTCGCGCACCGTTGCGATTGCAGCGACGCCGACGAAGGCGTCGCGACATTTTGGGCTTCTGGAGCGACTAGAAGGATGGTCGCACTTTGCGGCCGTGAAAGGACACCCCAAGAACTATGAGCGCAGCACGAATGATCACCAGCATGGTCGGCGCCTTCGGCGGCGGTGCCGTCGGCCGCATGCTTGGCGGACGAATGGGTGGCATGGTCGGCTCGATGGCCGGCTCGATGCTCGCAGGACGTATGCGTAGCTCCGGCGGCGGGGGCGGCATCGGCGACCTCCTCGGCGGCCTGATGGGCGGCGACGATGAGAAGCAGGCCGCTCAGGTAGCAGCCGAAGCCATGCCAGAGAGCGAAGCCATGATTCTCATCAAGGCCATGTGCAACGCAGCCAAGGCCGACGGCCACGTCGACGACGCTGAGATCGACGCCATCATGGGTCGTGTCGGCGACCTTGAGCCCGACGACGAGTTCATGCTTCGTGCCGAACTCCAGGCACCGCTCGACCTGCAGGCATTCCTCGCCGAGATCCCCAAGGGCATGGAAGCCGACGTCTACGCCGCGTCGCTCCTACCGATCGAGGTCGACACGGCCGACGAAGTCGAATACCTGCAGCAGCTCGGTCGAGGCCTTGGCCTCTCCGGCAGCGACATCAACGCCATCCACGAGGAACTCGGCCTGCGCTGAGCCCCCTCTGAGACCTCGTCTACGACCTCCGCGGTCGTCCGCTACTGCTCTGCGGCTGCCTTGAGCGCTCCGACCGTCTGATCCAGCATCGTCTGGGTGTACGCGACTCGTTTCGCATACGCCTCAGGCGGGGCCGCCGCGACCGCTGGGGTCTTGTTCACGATCCACCAACGCTCCGTGAGGCGGGTGCCCGCCTCGATGGGCTCGAGCTCGTAGCTCCACCACGTGCAGTTCGCCTCGACGCCGCCAACGACAAACGTGAAGTCGACGCCTGGCTCGGCGGCTGCCACTTCGCATTCGCGTTCCCATTCGCGTTCGGCCGTGGCGTTCTCGCCCATGAACCAGTCGCCGACCTGACCTGTGCCGCCGTCGATCCACCGACCGCCGACCGCCTCGAGGCTCCACTCGCCCATGCGGGCGATATCGCTCACAAGGCCGTAGACCTTGTCCGGCGGAGCCGCAATCTCGATGGAAGCGGCGAGTGATTCGATGGCGTCTTCTGGCGGGCGCATACTCCGGACACTACGCGCATCGCCCGATCTGTCCCACACGCCGAACTTCATCGGCCTTTCCGGGTGACCGTGACATGCTGGGTTGATGCTGTTTCTTCCTGGCGCCTCGGGCCACGGCTCGTTCTGGGATCCGATCCGCTCGCGACTGTCCAACATCGACAGCGATGCCGTGGACTGGCCGGGGCTCGGAGACATTCCTGCCGACCCTGCGGTAAACAGCTACGAGGACCTTGTGGCTCGAACGATCGAGCAGCTCGACGAGCGTGCTGCCCTGCTCGGCCACCCAACCGTTGTTGTGGGCCAATCCATGGGCGGGTGGATCGCCGCCCGAGCCGCCGTTGAGCGCCCAGAGCTCGTTGACCGCCTGGTCCTCATCGTCACTTCAGCCGGCGTCGATATGGAAGCGTTGGGAGCCGCCGATTGGCGACCGGGTGCGCGTCAGGCCCGCCCGGACGCGCCGGAATGGTCGTTCGCTCGGCATCCGCCGATGGAGGAGCAGCTGCGCGAGCTGCCTCATCCGGTGCTGCTCATCTGGGCCGATGCGGATCCGATCTCGCCGTTGGCGGTCGGTGAGCGTCTCCACAGCCTGCTACCGAACAGCGAGTTGGTCGTGTTCGAGTCAACCGATCACTGGGTCGCGGTCGAGTACGCGGACGAGGTCGCAGCCCGCATCGCCAGCTTCGTTTCTCAGGGCTAGCCTGCGGCCATGGTTAGCCCGAAGAAGCGCAAGAACAGCCGGTCCGAGAAGCGAGCCAGCCAGCGCTACACGCCTCCCGGAGTTGAAGTTGGCGGAGGTGGGGGCACGATCCCTCGCCCGCCAGAGAGCTGCGCACCGTTCCACTTCTACTGGTGCGACGGCCACAACGACTGGCACCACCACGACGAGTTCGTCGTCACCGCGATCGAACGCACCCTTAGCGCGCAGCAGCCGGTTCAGGACACGGTCGAAGGCACCGATGGCCGGTTCCGGATCGAAGGCCTCGACGAGCTGTGAGCTTGCAGGTCGCCTCTGCTGAACACGGCCTGCACATCACGACCGAAGCAGGCAGTACCGCCACGGTGTCGTGGCGCTGGCTACGCGACCACGGCGAAGACGCAGCCAGCTACAACCACGACACGCTCCAGCGCCGGGTCAACGCGCTCGGCGACGAACCAAAGGCTGCGCTCCAGCACACCGTCACCGACGACCGGCTCGAACTCACCTGGCCCGAGAGCCCGGAGAGCACCTGGATCTCGCTGGCCACGATCCGCCAGCTTGTTGGCGACGTTCAGGTCAGCTCAGTCGCGGTGCCCTGGGCACACGCAGACGAGGTCGACGTCTTGACCAACCGGTCCGTCGACGCTGTGCTGGCTGATGACAACGCGCTGACCGACTGGATGCGTGACTTGGCGACCTGGGGCTTCGCTCGCCTCAACGGATTCGACGGCACCCACGAACAGGCAGCTGCCATCAGCGCCCGAATCGGCTACGTCCGAGAAACGATCTTTGGCGGCTTGTGGGATCTGGCGAGCGATGTGGACCATCACGACGACACGGCGTACACCCAGACGTTCCTTGCACCGCACACCGACGGCACGTACAGCCACGACGCACCCGGCTTGCAGATGTTCTGCTGCGTCGAACGCTCCGGCACCGGCGGCGAGAGCATCATCGTCGATGGCATGGCCGTCGCTCGAGATCTACGAGCAGACCATCCGGAGCACTTCGAGACGCTGACGCAGGTCGGTGTCCCCGCCCACTACATCGAAGACGGCGTCGAGCTCCGAGCGAAGCGGCCTGCGCTGATCCTGCAGGACGACGGTCGGCTCGCCCAGCTCTCGCTCAACAACTACGACCGCTCCCCCATGCTGCTACCCGGCGACGAGATGGACCGCTTCTATGCGGCCTACGCCACGCTGCAGCGCATGGTCGACGACCCGGACCGCTGGTACTCGGTGCGGCTCGAGGCGGGCGACGTGTTGATCAATGACAACTGGCGAGTGCTGCATGGCCGCAACGCCTACACGGGCGCCCGTCGCTTCGTCGGCTGCTACCTCAACCACGAAGACTTCGAAAGTCGCTGCCGCACCCTCGGCATCACCCTCTGAGCTACCCGGCGCGCCGCTCTAGGCGAAGAGTTGGCTAAGGCCTTCGGCCTCGTGGCGAGGGTCAACGGGAGCGTCGGCTGAGTTGGCGGCGCCACCGAACTTGTCGATGCCGAGGCGTGCCCGGTCCGCGACCGTCGTGGTCAGCATCGTCGGATCAAGCTGAATCCCCGTTCCATCGGCGACGCGCACCAGCCCGTTGAACGCAGCCACCGTGGCAGCTGCATCGATCACACCAGCATCGCCAACAACGGCTCGCAGCGCTTCTCGGGCAGCGGCCAGATCAGGCGTGCGGTTGTTCGCCGCCGTGGCGAATGCAAGCAGCTCCACACCGTGCGGGACACCGGCATCTCCTGAGAGCGACGAGTCCATGGCAACTTCGAGGTCGACATCGAGCCCGGCATCTTCACCGCTCACACTGAGCAGCATCGTGTGGGCGGTCGTTCAATAGAAGCACTCCATCTCAGCGGTCGTGCGGGCCGCGACCAGCTCGACCTGGGGGCGAGAGAGTGCTCTATGGCTCCAGTCGAGCGAGTCGAAGTCAGGGCTGCGTGAGTACATCGAGTCGACGATGCGGACCCACGCCATGTTCGTTTCCGGAACGAGCGACAGGGATCGCGACACGTTCGCTCGGCCGCCGGAAACCGTCTGTGGCACCCAGGCGCCAACCTCGCCGACCGTGTCCGGTCGAACCGCAGCCGGCTCACCAGCCGACGCGGCCGGGATAACGGCTTCGGCGCCTTCGAGTGCCCAGGCGTAGGTATCGACAGCGGCGGATAACGCTGCGACACCGACGAGTTCGGTATAGACCGTGTCGCCGATCGCTTCCATCGTCGCGTCGGCCCAGGACTGCGTGAGGCGGCCCGGGTCACTGGCGATGCGATGCAGGACTTCGACCGCCTCGGCGGGAAGCAACTCGGTGGCTTCGTGCGCACCGTCGACGGCCGACGGCGAGATCGCCGCCCGACGTGCTTGGTCGAGTTCGTTCGTGGCCGCATCGCGGCACTCGAGCCACGCGGCGCGACGCTGTTCCCCGGTAAGCCAGTCTCCAGGACCGGTCAACGACTGGGTCGCGTTATCGATGGACTCGTCGATACGTGCTTGTGCGTTCATGGCGCTCCACTTCGTCGATGCCAGTTTCGCGGCTGGCGCCGGTCAAAGGAAGCCCGAGCTCAGAGACGACGCTTGAAGTCAGGAAACGAGGTCCGCGCAGAAGCGCACCAGATCCAACGGCCCGCTAATCAGCAGCGTCGTCACGACGGACTCGTCCCACATGGCGAGCTCGTCCTTGATCTTGGCCGGCGGGCCGAGGAGTGCAATCGACTCGCACATCTCGGTCGAGACCGTGGCGGCAGCTTCGGCCTTGTCACCGGCTAGGTAGAGCTGCTGGATCTTCTCGCACTCGGCTTCGTAGCCCATTCGTTCGAAGACGTCGTAGTGGAAGTTCTGCCCCTTGGCGCCCATGCC
>CAZEMU010000200.1:0-5260 GCA_964513315.1 uncultured Acidimicrobiaceae bacterium | reverse complement strand
CTCCACCGGCACCACCCGCGCCCCCGCCACCGCCGCCGAGCGCTCCGCCCGCGCCACCGGCACCTCCAGCAGCGCCAGTCGCCGCCGCGGCCGCTGCCGCAGCTTCTGTACCGGCGCCCGACGTCGACGCGGCTCCTTCGAGCTCACACGGCTCGGGTCGCCCCGCCGATCCGCACGGCTTCGAGATGTACGCCGAGGGGCTCTCTGACCCGACGGAGAAGCGAGCCAAGGCGGCAATCGTCGCCGCCTCGATGGCACTCGAAGACAGCGAGCAAGTGCAAGGCCTCATCTGCGGCGAGTACCTCGGCCACGACGCAGTCGCCGTCCTGACCGACCGTCGGGTGCTGTGCATCAACAGCCGCTTTTTCGCCCCGGATCAGGACTCGATTGCGCTCACCGATCTCGTCGACGTCAAGGGATGGATCGAAGGAAACCGAGCAACGCTGCTGGTAACTGGCGGTGCAGTCGACTTTGTCATTGGCGACATCAACGAGGTTGAGACCGCTCAGCAGTTCGCCGGAAACCTTCGGACAAATCTGTAGTAATTCGAGCGCCGCATTCGCGACCAGTCCGCTAGAGTTATCGGCCTTGCGGATGTAGCTCAGCTGGTAGAGCATCACCTTGCCAAGGTGAGGGTCGCGGGTTCAAATCTCGTCATCCGCTCAGAGAGAATCGCCCTGGACTTTGGTCCGGGGCGATTCTGCGTTTTTGACCACAACGGCGCACGAGAGTCACGACTTGGTGCGACGTTCAGCGCACGCCTCGCCCTAGGATCGGCGCATGGATCGCCCCGGAAAGTTCGAACACTTCCGCTACGTCGGAGACAAGCGTTCCCAGCGGGTCTATGACCTCGACGAGTGGACCGACGAGTCCCGCATCGACGAGCTCATGGAATCAGAGCAGTTCGCATGCTTCTCGCCGGACACGCTGGCCGAAGCCCGCAACCGCGGCTATCGACTCGCCAAGGCCTGACCTTGCAGTTCCGCTCCGACGAGCTGATACTCGAGGGGCACCTGGCCTTGCCAGAGCGAATCCCGAGCGCCGGCGCTCCCGGCTTCGTGATCTGCCACGGCTTCCCGACCGCTGCCATTGGTGCGGCGCGCTCGGGCCAGTCGTACCACTCGTTGGCCGATCGCATTGCCGAAGCCAAGGGCGCGGCGGTGCTGGCCATGCACTATCGCGGTTGTGGCGGAAGCGAAGGCGACTTCTCGCTCGCCGGTTGGTTGCGCGACATCGAGGCCGCCATCGACACGATGGCCGAGCGCGACGACATCTCTTCGGTGTCGGTGATTGGGTTCGGCACGGGTGCCGCGCTTTCGATCTGCGCCGCTGCCTCGCGGCCACAGGTTCGTGCCGTCGCTGCCGTCGCCCCGCCGGCCGACTTCTCCGACTGGTCGAACGATCCCGAGCAGCTGATGGCCCACGCCAAAAGCGTGGGTGCGATCACGTCGCCCGACTTCCCCAAAGACTTCGACGCATGGGCAGCCGAGCTCAGCGGTGTGCAAGCCGTGGTCGGCGCCGGAGAGCTGTCGCCGCGGCCGCTGCTCATCCTTCACGGCGCTGACGACGAACTCGTCCCACTGTTCGACAGCCGCATCGTGGCTGACGCTCACGGCAGCGCCGAGCTGCGGGTGATCCAAGGTGCAGGGCACCTGCTGCGCTACGACCCGCGAGCGATTGCGGTGCTGCTCGGCTGGGTTGACCGTCTGCGCTACAACACCTCGATGATCTAGCGCCCCGAGGGGCCAGCCGCTGGCTAGTCCTGTTTGGTGCGGCCTTCGGCTCGTTGGAGCTTCTTCCAGGCACGAACCCGCTCGCGGCCCGCCTCGGAATCCATGTCGGCAACCGAGCGAGGCTCGTTGTCGGCAAACGGACCAGCGAGTGCCTTCCAACCCCGGGGCCGGACGCCGAACCGCTTCGCGAGCACGGCGAGCAGGATCATCGTCTTCTCGTCGCCGAAGCCCGGCAGCGAGCTGATGCGTTCGTGCAAGACACGGGCGGTCGGACCGTCGCTCCACAGGTCAGCAGAGCCGTCGTGCTCGTCGACCAGAAACTGGCACAGTGCCTGGGCGCGCTTCGCCATGGCCGCAGGGAATCGATGCAGCGCGGGCTTGGTCGAAAAGACCGTCGCCAGCTCATCCGGATCCTGACTCGCAACAAGCGCAGCGTCGAGCCCACCCAGGCGTTCCCGAAGCCGATACGGCCCCGTGAACGCCAACTCGATACTGATCTGCTGATCGAGCATCATGCCGATCAGCAGCGCCAGCGGATCCGTTCTGACGAGCTCGTCCGCTTCGGCGATGCCGGTGGGCTCGAATGCAATGTCGGCCACGTGTTGGGTCAGCCGCGGTTGGCGTGCATCGATGGGCCCGACTCGTGAAAGAGCGGGTTCACCCGGGTGCGATCGATGCCGTATCGCTCGATGGCCTGATCGAGGACCGAAGCATCGAGAGCGCCTTCGGCAATGAGCGACGACAGAACCGTCAACACGACGTGTGGCCCGTCGATCTCGAAGAAGTCACGCAGCACGTCGCGGGTATCGCTGCGGCCGAAGCCGTCGGTGCCCAGCGGGGTAAAGCGACGTGGCGACCAGCGAGCGATCTGCTCGGGGACGATCGTCATGTAATCGCTGACCGCAACGATGGGGCCTTCGCTGGTAGCGAGCTTCTCGGTGACCTCGACCGTGCGAGGCTCCGTCGGGTTGAAGCGGTTCCAGCGTTCGACGTCGAGCGCCTGCTCACGCAGCCGCTTGTACGAGGTCGCCGACCACAGTTCGGCGCCGACCGACCAGACCGAGGCGAGCTCCTCGCGAGCCCAACGTGCAGCCGAGTGCGACGGTCCGGAGAACAGGATCGTTGCCGAGTGCTCTGTGCCCGCAGGACGAGTGTCGAACCGGTACAGGCCGCTCATGATGTCGTCATCGCTGACATGGTCAGCCTGGGCGGGTTGCTCGTAGTTCTCGTTGTAGACGGTGACGTAGTAGTACACGTCGTCGCCGTCTTGGCTGCCGGTGGCCGGGTACATGCGCTCGAGGCCACGACGCATGATCGTTGCGAGCTCGTAGGCAAAGGCGGGGTCGTAAGCCTCGCAGGCAGGCACGGTCGAGGCGAGCAGGTGGCTGTGGCCGTCTTGGTGCTGGAGCCCTTCGCCTTCGAGCGTGGTGCGTCCGGCGGTTGCGCCGAGCAAGAACCCGCGCGCCCGGCTGTCGGCGGCGCTCCACATGAGATCGCCGACGCGTTGGAAGCCGAACATCGAATAGAACGTGTAGATCGGCACCATCGGCACGCCAAGGTTGGCGTAGCTCGTTGCCGCAGCGATCCACTCGGCCATCGCGCCGGCTTCGGTGATGCCTTCTTCGAGTAGCTGGCCGTCTTGACCCTCGGCATAGCTGAGCAGCAGGTCGTGGTCGACGGGCTCGTACAGCTGGCCTTCGTGGGCATAGATCTTGAACTCACGGAACAGCGAGTCCATACCGAAGGTGCGGGCTTCGTCAGCCACGATCGGCACGATGCGATCGCCAACGCTGTCGTCGCGCAGCATGCTGCGAAGCATCGCGGTGAACGCCATCGTCGTCGAGACTTCGCGGCCGCCGGAGCCGTCGTCGAAGTCGGCGAAGATCTTGGGGTCGGGGAGTGCGAGCGGGCGACGGTCGCGGACCTCGCGGCTCGGGACGGGGCCGTTCATGGCCCGGATCCGCTGCTTCAGGTACTGGCCCTCGGGCGAGTCTTCGTCGGGGCGGAAGTACGGCGGCAACCCGTCCTGGAGTTCTTCGATGGGGATCTCGTCGAAGAGGTGCAGCCGCTCGCGAAGTATTTGCATCTGCTCGACGGTCATCTTCTTGATCTGGTGGGTGGCGTTGCGGCCTTCGAAGCCTTCGCCGAGCGTCCAGCCCTTGACCGTCTGGGCGAGGATCACGGTCGGCTGATCACGGTGCTCGGTCGCAGCCTTGAATGCGGCGTAGACCTTTTGGTAGTCGTGGCCGCCGCGAGGAAGCGTGCGGAGATCATCGTCGGACAGGTGCTCGACGAGCTTGCGCAGGCGAGGATCCGGACCGAAGAAGTGCTCACGGATGTAGGCGCCGGTCTCGGTGACCAGACGCTGGTACTGACCGTCGACAGTCGAGTTGAACTTGTCGACGAGCACGTTGTCGGTGTCGGCGGCGAGCAGCTCGTCCCACTTGGTGCCCCAGAGGACCTTGATGACGTTCCAGCCGGCGCCACGGAACACACCTTCGAGTTCTTCGACGATGCGGCCGTTGCCGAGGACGGGTCCGTCGAGGCGCTGCAGGTTGCAGTTGATGACCCACGTCAGGTTGTCGAGACCCGCACGGCCGGCGAGTGCGATGGCGCCGAGCGTTTCCGGCTCGCTGGTTTCGCCGTCGCCGACGAAGCACCAGACCTGGGAGTTCGAGGTGTCGTCGATGCGGCGGTGCTCGAGATAGCGGTTGAAGCGGGCGTGGTAGATCGAGTTGATCGGACCGAGGCCCATCGAGACGGTTGGGAACTCCCAGAAGTCCGGCATGAGTCGAGGGTGCGGGTAGCTCGACAGGCCGTTGCCGCCGACCTCTTGGCGGAAGTTGTCGAGCTGGGTTTCGGTCAGGCGACCTTCGATGAAGGCACGGCTGTACACGCCGGGTGCGGCGTGGCCCTGGAAGTAGATGTGGTCGCCAGGCTGGCCATCGCTCTTGCCTCGGAAGAAGTGGTTGAAGCCAACTTCGTACAACGATGAGGAGCTGGCATAGGTCGACAGGTGGCCGCCAACGCCGGTGTCGGTGTTGGCTCGCACGACCATGGCGGCGGCGTTCCAGCGGATGAAGGCTCGAATGCGGCGTTCGAGTTCTTCGTCACCGGGGAAGAACGGCTGCGCGTCGGGAGGAATCGTGTTGATGTGCGGCGTCTTGGTGAACGGCGGCAGGCCGAGATCCAGGCCATCGTCGGCGTGCTCCAGGAGCCTGGCCAACACGTATCGAGCTCGGGCCTTGCCCTGCACTGCAGCGAGTGCATCGAGTGAGTCGAGCCACTCTTTCGTTTCGCCCGGATCGATGTCGGGGAGGGCTCGCGTGTAGTGGTCAGACATGCTCTCATCTTCGCACCGTCGACGCGAAAAACGGGCGTTCTTTAGCTTGCAATCCTGAGAATTCGGGCACATTCGCTGAGTAACGGCCGCGATCACCTGCAACTGGACCGTTATGGGTCGCCGCGTGGTTCGGTCCAGCGGTCGGATTTGGCTCGGTTGCTTTCGGAGCACAGCGGGTCGAGGT
>CAZEMU010000199.1:0-5367 GCA_964513315.1 uncultured Acidimicrobiaceae bacterium | reverse complement strand
GGGCGATGTAGACGTGGCCGCCTTCGACCATCTCGCGCATCTGACGGAAGAAGAAGGTCAGCAGCAGCGTGCGGATGTGCGCACCGTCGACGTCGGCATCGCAGAGCAGCACGATCTTGTGATAGCGGAGCTTCTCGAGATCGAACTCGGCACCAAAGCCGCAACCAATCGCCTGGATCAGCGCCGTGACTTCGGTGTTGTTGAGCATCTTGTCGACGCGGGCCCGCTCAACGTTCAGGATCTTGCCGCGGATCGGCAGGATCGCCATGGTGTGCGGATCACGGGCTTCTTTGGCCGAACCGCCGGCCGAGTTGCCCTCGACGATGTAGAGCTCGCACTCTTCGGGGTTCGACGACGCGCAGTCGGTCAACTTGCCGGGCAGGCCAGCACCGTCGAGCGCCGACTTCCGGCGGGTCGCGTCGCGAGCCTGACGGGCAGCAATGCGCGCCCGCTGGGCGGACACGGCCTTGCCGGCGAGCAGCTTGCCCTCGGTCGGATTTTCACCCAGCCATTCGGCCAGCTTCTCGTTGGTGGCGCGTTCGACCATGGAGCGAACGGACACATTGCCGAGCTTGCCCTTGGTCTGGCCCTCGAACTGGGGCTCGCGGAGACGCACGCTGATGATGGCCGTCAGGCCTTCGCGAATGTCCTCGCCCTGCAGACGATCGTCTTTGCCCTCTTTGAGGATGTTCTTCTCGAACGCGTACTTGTTGACGACGTTGGTGAGCGCTTTGCGGAAGCCCTCTTCGTGCATGCCGCCTTCGCCGGTGGTAATGCCGTTGGCGAAGCTGTGCAGCCCGTCGCTGTTGAAGCCGGTGTTCCACTGGAACGCGATTTCGACTTCTTGTTCTTCTTCTTCGGCACCGAAGTAGCCGACCGTGTCGAACAGTGCCTCTTTGGACGCATTGACGTGTTCGACAAAGTCGCGGATACCGCCGTCGTAGCGGAAGATCGTGGGCTCGGCACCGTGCTCACGGGCATGGGCACTATCCGGGCGTAGATCGCGGAAGTGGATCTCGAGGCCCTGGTTCAGGAACGCCATCATCTGGAGACGTTCGAGCAAGGTCTGGGCTCGGAACGTGGTTTCGTCGAAAATTGCTCCGTCGGGCCAGAAGCGGACGGTCGTGCCCGTGCGATTGTCGGGCGCGTCGCCAATGACCTTGAGTGCGTCTTTGGGCTGGCCGCCGTTCTCGTACGACATGAAGTGGCGCTTGCCGTCGCGGTCGATTTCGACTTCGACGTTGACCGAGAGTGCATTGACGACCGAGACACCCACGCCGTGAAGGCCGCCGGACACCTTGTAGCCGTCGCCGCCGAACTTGCCACCTGCGTGCAGAACCGTCAGCACGACCTCGGCTGCGGTCAGGTCTTCGTACTTGGGATGCTTGCCGACGGGGATGCCGCGGCCATCGTCTCGAACCTCGCACCCACCGTCGGGGAGCAGGTCGATTTCGATGCGGGTCGCGTGTCCGGCCATGGCCTCGTCAACAGAGTTGTCGACGACCTCGTAGACGAGGTGGTGCAGGCCGGCAGGGCCGGTCGAACCGATGTACATGCCGGGACGTTTCCGGACGGCCTCGAGGCCCTCGAGAACGGTGATGTCCTGGGCGCCGTAGGAAGCAGTGTTTGCGTCTGCCACGGGTACCTTTCCGGGGTTTATCCAGCAACGGTGTCGTAGCTGACACAGTGGGCTGGCAGATGGATGCGAAGGCGAAGAAGACCGCGAGGAATGCAACGCCTAGGCGAAGCCGAAATTCCTTGGAATCTCAACGAAAAACCCAAGAGGAATCCCTCAGGGTCCCCCATTGCGATCCAGAGAAAATCGGCCTCCCAATGGTACCACCCGAGTGCGACAATCTCGGGCCTTTGACGCCCAGATGAGACAGATGTCTGGTGGGTCCCACTCCCCCGCCGAACGGCCCTCTCAGACCGACGTCAACCCGGGGGTCAACGCAGCGACGGTCGAACGATTTTGACCTCGGTAACTGCACCCTCGCCAAGGGCTTCGCAGCATCGATCCGCGATGAGTTGGGTCATCCACCGAAGCTCGGTCGCCCACTGCTGATCGACCGCTTCGACGACCAAGGTTGCATCGCTCAAACGCTTGGGCGAACACTGCGCGGCGAGTTCGGGGCCAACAATGTCGGGCCAGGCGAGAAACAGCCGATTGATGCCGTCGACGCTGGCCAGACCCATGGTCGATGCGAGCTGGTCGAGCGCATCGCGAACCGGCACGGGCGAAGCCTTGCCGCGCAACGGTTGCCACGCGCGGCGGCCGCGTCCTCGGCCACTCACTTGCGCACACTCACGGTCATCGTTCCGTCACCGTACCGGGGGTCGCTTCGAGGATGCAGGCCGGATCCGCGCCCTCGGGCAATGACACCGCGGTCGTCAAAATCGCTTGGCCAGGCGGTAGCGCCTCGAACAGCGCCGCGGTTCGGAAGCGGTCGAGTTCACTGAACACATCGTCGAGCAGCAACAGCGGCGACTCGCCATGGCGCTCGGTCAACAACAGGTGCACGCCGAGGCGAAGCGCAAGCGCCAACGTGCGCTGCTCCCCCTGCGATGCGTGCGTGCGGCTCGGCGCCCCGTTGAGGAACACGATCAGATCATCGCGATGAGGTCCGACCAACGTTGTTCCGCGGCGGACGTCTTCGTCGCGCGACGCGACCAACGCCACGTCGAGGCCCTGCTCAAACCACGCCGGCGCGTACTGCAAGCTCACGCTGTCGTCATCTCGCGTCGAGAGCTGGCGGTACGCGGCGTCAACGAAGGGCGCGAGTTCTTGGACGAGCGACAGGCGAGCAGCGCCAAGCGCTTCGCCGGCGGTCGCGAATCGCTCATCCCAAATGTCGAGCATCACGGCCGAGTCGCTATCGAGGCGGCCGCGGCGTTGACGCAGGAGCGCATTCCGCTGCTTCAGCACTTGGGCCAGTGTTCGACGAGTGTCGTCTTGTCGCGGCCATAACGCGACGACGGAGTCGTCGAGAAAATCTCGGCGCAAACCAGGCGATGACTTGATCGTCGCCAAATCGTCGGGCGCGAACACGCTGATCCGGGCTGCGGCGCCCAGGTCGGCGGCGCGAGCCAATCGCTGGCGGTTGACCTGCACTCGGCCACGACCAGCCCGGGGAATTTCCGATTCGATCTGCAGCTCGCGACCCTTGCTGGTCCCCTGGCCACGGACATAGGCCCGCTCGGCGCCAATGCGAACCATCGTCGCGTTGTCCGCGCCGCGAAATGACTTCAGATGCACGAGGTAGCCAACGGCCTCGAGCAGGTTCGTCTTGCCGATGCCGTTTTCGCCGATGATGCAGGTCAGCCCATCGGGGAACGTCAGCTCAAGCGACGCGTAGCTGCGAAAATCGGTCAGCGCGAGATCGCGAAGCCGCACAGTGACAACGCCAATGGGGTGCTCTCAAGGTGCAGGTGTCAGACACCGCACCCACCCCACCGGACTAGGGGACCCGGACCGGCATGAGCAGGTACAAGAAGTGCTCGTTGCCAGGGCAGCGCAGCACGGCTGGCTTGAGTGAGTCGATCGTTTGCAGCGTGACGTCTTCGCCCGGCGCAACATCGAGACCGTCGAGCAAGAACGCCGGATTGAACGCCACCGTCAGCTCATCGCCGGTGTAGACGGCGTCAACCGTCTCGTGGCCTTCGCCGACGTCTTGGGTGATCGCGACGATCTCAAGGCCGTCACCGTTCATCACAAGGCGTACAGGCGTGCTCTCCTGGGCCAGCAGCCGCACGCGGCGGACCGCGTCGAGCACCGTTTCACGATTGACCGCAAGTTCGTTCGACGGTCCGGTCGGAATCAGGGCATCGGTCTTCGGGAAATCACCATCGATCAGGCGAGTGGTGACAACCAAGCCGTCGATCTCGAACGACGCGTCGTTTTCGCCCAGCCGCAAGGTGACTTCGGGGGCGTCGCCGACCACGCGACGAACCTCGGCGAGTGCACGAGATGGCACGAGCACCGACTGGTCGCCTTCGAGCACGGTGGCGCCCGGAATGTCAGCAACAGCAAGTCGATACGAGTCGGTCGCCGTCAGACGAAGACCAGCTTCGCTTGGCTTCATCAACACGCCGGTCAGGATCGGACGCGAATCGTCAGAGCTTGCCGCCGGCACCACCTGGCGAAGGGCAGCAACGAATGACGCAGCTTCGAGCGCGACGGCAGGACCATCGGCACTCACGAGCTGCGGGAACTCATCGGTCGGGATCGTGCGAATCGTGAATTCGGAACGTCCGCCACGAATCGTCAGGTCAAGTTCAGACAGATCGAGTTCGATCGCGCCGGGCTCAAGCGAACGAACGACATCGATCAGCAGCTTGGCGGGAATCACCGCCATGCCATCGACCTCGCCATTGACGGTCAAGGTGCGAGCAATGGTCAGTTCCAGGTCGCTACCCGTGACGACGAGTTCGTCACCGTCGAGCTTCAGGTACAGGCCGGAAAGAACCGGCAACTGACCACCACGACCGGAGACGGCGCGACCAGCGGTCTGGAGCGCTTCGACCAGGGTGTCTCTCTCACAACGAAGTTTCACAGGATCAGTGTCCTCTTCCCTCAAGTTCCTTAAGGAAACCTAGTAGCAGTTGTAGTGCTGTGGATTTGTGCAGAACCGCCGAAACCGTTCTGCTCATGCGGATGTTGGTTGTGGGTACCGAAGACGGTCTTCCACAAGCTGGCGAGTGTCGGTGCCAGGACCGGTGCACAACTTCGCATTGTCCACGGTTATACCCAAGTCGTGCACATCTTTGTCCAGCGCGCGCTGTGGATGAGCGATGGTGCATAGTGCTTCGCAATCGCCCGTTCGCTTCGCTCGGCTGGCTCTGCGGATTGGTGACTGCACGCGCAACTGATCAGGCGGCGGAGCGGCCGGACTTGATGGTCTGGATCAGCTCGGTGACCTGGTCATAGACCTGGCGTCGTTCAGCGATGAGCTTCTTGACCTTTTCAACCGAGTGAATGACGGTCGTGTGGTCACGCCCACCGAACTCACGGGCGATGGCCGGGTAGCTCATGTCGGTCAGCTCACGCATGACGTACATGGCGATCTGGCGAGCCGAGACGAGTGGACGCCGGCGGCTGGCGCCACACAGCTCTTCGATCGAGAAGCCGAAGTGAGCGGCTGATGAGTCGAGAATCATCTGTGGCGTGATGGTCCGAGGCTCAGGCTCGTTGACCAAGTCGGACAGAACCTTCTTGGCGACGTCGAGGGTGAGTGGCTCGTTCGTGAGCTGGGCATAGGCCGTGGCACGAATGAGTGCGCCTTCGAGTTCACGAATGTTGTTCGTGATGTTGCTCGCAATGAACTCGAGAATGTCGTTGTCGATGCTGATGTGATCGTTCTCGGTGCG
>CAZEMU010000198.1:0-5477 GCA_964513315.1 uncultured Acidimicrobiaceae bacterium | reverse complement strand
AGTAGCTGGCGTCGGGCATTTCGTTCTTGCGGCGGGCGATGTAGTCGAGGAGTTCGGCGTCGATCGCGTCGTCGAGCGGCGGCGCTTCGTAGTCGCGCAGCATCTGCTTCCACTTGGCGTTCGCTCGCTGTGCGGCGGTGAGTGAGCCTTCTTCTTCCCACTGCTCGAAGCTGTCGTTGTTCGCCAGTTCTGAGCGCCAGAACGCCGTCTCGAAGTTCTGCAACGTATGGCCGTTGCCGAGGAAGTGTTGGCCGTGTTCGTTCGTGCGGAACGCTTCCATCGCTTGACCGTTTTCCGACATGTCGATGCCGCGGCCGTAGACGGACATGGCGCCGAGTTGGTCGGCGTCGAGGATCAGCTTTTCGTAGCCGATCGCCAAGCCGCCTTCTTGCCAGCCGGCGGCGTGTAACACGAAGTTCACGCCGGCGTTGACGGTCGGCAAGATGCTCTGGGCGGACTCGTATGCAGCCTGAGCGTCGGGGTACTTCGATGCGGTGAACTGGCCGCCGGAGCGGAAGGGCACGCCGACGCGACGGGCGAGACCCGCCATGACGTGGATGGCCTGACCAGCCTCGGGGGTGCCAAAGGTCGGGGCGCCGGTGGCCATCGACATCGAGCTGGCAAAGGTGCCGAAGATGACCGGGGCACCTGGACGCACGAGTTGGTAGTACGCCATGCCAGAGAGTGCTTCGGCGAGCGACTGGGCTGCGAGTCCAGCAACCGTCACCGGCGACATGGCGCCGGCGAGGATGAACGGCGACAGGATCGCGGCCTGGTTGGCCTTGGCGTATGCGGTTGCCGCGCCGAGCATCGTGCCGTCCCACCGCAGTGGCGACGACGCATTGATGAGCGACGTCATCACGGTGCGGTCCTGAAGATCGCCACCGAACGCGATTCGGCTCAGCTCGATCGAATCGACGGCACGCTCATCAGCGGTCACCGAACCCATGTAGGGCTTGTCCGAGTACTTGATGTGTGAATACACCATGTCGAGGTGCCGCTTGTTGACCGGGATGTCCACGGGCTCACAGACCGTGCCACCCGAGTGATGCAGGTGCGGCAGGTCATAGGTCAGCTTGACGATGTTCTCGAAGTCGTTGAGCGTCGCGTAGCGCCGTCCGTTGTCGAGATCCATCGCGAACGGCGAGCCGTAGTTCGGTGCGAACACCGTGGCGTTGCCGCCGATCTGCACACTGCGGGCTTCGTTCCGGGCGTGCTGAGTAAAGATCTTCGGAGCGTTGTCTTGCACGATCTGGCGACACATCCCCTTGGGGAAATGCACCATGTCGCCCTTGACGTCCGCGCCGGCGTTCTTCCAGATCTCGAGCGCTTCGGGGAAGTCCTGAAAGGCGATGCCGACCTCTTCGAGGATGGTGTCAGCGTTGGCTTCGATCTGCGCGTAGCCCTCTTCGTCGAGCATGTCGACCGGAGGAAGGCGGCGCTCGAGCCATGCCTGGGTCTCGGCATTCGTTGCGCTGCGTGAGGCCTGGCGAGCGGCGCGACCGCCACCGCGGCGGCCCCGGCGTGGTGCTGGATCAGTCATTGGTGCTCCTGGCACGGCGACGGCGACGCCGTCCGCCCTGCTGGTCGTTGCCGGTTGCTGCCGGCGCGGTGGAATGGGGGAACGCGAGGGCCGTGACGAAGTGCTCTTGGAAGCGTGGTTCGGTCGCGGTTTCGATCTTGGTGACGTCGTCGACGACGTCTTCGACTTCGGTGCGTTGTGTGGCCGAGAGCAGCATGCGGGCGGCGCCGCTGCCAGCGGCATTGCCGACGGCTCGGACATGGTCGACCGGGATGTCGGGGATGAGGCCGACGACGATCGCATGCCCGGGGTCAATGTGGGCGCCGAAGGCACCGGCGAGACGGATCTCGTCGACGGTTTCGAGCTCGGCGTGTTCGAGCAAGAGGTCGATGCCGGCCTTGAGTGCAGCCTTGGCGAGCTGGATCGCACGCACATCGGCTTGCGTCACGCGGATCTCGGGCCCAAGGTCGTCTTCGCACTTGAGCTGGTAGTCGAACGTGCGGCCATCGGCGATGATGCGCTCTGAGCTTTCGGCCAAGTCGCCGCGGATGACGCCGGACTGGTCGATGATGCCCGAGGACACCATCTCGCTGATGGCCTCGATGATTCCGGAGCCGCAGATACCGGTGATGCCGCTTCCATCGAGCTCTTCGCGAAAGCCGAGGTCGGTCGTCCACTTGTCGCTGCCGATTGCTCGGAAGCTCGGTTCGAGCGTCTCGCGGTCGATACGCACCCGCTCGATCGCACCGGCAGTCGCTCGTTGACCGGAGCTGATCTGGGCGCCCTCGAAGGCAGGTCCGGTGGGGGAGGAGCAGGCGAAGAGACGCTCATCGTTGCCCAACACGATCTCGGCATTGGTGCCGACGTCGACAAGTAGCTGGATGGCGTTGCTGCGGTGCGGCCCCTCGTTGAGAATCGCTGCGGCCGTGTCGGCGCCGACGTGGCCGGCGATGCAGGGAGCAACGTAGACCGACGCGTTCGGTAGCGAGAGTTCCAGCTCGGTTGCCGTCGTTGCATACGCGCCATCGACGGCGAGCGGGAACGGCGCCTGCCCCAGAGGGGTCGGGTCGAACCCGAGCACCAAGTGGTGCATGATCGGGTTGCCGACCAGCGTGATGTCGAGCACCTGCTCGGCGGCGATGTCGGCCTGGTCGAGGAGCTCGGTGGCCATCTCGTTCAGTGCGGTGCGAACCGCAGCGGTGAGTTCAACCTCGCCGCCCGGGTTCATCATCACGTAGCTGACACGGCTCATCAGGTCTTCGCCGAAGCGGATCTGCGGGTTCATGCGCCCGGCCGAGGACAGGACTTCGCCCGACGACAGGTCGAAGAGGTGTCCGGCGATCGTGGTTGAACCGATGTCGACGGCGATGCCGACGGCCTCGTCGACGAACCCGGGCCACGTGGTCGTGACGGCGCCGTCGCGTCGCGCCTCGGTGACGTCTCGATCGGCGTCGTAGGCGATCGTGTAGATCGGATCGAGGTTCAGGTCGCCGACGTCGACGGACTTACGGATGACCTGCTTGTGGATCTGGCTTTCCGGTGGAATGTCGATGACGACATCGCCGCAGATCTTGGCCGAGCAGCCCAGGCGTTGACCAGCCTTGAGCTCACGCTTGCCTTTGTAGTCGTCCTCGAGTGCTCCCCACGGGGAGAGCGCATCGTCGTCGACGGTGATCGCCCACTTGGCGAACTCGCCCGTGCTGGGTCGAACTTGGCAGCGACCACAGATGCCACGGCCGCCGCACACCGTGTCGAGATCCGCGCCGAGTTGGACGGCCGCGTCGAGCACGGTCGTGCCTTCGTCAACCGTGCCGCTCAACCCCGATGGGGTGAAGACGACTCGGAAGCTCTGCGTTTCGGGATTCTCTGGCGTGGGCTGTTCAGCCATGTTGGGCTGCCGGGCTAGCGGCGGCGACGGCCACCAGCGCGGCGACGAGCGCCACCGGCGCCTCCGCCAGCTTCGGGGTCGCGGTACTCAGAGATCCACGCGGCGCAGTTCATGTCGTTGCCGGCGAGCACGTCGGCGGCCATTACGGCCGTCTTCACCTCGGCGTGCATCGGGTTCATGATCGCGCTCGTCATGCCAGAGCCGATCGCCATGGCGAGGAACGTGCCGGTGATGTTGTGGCGGTTGGGCAGGCCGAAGCTCACGTTTGATGCGCCACAGGTGGTGTTCACGCCGAGCTCGTCGCGCAGGCGTCGGACCAGGCGGAACACCTGCTGGCCGGCAGTGCCCATCGCTCCGATGGGCATGACGAGCGGGTCGACGACGATGTCTTCGACACCGATGCCATGGTCGGCGGCACGTTCAACGATCTTCTTGGCGACTGCGAACCGGACGTCGGGGTCTTCGCTGATGCCGGTCTCGTCATTGCTGATGGCGACGACCGCTGCGCCTGCCTTGGCGACGAGGGGAAGCACCCGCTCCATCACCTCGTCTTCGCCGGTGACCGAGTTGATCAGCGGCTTGCCTTCGTAGACCTCGATGCCAGCCTCGAGCGCTTCGATGATCGACGAGTCGATCGCGAGCGGCACATCGGTGACGGACTGCACGAGCTTGATGGCCTTGGCTAACAGGGCAGGCTCGTCGGCCAGCGGAATGCCAGCGTTCACGTCGAGCATGTGGGCGCCAGCGGCAACCTGCGCGAGCGCGTCTGCTTCGACCCGGCTGAAGTCGCCGTTCTTCATCTCTTCGGCCAGCAGCTTGCGGCCGGTCGGATTGATGCGCTCGCCGATCATCACGAAGGGGCGATCGAAGCCGATCACAACTTCCTTCGTTGCCGATGAGATCACGGTGTCAGTCATTTGTCGCTCGCTCTGTTTCTTCGCAATCGCAGTTCACTTCGTTCGACTGCTCTGCGGATTGGTGTGTCGGGTGCGGTGTCAGACACCGCAGTTGGTCGATCAGGTGGTTACGGGGTCGGTGTCGGGGGAGTCGGGATCGAGACCGCCGTTGTCGACGATGGCTCGGATCCGTTCCCGGGTATAGAGCTCTTGGAGGCGCTCGGCTTCGGCCTGTGCGCCGGCAGCCGCATCACCCTCGAAGGGCTGCGCCACTCGACGCCACTCGAGCACGTAGTCATCAGCATCGGTCAGGCCAGCGACGCCAGCAGCGCGGTCGATGGCGACCTGGAATCGCTCTTCGAGAAGCCAGCTGCCCTTCTCACCGCCAACCGATGTCTTGACCTGGGCAGGGATGTCACGCCAGTAGATCGTGATCAGTTCGTTCGAGCCGCCTCGGCGGCGGCGGCGTTCACTCATGCGGTGCTCCCAGCAAATGCGACAACCTGTTCGGTCATGTGTCCATAGCCCGTGCTCACTCGTTCGTACTGTCGTCGGTGTGCTGCGCGTGGAAGCGGTCTGCGCCAGCAAAGAACTCGTAGCAGTGGGCGCCCTCGAGGCGGGTCACCTCGTACCCGGCGCAGATCTCGTCGATCGTGAGATCGGTCAAGCCGTTCAAATCCCGCACGGCTTGGAGCTCATTGATCAATGCCCCGCAGGCGAGCACGAGCGTGCGGGGGGCGGTCATGACAGCAGCCGGTGGGTCAGAACTCGATCAGGCGGCCGAGCGGCGCTCGGCGACCATCGACGTCGCCATCTCGGCAGCAATCGCTGCGTCGCGGCAGTACCCATCAGCACCGATCGCGTCGCCGAACTCTTGGTTGAGGGGAGCGCCGCCGACGAGCACGATGAAGTCGTCGCGCATGCCCTTTTCGGTGAGGGTGTCGATGACGACCTTCATGTACGGCATCGTCGTGGTCAGCAGCGCCGACATACCGAGGATGTCCGGCTTGTGCTCTTCGAGTGCGGCGAGATATTCGTCGACGTCGGTATTGATGCCCAGGTCGACGACCTCGAAGCCGGCGCCTTCCATCATCATGGCGACGAGGTTCTTGCCAATGTCGTGGATGTCGCCCTTGACGGTGCCGATGACGACCTTGCCGACGGGCTCGGC
>CAZEMU010000197.1:0-5575 GCA_964513315.1 uncultured Acidimicrobiaceae bacterium | reverse complement strand
CTGATGCGATCGCCACCGATGCGGTCCTTGAGTTCGTCGACGCTGCCCTCGGCGATCTTCACGCCGCGGTCGATCACGACGACGTTGTCCGCAAGCTGATCGGCTTCTTCGAGATACTGGGTGGTCAGCACGACGGTCGTGCCGTCGGCGCCGAGCTCTTCGATGACGCCCCACATGCCGATGCGAGACCGCGGGTCGAGGCCCGTCGTCGGCTCGTCCAGGAAGAGGACAGTCGGACGAGCAACCAGGCTCATAGCGATGTCGAGGCGGCGCCGCATGCCGCCCGAATACGTCGTCGCCACCCGATCAGCCGCCTCGACCAGGTCGAAGCGTTCGAGCAGCTCACTCGCTCGGGCCGAGCGTGTGCCCTTGTTCATGTGGAAGTAGCGGCCGATCAACTCGAGGTTCTCTCGACCCGTCATGCGTTCTTCGACCGCGGCGTACTGCCCGGTCAGTCCGATGCGACCCCGCACCGTCTGAGGGTCCGCGATCACGTCCACGCCGTCGATGAAGGCAGATCCTGCGTCGGGAACAAGCAGTGTCGTGAGCACACGCACTGCCGTCGTCTTGCCGGCGCCGTTGGGGCCGAGCAAACCGAGCACGGTCCCGGCCGGAACGTTCAGGTCGAGACCGTCGAGCGCCTTGGTCTCACCGAACTGTTTGGCCAGGCCTTCCGCCACCACTGCATCCATGGGGCGACGTTAGATCGCGACCGGTCTCGGTGTCATGTGAAATTTCTCACAAAGTGTGTTGTGGTCGACGATCGATCAGAACGCGCCGGTCGCATGAGCCGCCCCAGTTCCTCGATCGACGTTGAGATTGATGCCGTTCACATAGCTCGCCTGACCATGGTCGGCAAGGAACAGCATCGCTCCGACCATCTCTCGCGGCTCGGCGAGACGTCCGGCGACCGCGATCGCCCGATTGATCACGTCATCGCCGACGCCCTTGCGGAAGTCCTGCGCGAGCTGCGTATCGGTGACACCCGGGCAGATCGAGTTCATTCGCACGCCCCGCGCCGCCAGCACCGGCAGCGAGCGCCACATCGTGTACCACTGCACCGCCTCTTTGCTGAACGAGTAGCCGTCGCCGACCAGCTCCGCGTGCGCTTCGACCCAGGCCGCGCCGGCGTCGAACCCGTCGGCCTCCATGAGCGAACGGAGCTCGGCTTCGTGGGCAGGCCAGCCCCGACCTGCCGTCGAGGCAACATGCACGACTGCGGTGTCAGGCGCCATGCGCTCGAGAACCGACTCGGTCAGGTGGCGGAGGCCGAACCAGTTGATGGCCATGACCTCGGCGGCCGAGAACCGACCGCCGTTCGGCACACCAGCGCAGTTGAAGAGCGCGTCGACATTCGGCGGAAGCAGCTCGAGCGCCGTATCGATCGAGGCCTGGTCCCCCAAGTCGCACTGCACCGCCATCGTGACCTCGGCGGCAACGGGTGCGATATCGAGGGTGTGCACCCGAGCGCCCTGCCCGACGAGCTCGGCGGTGAGGGCGCCGCCGATGCCGGTCGCAGCACCGGTGACGATGACGGTCTTGTCGGCGTAGCGCTTGCCCTCGGCGGTGTCCATGACCCAAGTGTGCACCGCCGGGGCGCCCCGACGCAGTCCTTGGCGCCCAGCGGCGGAGAACTAGGTTCGCTCCATGGACGTTTCCGCCCTCTCCGCCATCGATGCGATCGACGCCATGGACCAAGGCGAACTGTCCTCGGTCGAGCTTCTCGATGCCTGCATCGACCGGATCGAACAGGTGGATCCGGTCATCAACGCCATGGTGGTCCGAGACTTCGAACAGGCCCAGGTGTTGGCGAGCGAAGCCGATGCGGCTCGAGCCAATGGCCAGAGTCTGGGCGCACTCCACGGCGTGCCCGTTGCCATCAAGGATCTGCAGCCAACGGCCGGATTGCGTACGACCTACGGAAGCCCTGCGTTCGCCGACAACGTGCCGACCGAAGACGCCGGGATCGTGGCTCGGATTCGGGCCGCAGGTGGGATCGTGATCGGCAAGACCAACATCCCGGAACGGTCGATCGGCGCGAATACCGTGAACCCGCTCTTCGGAGCGACAGGCAACCCGTTCGACCCGACCCTGACCTGCGGTGGCTCCTCGGGCGGCTCCGCTGCGGCGCTCGCCGCACAGATGACCCCGCTCGCTACCGGCTCGGACCATGGCGGAAGCGTGCGCATCCCCGCCACGTACTGCGGTGTCGTCGGGCACCGAGCCACACCCGGCACCGTGCCGTTCGAGCAGCGGTCGATGGCGCAGAACTTCTACAGCGTCCAAGGCCCGATGGCCCGCACCGTTGCCGACACCGCGCTGCTGCTGTCCGTGGTCGCCGACCGGTCGACCGGCACCCACCCGCACGACCCGATGATGTTCCCGCTCGACACGGCCCAGTTCCGATCGCTCGATGTCATCGACCCATCGACGCTACGCATTGCCGTGAGCGAGGACCTCGGCGGCGTGCTCGTCAGCGACGTGGTGCGGCGCACCTTTCGCGAGCGGGTCGCCCGGATCGCGCCGCACGTCGCCGTATGCGACGAGCACCCGATCGACCTGCGACGTGCGCCCGACGTCGACTGGAAGGTCCGCAGCGACATCTTCGTCACCCAGTACCACGACGAAGCCGCCACCTGGGACGACGCCTTCAACCCGAACATCCGCCAGAGCTACGAGGCCGCCCTGCAGATGCCGATGGAAGCAATCGCCGCGGCCCGGCGGGTGCAGACCGAACTGAATCGGCAGGTGCAGGGCATCTTCGCCGACTACGACGTGCTGCTGTGTCCCGGTGTGAGCGTGCCGCCGTTCCCCTGGGTCAACCGCAATCCGGCTGAAGTCGACGGCGTGCCGGTCGAGAACTACATGGCCTGGCTGGCGTTGACCTCGTCGTTCTCCGTCGTCGGCCATCCGGTGACAGCACTCCCCTGCGGCCTCGACCCGAACGGCACGCCGTTCGGCATCCAGATGGTCGGCCCGATGTACGGCGACCGTCGCCAACTCAGCGTCGCAGCCGCACTCGAAGCCGTGTTCGACGCCGACGACGAGCTCCGGCGCCCGGCCCCCGACCTCGACCACCTCGCCACCCTCGACGCTGGCTGCCGCGACGCCCGGATGTAGCTTCGGCCGAACCGCCTCGGCGAGCGAGGACCACAGCGGCAACCAACGCTAACGTCGCTCGTCATGCAGCTTCTGGATATGGCGGACCTCCCGACGCGGGTGTTGGTGGTTGTTGCCCACCCTGATGACATTGACTTCGGCATTGCTGGCACGGCTGCCGTGCTGACGAGCGCCGGGTGCGACGTCGTCTACGCCCTCTGCACGAGCGGCGAGGCAGGCATCCCCGAAGAGATGGACCGCGCCGAACTGAAGGCGCTCCGAGAGAGCGAGCAGCGCGCCGCGGCCGCCGCCGTCGGCGTCACCGACGTGCGCTTCCTCGGCATGCCCGACGGCCACCTCGAATACAACTTGGAACTGCGCGCTGCGATCAGCCGAGTGATCCGCCAGGTCAAGCCCGACGTCGTCATCTCGCAGTCACCCGAGCGTCGCTACGACCGCATCTTCGGCAGCCACCCAGACCACCTCGCCACCGCCGAAGCCACCATCGCCGCGATCTACCCGGACGCTCGCAACCCGCACGCCCACGTCCACCTGCTGGCCGAGGGTCACGAGCCGCACGCCGTCAACTGGCTGTGGGTCATGGGCGGACCTGAGCCTGACCTCGCCGTCGACATCACACCCCAGTTCGACCGCAAGGTCAACGCCCTCTCCAGCCACTCAAGCCAGGTCGCTTGGATTGAAGACGTGCACGGCTTCTTGGGCAACTGGGCGCGAGACACCTCGAAGCGTTATGGCCTCGAAGACCAAGCCGAGTTCGTCGAGGTCTTCCAAAAGGTCAAGACCCACTGATGAGCACGATCATCGTCCTGCTCACCGTCATCGTGGCGCTCGCCGCGATCATCTACGTCTGGCGAAGTGTCGCCGGCGGCAGCGGGCTGAGCGACGGCACGCCCGGCTCGGTCATGGACGCCGGCGAGGAGGTTCGCCGCATCGACATGGGCACGCACGCGTACGCCGCTCAGCAAGCGCACAGCGAGCTGACCGATGCGGGCTTCACCACCAAGCTGGTCACCCTCGAACAAGGCGCCTTCGGCATCGGCATGGGGCACCACTACTACCTGGTGTACAACGCGCCCGACGAGGCCGAGGTTCGAGCCGTGGTCGATCAGTTGCTCGACGGCCTCGACGGGCTCGACGAGTAGTCAGCCGGGTACGAGCTCGAAGCCTTCGTCGAGCCAGCCGGTCGCGCCGCCGATCATCTTCTTGACCGGACGCCCGAGCTCGGCGAGTCGCAGGGCGGCCTTGTCGGCGCCGTTGCAGTGCGGGCCGGCGCAGTAGACGACGAACAGCGTGTCGGCCGGATAGTCAGCCAGCCGCTCTTCGGTCAGTTCGGAGTGAGGATGGAACACCGCTCCGTCGATGTGGCCGACACCCCAGGCACCTCGACCCCGAACGTCGAGCAACACGAAGTCCTGATCGCCGTTCTCCATCGACGCATGGGTATCCCAACAGTCGGTTTCGAACGCCAGCAGCGATGCGAAGTGGACGGCAGCAGCGGATGACTCGGCGGCGGCGATTGCACTGACGGGCGACATGATGTTCCTTCGAGGTTGGCCGAGCCATCAGGCTCGGCGGCGGGTTGCGTCTGCATCGTGCCACTGCGACCAAACCTTGACGAGCGGCAGGAATGACAAGGCCCGCGCATATCCTGCCACCATGAACGATCCGCAGCAGACGGTCGCGATCGCCTACGACGGGCTATGTCTGTTCGAGTTCGGCGTGGCGACCGAGCTCTTCGGCTTGCCTCGCCCCGAGCTCGGCATCGACTGGTACACCTTTCGCACGATCTCGGTCGACGCGAGCCCGCTCACTGCGCTCGGCGGTGTTCGATTCGAAGCCGACCACGATCTCGACCCACTTGTCGACGCCGGCACGATTGTCATCCCTGGCTGGAAGGGACCCGATGTCGAACCACCGCCCGAACTGCTCGATGCGCTTCGAAGCGCACATGCTCGCGGTGCCCGGATCATGACGATCTGCTCCGGCGTATTCGTGTTAGCAGCCACCGGACTTCTCGATGGACTCGAAGCAACCACGCACTGGCGCTACACCGACGACCTTCGGGCCCGCCATCCCGCGATCACCGTTGTGCCCGACGTCCTGTTCGTGGACAACGGCCAGCTGCTGACCTCGGCCGGAAGCGCAGCCGGACTCGACCTCGGGCTCCACCTCATCCGCCGCGACCACGGCGCAGACATCGCGAACCGGGTCGCCCGCCGACTTGTGCTCCCGCCACAACGCGATGGCGGCCAGGCCCAGTTCATCGCCCGATCGATCGACGAGCGAACGGCAATCGAGACGGGGATCGCCCAGACGTTGGACTGGGCCGTCAAACGGCTCGCGGAGCCACTCGAAGTTGCCGACCTCGCCGCCCACGCAGCCATGTCTCCACGGACCTTCGCTCGCCGGTTTGCAGCCGACACGGGAACCACGCCGCATCGTTGGCTCACACGGC
>CAZEMU010000196.1:0-5695 GCA_964513315.1 uncultured Acidimicrobiaceae bacterium | reverse complement strand
TACTGCGGTCCCCGATCGGTAGGCGCCTAGAGTTCGCGGCGTCATGATCGCGCAGCCCTCGTGTTTTACGGCACACTCTCGATGTGTGGTTTCGACACGATGATTCGATGATCGCACGAGCCCGTTTTCAGGAAACAGAAGAGATTCTGACCAACAAGACGCTGACAAGCGGCGATTGGATCGAAGCGGGCGGCACGTTCCTCGTCGCTCTGCTTGTGGCTGCGATCGTGTCCAGACTCTTGCGACGCATCATCCGGCACGGAATAGGACACGGCTTCGCTGCGATCATCGTCGCACGCGTCGCCAGCTACTCCATCACGCTCATCGGCCTGTTTTACGCACTCACCACGCTCGGTGTGCGGGTGGGACCATTGCTCGGAGCGCTTGGTCTCGGTGGTCTTGTCGTTGCGCTCGCGCTCCAAGGCCTGGTGGAGAACTTCGTCAGTTCCGTGATCTTGCAGACCGGCCGCCCGTTCACCATTGGGGACACGGTCAAGCTTGACAGCGAACTCGGGCAGGTCATCGACATCGATGCGCGGAGCACCATTCTCACTGCATTCGATGGGAGGCACGTTCGGATCCCGAACAAGAACGTGCTGTCAAGCACCATCATCAACCTCACTCGTGCGCCCGAACGACGCAGCACGCTTACCGTCGGCGTCGCCTACGACAGCGATCTTGAGCACGCCTATGACGTGCTGCTGAAGGTGTTCGAGAGGGTCCCCCGCGTGCTCGAATCACCAGCGCCACAAGTCATATTGACGGGATTTGGTGCGTCGAGCATTGACTTCGAGCTGTACTACTGGCACCGCAGCGACGTCCCATCCGAACTTGCAGCGCAAACCGACCTCACGATCGCGGTCCATCAAGCTCTCACTGCCGAGAACATCACGATCGCGTTCCCGCAAATGGTGCTCTGGACAGCCCCCGAGCCCAGCGAGCCTTACTCGGCACCGAAGCAGGCGATCACCACTCACCAGCCTCAGCTCGAGCAGTCGGAAAGTTCCGCCCGGAGGTGGGGCGGTCCGCCATTTCGGTGGTGACAGTCAGCAGCGAGAACTCGCTCCCCTACCCACAGAATCGACGTTTCGTCGATGTGTCGTCGGTTGGTTTGGCAGGTTTGTGCCAAGTGGTTCGGTCATGATGGCGAAATGCTGGGTGTGTGCCGTGCCTGATCGGTACGATTTGATGGAGCGGGTCGAGGTCTTGTCGTCGTTACGGATTTCCTCGGATTGGTGTGCCCGGGTCAATCGTCGGGCACTGAGTGATGCGGATTTGTCGAGGTTGGCCGCAGGTGAGGTTTGGTTGGTTGCCATGTTGATTGAGTTTGATCGCGTGCTCGCTCGCAACGCGAACGTCGATCTAGCGATCTCTGACAACGCTCCGAAGCTCGGTGCGGTGAACCGTGAAGCCGATTCGGTGGTCGACGGCTTTCTGCAAGCCTTCATCGAGGTCGACACGAGCGTCGGGTAGGTCCTTCGATCGACGTAGCTGGCGGGCCTGCTCGTCCGTGACCTCAAATGACACGGTTCCGGGTTCTGGTGATCCGAACGACGTGCCAGATCCCAAAGTCCACGCCAACGTCATCGCAGGCGGCGCGAACCTTCCCAAAGGCAGTGCCAGCGGTTACCCGCACCGACGCTCCTAGAAGCTTTGCCGATGCATCACTCAGCCGCGAGATCAGCGGCCAACGCCGTTTCCCGAAGCGGAGAGCTCATTCTGGGGACGCTGGGGTCGTCGTCAGCGTTCAACGGGTTGCTCAAAGGGCATGCCGCTAGTCGGTGACGATGGAGGTCAGGGCGGGCAGATTCTGCTGGACGAACTCAGACAGCAGTTCGTGTTGCACTTTGGCATGGACTTCGCGCAGTGCTGAGCTGCATTCGGTGCTGAGAGCGAACAGTTCTCGCTCGTAGTCTTGCACCTCGACTAGGGCTTTCGGTGCTGCATCTCGGCGCTGTTCGTCCGTTCCGCCATCGTTTGTGAATGCTGCAGCGAGTGCTGTATCAAGTCGAAGCACGATCTCGTCCTGGATCTCAGCCGGGGTTTGAAACGGGAACCCTTCCCGAGCAATGCATGTGGCCCAGTCTTGTTGTGCTTGGAGCACACGCGGGTCGGCGGAGACCAGCGCTGCTAGCTCTTCGAGTTCGACAGAGAATGCTGTCGCGAGTGCTCTGTCGGTGCTCGTGGCGCCAACTAGCGCCGCTTCGTTCCGGCATCCACCCTGATCGGCAAGTTCTTCGGGAGTGAAGACGGTTCCATCGTGAACGGCGTCAGTTATTGCTAGTTCACCGAGCATGGCGACTTCGTATGCGCGTCTCTCCTCTCGGCCCAACGAGGCAACGTATGCGTCGTTGCGGCTGATCGAAGTGGTCGCGGCGCCTGAATCCAGCGTCACGTTGGTGGAGATACCGAACGAGTCCAGTTCATCGCGCTGGCTTGCGGCCTGGGGTGCATCAGGGTGGTAGGTGAAGCCGGCCTCGGCCATGCACACAGCAATGAACTCTTCTCGGGCGGATCGTGTCTCAAGCTCTTTCCGTTCGAAGTCGAACTTGCTGTCCGATCCCATCGTTGAGCGCAGCGCGTCAGCAATGGCGTTTGTTTCGTCGGACGTGGTTGTCTGATTCGTGTTCCTTGGGGTGCAGGCGACAGTGCACAGCAGTAGCACCATTACTCCGCTCAGCAGGATCGTGCCCATTGTTCGACGCGTCGTCGAACGTGTCGACCTCATTGGGCGCAGTTCTGTTCGAACAACGTTGTCGTGAACGTCACGACGGCGGTCGCGAAGACCATCAGGGCGCAGAATGCGAAAACCGGCCCGGTTGCGAGCGTTGCGTTAACCCCGGACACTTGGCGCACAATGTATGCGAACCCAAGAGCAAATGGAAGCGCGCTGAGAACAGTGAGCGTGGCACCGATTGTGTGCACGGTGAGGTCGTTGCTGCGAGCGTATTCTGGGGCCTCGCCGAGCAGGTCTAGCAGCGAGAAGGTGTGGCGTCGCTGTTTGAGTTCTCGCTTGAGTGATGTCCGATACAGCAGGACAACCACACCGACAACCGATGCTGCACTCAGGTAGAGGCTCGATCGAAAGGCTCGGGCCCGGCTGGTGAGTCCCTCAGCAATGTCGGCAATCTCTCGTACTGGATTTGCGCGGGCCGATGTCTGGCTGATGTGGGTTCTGAAACGTTCAATCGTGTCCGTATCAGATGCGACGAAATAGGTCAGTGGGCTGAGCGCCGCCGCTGATGCTTCGTTCGAAATCGTCGTGTTACCCACGAGGACGTGAGCTCCTGTCGATTCGAAGAGCGTCGATAGTGGCTCGGAGGTTTCCACCGAATCAAACGGTGTTGACACCTGAGTGATTTGCAGCTCATCTCGAACCACGTATCCCACTTCGTAGGGCGCGCCGCGCTGAAGCCGATCCACTGTGAAACGGTCGCTCTCAGACAGCAATGACTCGCCGCGGTTCAGAGCAATTGCTCCCTTGTTGTGACATTCAGGAAACTCGACTTCGAGCCGTACGTAGTGCCCAAGCTGATCACACGGTGCGATCAGAACGGTGACGAAGGTGCCATCAGACACAAGCGGGCCCTGGAGAACACTCAGCTCAAGGATGCCGTTGACTGAAGGCGTGCGCTCAAGCCAATCAACTGTTGTTGGACCCCGGCTTCCAAGCATGAGCGCAGTGCCCTCAGGCCAGGTAGCTTCTGCGACTGCCCGGTCTGTCTCTATTTGCCTGTCGTAGTCTTGGACCAATGCCAGTGCCACAGCACCTAGGTAGGCACCGATTGATAGTGCGACCAAAGCTCCGCGCAGTGCCGGGCGACTTCGTCCGAGACCAACCAGTGGCAGCAGCCTTCGACCACCGCTTCTAAGCAGTGTTTCTGGGCGTAGCAGCCGAAACGCAATCCACAGCACAGAGGCAATAGTTGCAACATGCAATGTGGCTACCGCTGCTGCCATGGACTCTGAGGTCACCACCGATCGAGCGGCGACGACGCTGACCATCGATGCCACCAACAACGTCACGGCACCTAGGACGGCGAATCGAGGCACCTGCTGGCCATAAGAGGTCGCGTGCGTGTCAGATTCTGGCCCGCTGGCCCCAACGAAGCTCAGTCCAAGTATCGCTACGAACACCAAGCCCGTAACCAAGACACTAGATAGCGATGCCGCGAGGTCTTCTTCCCACCAGTGGAGGCCAAGAGCCCGCTCGCGACGAGCGATCAACCAATTGACTGCGATCCCGCCAAGAACTGACAGCACTGCAAACGCAACGAGTCCAGGCGCCAGGAATCGGGCAAGGTGCCCGCGGTTAGATCCAACAAGGTTCGCAACCGAACCTGCGCGGCGGAAGTGGCTACGTGCACCCCGAAACAAAGATAGAGCGAGCATTGACAACGGCAACACAATGCCAACCGCGACCACGGTCAGCGTCAGCCGCTCGCCCCCGTCGCGTGCCAACGGGCCGCTGGCTGCTCCCCACGATGAGATTGCTGCGCCAGTTGGCAGGCTGGCGCCAACATAGGCTCGAAGCTCGCTGGGCGTGGTCAATCCGCTGCGACCGATCGTTCCAACGATCGAGCTGTCGAACCTGTCCAAGAGCAGCAAGGGATCCATATCGCGGTCGCGATGCTCGGCGAGTAGGTTTGCCAACGCAGGTGAAACGAACATCTCATTTTGGGCTGGGAGGCGATCAATCCCAGGCGGCACCGCGGCAGAACTCTCATCGCCACCAAGCGCTGAGACATAGACGACCTCAACTACCTCAGATCCGAAATGCGTGCTGCGGCCCTCGACAACGACTGACCCGGCGGTAGTTGCTGTGTCGGCGAACACCGGCATGCGCGCCGCCTCGACTGCTTGCGGACGGGTTGAAGCGTGCGGAACCGACATCGCCGTCATCAACAGTCCAGTGAAGGCCGCAGCCAACACGAGCAGTGACCTTCGACCGAGCAACATCCGTACCGACAGAAGTGCTCTCATGTGCGCGCCATCAAATGCAGAGAGCCATCCTTGAGCTGCATCGACGCATCGCAGTGCCGAGCGACCACCTCGTCGTGAGTCATCATGATGCACGCCCGCCCTTCGTCACCAGCGCTGAGAATCTGAGCGACTATGCCAGCGTTGTCAGCATCGAGCGCCGAGGTTGGTTCATCAGCAATGACCAGCGTCGGATTACGGATCAGCGCTCGCGCAATAGCCGTTCTTTGAGCTTCACCAGCCGAGATCGTTGAAGGGCCGCCTTTGGCAATTGACAAAATCCCAAGGCGACTCATGATCGGCTTCGCCGCTGCAACAGCACTCGAGAAATCCACCCCATCAAGCAGCAACGGCAAAGCCACGTTCTCCACCACAGTCAGCTCATTGAGCAGCTCCGCACGCTGGGGTACAACCCCAATGAACTTCCCCCGCATTGAGCGCATCGCCGCTGTTCCATCGGCCCAAGTGGCCCCAAACAGCGATACCGACCCCGCCTGGGGGCGCACCATCCCCGCAAGAACATTGAGCAGCGTTGACTTGCCGCTACCACTTGGCCCCATGATGGCAATCGATCGGCCACGCTCGAGCGTGAAGTCAAGGTCCACGAGCACTGAACGGTCCCCGTACTCGTGCGTAACGGCACACAATGAGACAGCGGCTCGACCCTTCCCAGCATCAAACACATCCGCATCCGGCTCCACCAAGGAGCCAGATG
>CAZEMU010000195.1:0-5707 GCA_964513315.1 uncultured Acidimicrobiaceae bacterium | reverse complement strand
GGCAACCTCTGCCGCTGCACGGGCTACGACAAGATCATCCGAGCCGTGCAAGACGCTGCTGAGCGCATGCGCGCCACGACCTGAACTACGCCGACACGAGACGAAGGAGCCCCTCATGACGCTGACCGAAGATCCAACAACGCCTGGCTACAAGTGGGTTGGCACCCGACCGATTCGCCCCGACGGCCTCGAAAAGGTCACCGGCAAGGCCCGGTTCGGCGCCGACCTGATCCTGCCGAACATGATCGAAGCTGCCGTGCTTCGTTCGCCTCATGCCCATGCGCGCATCGTGTCGATCGAGACCGCGGCGGCGCTCGAAATGCCGGGCGTGCAAGCGATTATCACCGGCGATGACTTTCCGCCGACCGATGACATGGCTCCGGGCGACGCCCACCAGGCCATCAAGGTCATGGCTCGTGACAAGGTCCTCTTCGAGGGCCATCCGGTCGCCGCCGTCGCGGCAAGTAGCAAGGCCGAAGCTCAGGCTGCGGCCAAGGCAATCGTCGTCTCCTACGAGCAGCTCCCCCATGTGCTCACCGTCGACGAAGCCATGGCCGACGGTGCACCGATCCTGCACGACGACCTGATCACTGCCAACGTCGATCCCGCTCCCGAGGCCGCATCGAACGTGGCGAGCCGGGCGTTCTTCGAACGAGGCGACCTCGACGAGGGATTCGCCGCCGCCGACACGGTGCTCGAGCGTGCGTACACGACCAAGCCCGTCCACCAGGGCTACATCGAGCCCCACGCTGCCGTCGCCGACGCAGGCCAGAACGGCCGCGCCAACCTGTGGGTCTCCTCGCAGGGCCACTTCGACATGCGCACCATGACCGCCAAGGTCCTCGGCATGTCCGCATCGATGATCAAGGCCACCCCGGCCGAAATCGGTGGCGGTTTCGGCGGCAAGACCACCATCTACCTTGAGCCGCTGGCCGTGCTGCTGTCACGCAAGGCGAACCGTCCCGTCCGCATCGTCATGGACCGCGACGAAGTCTTCATGGCGACGGGCCCGACCTCGGGTTCGAGCATGAAGCTACGCATGGGCGTCAAGAACGACGGCACGATCACGGCGTGTGATCTGTGGATGGCCTTCGAGGCCGGTGCCTTCCCCGGCTCCCCCGTCGGTGCCGCATCGATGACCGCTCTGGCCTGTTACGACGTCGCCAACTTCCGCATCGAGGGCTTCGATGTCGTCGTCAACAAGCCCAAGGTCGCCGCCTATCGCGCACCTGGCGCGCCGATCTCGGCCTTCGCGGTCGAAAGCATGATCGACGAACTCGCCCGATCCGTCGACATGGACCCGATCGACCTGCGCCTCGCCAATGCCGCGAAAGAAGGCGTTCAGGCGCCGTACGGTCCGGTCTTCCCTCGCATCGGTTTCATCGAAACGCTCGAAGCCATCCGCGACAGCGACCACTACCGCTCCCCCGTTCCCGAGGGCCAAGGCCGCGGCCTCGCCAGCGGCTTCTGGTTCAACATCGGCGGCAACTCCGTCGCCACCGTCAACGTTCACGCTGACGGCAACGTCTCGGTCATCACGGGTTCGCCTGACATCGGCGGTAGCCGCTCGTCGATGGCGCTGTTCGCCGCCGAAGAGTTCGGCATCGACGTCGAGCGGGTGCAACCTCACATCGCTGACACCGACACGATCGGCGATACCGACGTGACGGGCGGCAGCCGCGTGACGCTCGCGACCGGCAAGGTCGTCGTCGAGGCCTGTCGCAAGATCGTCGCCGATCTGTGCCGTCGCGCGGCCAAGACCTGGGACTGCGAAATCGAAGACGTTGAGTGGGTGCAGGGCCAGGCCCAGCACGTGAGCGGCACCGAGTCACCGCTATCGCTCGCCGACCTGGCCGCCAAGGCTGGACGCACCGGCGGCCCGATCTCAGCCACCCACGCCGAGAACGTCCGCGGCGCTGGCGCTGGCTTCTCGACCCAGCTCGTCGACGTCGAGGTCGACGAAGAGACCGGTCAGACGAAGATCGTGCGCTTCACGACGGCTCAAGACGCGGGCAAGGCAATCCACCCGAGCTACGTCGAAGGCCAGATGCAAGGCGGCGTCGTCCAAGGCATCGGCTGGGCGCTCAACGAGGAGTACATCCACCGGGCCGACGGCACGCTCGATAACCCGAGCTTCCTCGACTACCGGATCCCGGTCGCCTCGGATCTGCCGATGATCGACACGATCGTCGTCGAAGTTCCGAACCCGAACCATCCCTATGGCGTGCGTGGCGTCGGCGAAGTCGGCATCGTGCCGCCGATGGCTGCCATTGCGAACGCGATCGACCGAGCAACCGACTGCCGGATGGAGAATCTGCCCATGTCGCCGGTCGCCATGCTCGAAGCGATCAACAAGCGCAACGCCGGCTGATCGTCCGCGGCGATGATCACGGTCAAATTCAGCGCTACGGCCAAGGCCGTAACCGGCGAAGACGAGATCGAGGTCGACGCACCCACGGTGCGTCGACTCGTTCGGCTCCTCGACGAGCGTTGGCCTGGGCTCGGCGAACAACTGACTGAAGGCATGGCCGTCGCCATCAACGGCGAGATCATCCCCGACGCGCTCTACGAGGACATACCCGACGGGGCCGAGGTCCACTTCATCCCGGCGATCGCCGGCGGCTGAAGAGTGGGCCATTTGCCCCCTACCTGATGATCCTTTTGGGCCGATGGGAGACGGTGGACCTCGGAACGCCGCTGGCGATCACGGACCAAACGAGGATCAATTCGATCCTGCGCGCCCGCCTGCACCGCATGATCCGATTCAAGTACAAGTCAAGCGCCGATCCCGGCAGGACCGTGACATCGCCGGTAGCCGTTCAGCGATCCCTAGGATCATGACGCGCCGCTTTGCCACGACAGGTCTTGCCACGCTGCTCGGCCTGATCAGCCTCGTTGCTGCGTGCGGCAATGCAGAACCGGTCGATGTGCAGATCACGGTCGCGCCAGGCATCGAGCGTCTCGACGACCTCACGCGGCTGGACTACCGGGTCTACACCGTCGAGGACGTCGACGAAGTCATTGCGACGGCGACGAATCCCAACGGCTCACCGGTCCAAGCCATCTCGTGCGAGGTGCTGCAGGTCGCAGCGCCCGATGCCACCGACTGCAGCGAATCCGAACGTCGCGTGACACGCGACCAAGACCTGGTCGGCAGCGGTCGAGTCCCCGCGGACGGCATCATCCCGGTGCCGAACGATGAACGGGTGCGGGTCTACGCATCGCTCCAGCCGGGCGAGCTGCGGATTGATGAGCACGGCCACGTCTGCTCGTGGAACGGCAACGACGTACTCGAAGCTGGAGCGACCGGGTCTCAGGTCGTCGTCCGACCGTTCTGCTAGCGACTTGTTCGCTACTTGTTGACCCACAGCTCGGGATCGACATGGCCGTCCGCTGCCGACGGGTCCAACCCCGACACGACACGCCAGGCTTCGTCCGCCCGTGTTCGAGCATCGAAATCTTGCCACAGCCGGACTGCTTTGATCGATGCTCCACGTGCAACGATCGAGAGCGATGCGTTTCACACCGACCGAACTGACGCCAGACGAGCTGGCGCTCCAAGCCGAGGTGCGCCAGTTCCTCGCCGAAGAGCTCCCGTCGGGCTCCCACGAACCCGGCCTCGGCATGTCGGCTCGCCACGACAAAGCGTTCTCGAAGAAGATGGCCGAACGAGGCTGGGTCGGCATGGCGCTGCCCGCCGAGTGGGGTGGCCACGCCCGGACTGCCGTCGATCGGTTCGTGGTCGTCGAAGAGATGCTGCGGTGGGGCGCACCCGTTGGCTACCACTGGGTTGCCGATCGCCAGACCGGTGCGATCATCAACAAGTTCGGCACCGAGGAGCAGAAGGCCCGCTTCCTGCCCGACATCTGTGCGGGCGAGCTTGGCTTCTCGATCGGCATGAGCGAACCAGATAGCGGTTCGGACCTGGCCTCGGTATCGACCCGCGCCGACCGAGACGATGGCGGCTGGATCATCAACGGCACCAAGATCTGGACCAGCAACGCACACCAGAACGACTGGTTCATCTGTCTGCTTCGCACGACGCCGCTTGAGCCCGAAGGCAACAAGCGCGAAGGCCTCAGCCAGATGCTGATCGACATTCACAACACACCCGGCCTCGAGATTGGCCCAATCCCGTTCCTGAACGGCGAGCATCACTTCAACGAGGTGTCGTTCACCGATGTGTTCGTGCCCGACGAGAACGTGGTCGGCCAAGCCGGCATGGGTTGGAATCAGAACACCACCGAGATGGCATACGAGCGTGGCGGCCCCGACCGCTGGCTGTCGCCGTTCTCGACGGTCGAGCAACTGCTGCGGGAAACGCAGTCTGCAGACTTCGGCGACTCGGGTTTGAGCGACTCGGCGCTCGAACTCTTCGGGGAGCTCACCGCCCGCTGGTGGGGCATCCGCAACCTGTCGCTCTCGGTCGCTCGCCTGATCGATGATGGTTATGCGCCCTCGATCGAGTCGTCGCTCGTCAAAGAGATGGGCACGCGTTACGAGATTGAGTTGATCGAGAAGCTGGTCGAGTTCGTCGACGAAGAACTCACGCTCGACTCCGAGTCGCTGTTCATGCGACTGCTTTCACAGTGCGTGTTGACCGGGCCAGGCAACACGATTCGAGGCGGCACGATCGAGATCCTTCGGTCGGTTGCGAGCAAGGGACTGCAGGGGCTTCCAGCATGAGCGCACAACTCGAAACGGTCGACGAACTGATCACCGAGACCGCCGATCGCCTGTTCGGCGAACTCTGCACCCATTCGACGATCCAGGCAGCCGAAGAGAACGGTGGCGCGCCCGAGATCTGGGCCGCGTTCGCCGAGACTGGCTTCCCGTGGATCTCGCTTCCTGAAGCTGCGGGCGGATCTGGCGGCACGTTGCTCGACGCGCTCGAGGTCCTGCGACTCGTTGGCTATCACGCTGCACCGATCCCGGCTGCCGAGACCGGCATGCTCGGAGGTTGGCTCCTTGCGTCGGCCGGGCTCCCTCTCCCTGGCGGCATCGTGACCGTGGCGCCGGACTCGACCGGGCTCTCGATCGGCGCCGACGGCACGGTGTCTGGAACCGCTGCGATGGTGCCGTGGGGCCGAGCTGCCGATCGTCTCGCATTGATCGCCGACGGCAGGATCGCTTCGGTCGATCCCAAGGCTGGGTCGATTACCGAGCAGACATCACTTGCTGGCGAACCGCGGGACACGCTTACGTTCGATGGGGCGACCGCTGACGTTGCCGACGCTCCAGCCGGAGTCGACGCCGAAGCGCTTCGCTTCCGCGGCGCCCTCAGTCGCGTCGCCATGATGGGTGGTGCGGTCGAGAAGATGAGCCAGCTGACCGTGAGCTACACGAACGAGCGCCATCAGTTCGGGCGACCGGTCGCTCGCTTCCAAGCCGTGCAGCAGCATCTGGTGTGGGCGGCTCAAGACGCCGCACTCGCTCGCATGGCTGCGGAGTCAGCTGGCCGAGCCGCGCACCGCGGCGCCGGTGAGTTCGAAATCGCCGCAGCCAAGCTGAACTGCAACCAAGCCGCGACCCGAGCGACCAAGGCCTGCCACCAGGCACATGGCGCCATGGGCATGACACAGGAGTACCCGCTCCACCACTACAGCCGCCGGCTGTGGACCTGGCGAACCGAGTACGGCGGCACCCGCGAATGGTCTCGTTGGGTCGGCCAAGCTGCCGTCGCCCGGGGCGCCGACGGGCTCTACCC
>CAZEMU010000194.1:0-5718 GCA_964513315.1 uncultured Acidimicrobiaceae bacterium | reverse complement strand
GCCCTCGATCAGGGCGACGCCGAACTCGCCGTAGTCGATGCACCAGATCTTCATGCTGTCGTTGGCGTCGTCGGGACGCACGTCGTCGATGCGGTTGATGAGCGTGCCGCCCTCGACCTCGATGTGGAACCACGCCCACTTCTCGATGGTGCCGGCTGCACATGCGTAGGTGATGTGGTCGACTCGCTTGAGGTGCGACATGAGGGCTCCTTGGTGACGAAACGGGCGTTCTGCGTGCCTTCAATCTGTCGAAACGTTCAGCTGATTACAAGGAGGATGAACACATTGATCGCAGGAAGTTGCTTGTTCGCCTAAAGTGCGCGTCATGGCAGGCGAAATCGACTCGTATGACCGCGATTTGATCACTGCGCTTCGGCGGGGTGATCGGCCGACGGTCACCGACCTCGCTCGGGCGACCGGCATGGCCCGAGGCACCGTGCAGACGCGGCTCGCCCGTCTTATCGACTCGGGCGCCATCATCGGATGGGGCCCCGAGCTCGCCTCGTCGGCGATTGGCCACCAGGTCACGTCGTTTACGACGCTGTCCATTGCCCAGGGTGCGCTCGACCGAGTGATCGCTGGGTTGGAGACCTTGCCCGAGGTACTTGAAGTGCATGTCACGACCGGCCGCGGCGATCTGCTCTGTCGCATCGTCGCTCGCACCAACGACCACCTCCACGAGTTGATTCAGCAGATCGTGGCCCTCGACGGTGTCGTGCGCACCGACTCACAGCTCGCGCTCGCCGAGCCCATCCACCGCACGCTCGCCGACCTCGTCGCCGCGACTCGATAGGGGATCGACGTGGCAGAACCGCTGAAGAACTCGTTCGGTCACGATGTCGTCGAGCGTGTCGCCGATGCGCTGCTCGCTGCGGGTGCGTCGTTCGATCGCTCTGGCTTCGAGGCTGTCGCGCTCGACGGCTTCGATGAACTCGAGCTGACTGGCCGTGCGCGACACGTCGCGGCCGCGATGGCCGCCCACTTGCCCGAAGACCGGGCCGAGGCGCTCCGTCTTGTCACCGCATCGCTTGGTCCCGAAGACGAAGAGCTCGTCGGTATGGAGGGCTTCTTCTATCTGCCGCACGTGTACTTCGTCGCCGACTACGGCCTCGACCACTTCGAAGAGGCGATGACCGCGCAGTACGAGCTGACGAAACGGTTCACGGCCGAGTTCAGCATCCGGGCCTATCTCGAGCTTCACGAAGAGGCGACGCTGGCTCGACTGCGCGAGTGGACGGATGATCCGAGCGAGCATCCGCGTCGCCTGGTGTCCGAGGGCACTCGGCCGCGGCTGCCGTGGGCGGGTCGACTCAGGGCGTTTCAAGCCGACCCGGCGCCGGTCGTCGAATTGCTTGAGCTGTTGAAGGACGACGAGTCCGAGTACGTGCGCCGATCGGTTGCCAACAATCTGAACGACATCGCAAAGGATCATCCGGACCTGGTCGTCGAGATCGCCGGCCGTTGGTGGGCAGGCGCGAACGAGAACCGGCGCCGCCTGATTCGCCACGGCCTGCGCACGCTTATCAAGGCGGGCAACCCGGGCGCGCTCGAAGTGCTCGGCTACGGGCCGAACTCGCCGCTGGTGATCGGCGAGGTCACGGTGTCGCCTGACGATCCGGCAATCGGGGGCAAGGTTCGCGTCGAGGCAGCCGTGCACAACCCGACCGGCTCACTGCTCGGCGGACTCATCGACCTGCGGGTGCACTTCGTCAAGGCGAACGGCTCGACATCGCCCAAGGTCTTCAAAGGTGCAGAGATCGAGGTCGAGCCCGGTCAGGAAACAGTCGTCGCCAAGACCGTGTCGCTGCGCCAGCACACGACCCGCACGCACTATCCAGGTCGCCACGAAGTCGACCTCCTCGTCAACGGCGAGGTCCGACCGGGAACCAGCTTCGATCTCCTCGGGTAGCGATCGGTATCTCATCGGCACGTGATGTCGCATTCCCTGCGAGTAGTCCGCCTTTGCTCGCGGGCTCGCAAACGCTTGTTTCAACTCTCCGAGCGTGCGGTCCTGGCGAGGTTCAGCGCCTGCTAGACACGTGGGGTGAGCACGAGCGCGATCGATCCCGCCGACGTCATCATCGTTGGCAATACGAGTGACGATCCGTTTGCGATCGACATGGCCTACACCGTTGGCCAGTCCGAAGACATCGCTGATCTGATCAGCCTCAAGACGTTTGCCAACAGCGAGTTCTGTCCCCGGTTCATCTCCGACGAGACCGATCTGACCGCGATCGGCGATCAGCTCATCGGCAAGACCGTCGTCATCGTGTCGACGACGAGTCGCACGATGAGCCGCAACAACCTGGCGATGCGCAACCTGCTCATCGCCCGGGCCGCCAAGGACAATGGCGCCGCCGCTGTCGTGCTGATCGAACCCGATCTCTACTACTCAGCCCAGGATCGTGGCCCTCGTGCGGATCACGGCGAGACCACTTTTGAGCGCGACGAGCACGACCGCAAGAAGTTCGACGGGCAGCCGTTCTCGGCTCGTCTCTACGCCGAGATGCTCAAGCTCGCTGGCGTCGACCGTGTCATCACGGTGCACAACCATTCGTCGTCGGTGCAGGCCGAGTTCTCCAAGATCTTCGACGGTGCCTTCCACAATCTGATTCCGTACGAGATCTACGCCGACTACCTGCGCGAGTCCAATGTCGTCGACTACGACAACCTCGGCGAGGGTTTGGCGCTGTGCGCGCCGGACAAGGGCGCTCGCGACTTCGTCAAGGAGATGTTCCGCCGCCTCGATCTGCCCAAGGCGAAGTTCATCATGCTCGACAAGGAACGCTCGGGTGAGCGTGATGTCGAGATCACCCTGCACCCCGAGAGCGACATGACGTTCGAGGAGATCAAGGGCCACGACATCGTGCTGTTCGACGACATGGTGCGCACGGGTTCGACCGTGGTGACGTCGTGTGAGTTCTTGCAGCAGGTCGAACCCAAGCGCATCGTGTTCGCCGTGAGCCACTTCTATGCGAGCTCCGAAGGCCGAGAGAAGATGGCGAATTACGCGATCACCGAGATCCTCACGCTGAACACGTTGCCGACTGTGCTGAACCGCGATGTGCAGGGGCGCTTGCGCAAGAAGATGGTCGTGCTCAAGATCGAGAAGTGGCTGGCTCGAAGCCTGTGCGACATCATCGGGCTGCCGGCGCCCGATGGCGACGATCGCTATCAGATCGACATGTCGTCGAAGAACCCTCGCTTCATCCAGAAGATCTGGTCCAACGACCAGCTTGGATTGCTGTACTCCGACTGACCAGCCTGTCCCGGGAAAAGGAGCCGACATGCCTGCCTACATGATCGCCCGAATCGACGTGACCGATCCCGAGCGGCTCAAGGACTACCTGCAGCACACGCCGCGGATCCTTGATCGGTTCGGCGGGCGTTTCATCGTGCGAGGCGCACCCGTCGTCACGGTCGAGGGTCCCGAGGAGACGCATCGGGTCGTTGTGATCGAGTTCCCCGACACCGAGTCGGCGCACGCGTTCTACAACAGCGACGAGTACGGGCTTGCGATTGCTATCCGGCAAGAGGCCTCGACCGGGCAGTTCATGATCGTTGACGGCTACGGCGACGACGAGTGGCAGTCAGCTCTGGCGGCCAGCAAGCAGTTGACGCTCGAATAGCTCGTCGTCACCCGGCGGGCATTGGGGGACCGTTCCCCAGAGAGCGAGGAGCGTGTCTGTCGTACGCTCGGCGCATGCGACGTGGCGGAACATCTAAGCAGCAAGCGAAGCGGTGGAATCGACTGGTCAGCCTTGGTGTGCTGGTTGTCGTGTTGGCGCTGCTCGCAGCAGCATGTCGGGCCGAAACCGAGTTGGTGATACCCGTCGAAGCGCCTGCGGCGACCCCGGCGCCGCCCTCACCCGAGCCCGATCCCGAGCCCGACCCGTCGGATCCCGAGCCCGCCGAGCCCGAACCTGCTGACCCGGACCCGGGTGAGCCCGAAGCTGACGATCCGACCCTTGCTCCGCCGACGGACACGCCCGTGCTGATCGAGGCATTTCTGGGCTTTAGCCCCGACGGCAAGTACGCGTACGACAGCAGTGTGAATCCGTGGAACGGTTCGTTCCCGTGCGGGGCCACGTTGGAAGAGCCGGTCGTCGGCATCGACCTGATGCGCTCGAGCGAGGCCAATGACTTCGTGACGTTTGCCGGCGGCATCGATATGCCCGGCGTCGCCAGCGGGCTCTACTTCCATGAAAGCGGGAACGGCGTCGTGCTGATGCGCTGCGGCGAGTACCCCGACGAACAAGAGACCTTGGTGCCGGTCGTGGTCGCTCCCAACGGCCAGCTCGACGTTGTCGGCGAGCCGTATCCGTTCACGCTCGGAGAGGCTCGCTATCAGTGGATCGTTGGCGTGCCCGGACCGATGCTGGTCGAAGTCCAGGCGACGTTCGGTGCCGATGACGACTACGACAACTGGACCCGGGAGATTCGCCAGATCGACCTGGCCTCTGGCGATGTGGTGACCGTCGCTGAGGTCGCCCTCGACGATGAGACGCGGCGCGAACAGCCCGGGTTCACGACGCCGGATGGCCGGTTCACCTACACCCAGATCGACGACCCGGCCGGATCGGTCGGCTGTGAGGGCTATGGCGTCGCCGCCTCAATCGCGCTCGATGACGGTTCGGGGCCCCGCCCGATCTTCGGCGCCGATCAGGCCGTCTGGTCGAGCGTCGACAACATGCAGTTCGGCCCCGACGGGCTGGTTGCCTGGACGAGTGGCTGCGAGGGCTACGTGAGCATGACCGTCGGCCGGATCCGTGACGACGGCACGATCGCCGACGTCCAGTGGCTCGACACTCGATCCGTCGATGACCCGGACTACTACGTCGAGTTCCAGCACCTCCGGCTGTTGCCTGACGGATCGGTGGTCGCGATGGGCCTGCACTGGAACGAGGACAATACGAACGAGCCTCGCTTCCGTACCATCTCGCTGGTCGACGACCCCGGGTTCGTCACGACCGGTCCGAACCCGCCGATGGTCGATCTGGACAATCCCGTCGTCGACACGATCGCCGGGACCGGCTCGTGGTACCTCGGCGAGTCAGGTGAGTCCCAGGTGGGCTGCGATTCGATGGCGCTCTACGCCTCGACCACGAACGGGCTCGTGCACGGCGTGTCGTCGGACGCCCCACTCGGGCAGATCGTCGATGTCGTGGCAACCACTCCTGTCTCGTTCGAGGTCGACTACGGCTTCGGGCTCATGACGGTGACTCGACGCACGATCGTGCTCGTCACCGAATGCGCCGACGAGTACATCGGCCGCAAAGTGTGGTTCGGTGAAGAGCCTGAGCGTCCGGGCAATGGCATCTGGTTCGAACCGGCCGATCTCCCCGCCGTGTCCGACGTGTTGTCGGTGCGCGACGAGTACTTCGAGGACGACAGCCCGTGGTCATTCGATCCCGTGGCTGTCGTTGTCTTCCGGGACGGCACGCAGGCCGAGCTCGTCCTCGAACCGGTTCCGTATGACGGGTAGCGGGCGGGGCTCTACGCTCGCCGGGTGCGCATCGACCGGCTCCTCGATCACCCGATCATCGATGCGTCAAGCTGTGATTCGATCGGCGTCAACATCCAAGGACCGTCGCTGATCGAAGCGCCCTCGTGGCTACCTGAGCCGCTTGGCCGCTACTTGCTCTACTTCGCTGACCACAAGGGCGGCCACATTCGGCTCGCCTACGCCGACGAGTTGATGGGCCCGTGGACCGTGCA
>CAZEMU010000193.1:0-5794 GCA_964513315.1 uncultured Acidimicrobiaceae bacterium | reverse complement strand
GATATATGCCGAGCCGAAAGACGGCCCGAAACATCAACCACAACATCGAGCAAACGGCAAACAACAAGCCCGACCGATTCTGGGCATATAACAACGGTGTGACGGCACTCGTGCACGACTATGAAACCCCAACGCTGGGCGAACGCGGCAAGTTGACGCTTCGTGGACTCGCAATCGTCAACGGAGCGCAGACGACAGGTGCGCTCAGCCGGGCAGAGGGAGTAGCGCTTGCCAGCGCTTCGGTGCTCGCTCGATTCATCAAGAGCGACAACGACGAAATCGTCGACGAGATCATTCGTTACAACAACAGTCAGAACCCGATCAAGCCGTCAGATTTTCGAAGCACAGACCGCCACCAAGAGCGCCTTCGCCGGCAATTCGATGCCATACCTGACGCCGTGTATTTCGGCACGCGCCGTGGCGGTGAGAACGACACCGCCCGCCGGCCAAAGCAAGCCATCTCCTCGGACACGGCCGCTCAATGTCTGGCATCGTTCCACGGGCAACCCGGAACCGGGTACCACAAACTTCGGAACATCTGGGAAAACGACGAAACGTACTCCACCTACTTCTCAGATTCGACCACGGCCACACACATGGTGTTTTGCTACTCACTTCTCCTCGCCGTTCAGAAAGCGAAGCTCGATCTCACGCATAGAGAGAAGCGTGATGCGCTTGCGGAGGATGAGCGGGAAACGCTTGCTGTCTTCCGACAGCGCGGTTCGCAGTTTCTACTAGTCGCTGCCGTCGGTTCGTCCATCGAAATCCTGTTGGACCGACCGGTCGCCGACCGATTCACTCTTAGCTTCGGCACTGAGGTCAGCCCTCACGATGGCAGAACACTCTGGGAACCCATTCTGGACGCGCTTCTCCCGTTCGCGAACTGCCTGCGCGCTGAGGAACTGAAAGGAAGTCTGCGCAACGAGTCCCGAGTGGAAGAGGCTGTGGCCTCTTTCAGGTCCATCGTGCGGTCGACCGCTCGAGGGAATCGGCCGGTCTTTGACGAATTCGCCCAGAATGTCCAGGGTGCATAACGCAGCGACGCCCTCAGAGGTGGGGAATTTCAGTGAGCAGGTCTGGGAGAAATTCGTGAGCGTGGTCACTACTAACGATCCAGGCTCTCGATGGGCGCAACAGTTGCCGCATCACCCAACCATGTCGAGCCAAACCATAGATCCATCGTCACCGAATGGCGACTCAATGCGGATCTCACGTGCAAGCGTCTCTGCATTATCGCGGTACTCGGCTCGTGCAGCTTCGGGGACGAAGCTACTGCGAGCAAGCAATGCCATGGCAAGCACTCGAGCCGCACTCCTCTTGCCGGAGGTGGCGTAGAGGGCGACTGATTCTTCCGCGAGGGCAACCGCTTCCAGCTCGCTACCACCCACTAGTCGTTCGACCGCTCGGTGATAAGCAAGACATGCGGCCACATCCTTCGTCGAAGCATCGGCGGACAGCCCGACTTGCTCCGCCATATGCGTCAAATTTGCCAAAAACGCTTCGCAGTCGTGCGCACGGGCTTCAGTCTTTGCCAGATAGAGCCTCATAGAGATGACGAACCAAGATCTAGTTCCTGGCGTCAGACCACTGACTACAGACTCAAAGATCGAGAGGGATTGATCACTCTGACCACTCAGAAGAGCACACTGCGCTTGCAGCTCTTGGGCAAAGAAGTGGTCAGGGGAGCTCCGCAGCATTGCCAGACCGGTGAGCGCTTGCGCGCCCGCCGCCTCTATGTCTCCACCGCGCAGAAGCGTCCACCCTAGATCTACAGCCAAGTTGCCCACCAACGATCGATCATTGCGGTCGAGGTCGTCGATACTCGGCGCACTCTTCACCACTCGAGCGCAATACTTGCGACGGGTATCGAAGAGGCCACGCCAGTGCAGAAACCAGGACAGCTGAAAGGTGACCCAAGCCAGTTCCTGCCAGGCTTGGTAGGACTTAGTGGCCACAGTTTCAGCGTCTAGCAAGTCAAGCCACGCCAAGATCTCCAACTCGTACGGTACCAAGCCACCGTAATTGGCCACATTCCATTCATACCCACCTGTTGCACGCAAAGAGTCGGCTAACAAGCGGGTGTACACGGAGCGAGCCCTGCTTCGTCCTGTCTCAGAAGCTTCTAACATGGACCGTGCGAGGCCGAGCGTGACCGAGTGCATGGTCAATCGTTGCGCAGAGTCCGAACGCCCAATCAACAACATCCTGCGCAGCTTCGCTATGAATTCGGGCGAAGACTCGACATAGTTTGAACTCAGGTTCAGGACAAGTTCATACGGTACCGTGCGCGTCGCTAGCACTCCGAGCGCTTCGAACGCCGCCCGCTCACTCGCATCGAGACCGTCGACGATCTTCCGCAGAATGCCTAGCGACGCGTCACCGGCTGACCATTGGAGTGCCACAGTAAGGGAAGCTGGCACGAACTCTTCCGGAGTTGTCTCGATGATCGATCGCAGTTCCTCGGTAATCAGCTCAAGAGCGAGAGGCATGCCGTGCGCCGCATCGACGATCTGTTCTAACCATGCCGTAGGGATACTTTCGGCATCATGATCAAGTATCCGGAGCATTACCGCAATTGCATCACTCGGCTCCAACGGTTGAATCGCGACTTGCTTGGCCCCGCGTCGAGCCGCCGGCGCTGGCCGAGCGACAGCCGTGCTCACGAGTACGCGATTCCCGCTCCCAATCAGCGACAGCGCATGGTCCATCAGACCTTCGTCGTTGAATCCATCGAGCACCACCAGCCGATTTCGGTCCGTTGTCGCGGCCCGAACCAACGCTGCAGAGTTGCCCAGGCTCATTGAGCGGAAGGGAACACCAAACGCAAGACACATCAGTTCGGTCATTAGGGCTGGTTCGCCGACGTCCCCGCTTATCCACGTGACATCCAATCCAAGCTCTTCGCCGATCGCGTGAGCGGCAGCAGCGGCGACCGACGACTTCCCCACGCCGGGTAGTCCAAAGAGGACGACCAGACTGTTTGCACGGCGCATGTGCTCGCAAATCATCGCTAGTTCATGAGTTCGGGCGCTGAAGTGAGGAGGCGGTTCCGGTGGATCTAGGCTCACCATCGAATGAGCTGCAAGGCTGGTGTGAGCCAACGGAGTCGTATCCGCCAACAGTTGCATGTAGTCACCCAGACTTCTGATCACAGCCGCAACCTCATTCCCCACCAACGTCACGGTCGGTGTTCCGACCTCTGAGTCAACCTTCCATTTCCGAAGCAGATGGGCTGGATAGTCCTCCCAGTGTTCGTCGACAACCTTGTGATGCTCCTTGCAGAGGAGAAGGAGGTTGTCATATCCCCGGACGTACTCGTCGCTGTACTCGCGTTCCTTCCACGGACGAGGGCCGTCAGCTGAAGCGGGAATGATGTGCGCGACGTCTACGACAATTGTTCGGTTCCCACGCGCATCCTCGTCGATCAGCGGTCTCACACAATCAGGGTGCGCGCAAGCAGACTGACTCCCGAACAGCTTGCGAACCGTTGAGTCTGTCGGGTCCGGGACCCTTCCCCGCCGTCGCACCGCCACAAAATGAGACTACTGCAAAGGGCCGATCGCAAGCAGAGGTACCGCGGCACGCAGGCGAGCGGCCCGCTAGGGCCTCGCAACGAAGATCGATGGTGATCACCGGCAAAGCGGCATGTTTAGGCGCCGTTCCCCGCCGATCGACCCCGGACCGTCAGGTCAAGTGTCGATGTCTGCCTACGACGGATTCATTGCCGAAGTTCGTCGAGCCTAAGAACCAGAATCTCAACTCATGGGTGCTGGTTGGAGCCGGAGAACATCAGGTCGTTGAGGCGGCCGGCGAGGGCTTCTTCGATTGAGGGGAACAGGTGGCCGTACTGGTCGAGGGTCATGGTGATCGACGAGTGGCCGAGCCATTCTTGGATTGCTTTGGGGTGGGCGCCGAGTTGGACGAGGAGGGCGACGCAGGTGTGTCGAAGGTCGTGAGGCGTGACGCCAGCGAGGTCCGCGCGCTTGGCGGCAGGTGCGAAGTGCCGGTTGCGGAAGTGGGATTGACGACGGGGCCCATTGTTGCCGTCGGGCCATGCCCAGGCGTCGCGTGGCCGGTCGCTGCAGAGGAGGCGGAGGTCGTCGGCCAACGAGGCCGGTAGTGGGACGCGGCGCACCGATCCGGTTTTGGGGTGTTCGATGGTGACAGTGCCCGAAGTCTCGGACGCAGTGCGTTGCACTTCGACGCGTCCGGCATCGAAGTCGAGGTCGCCGATTTGAAGACCGAAGGCCTCGCCGATGCGTAGGCCGGTGAAGGCGAGGAAGCGGATGAGTAGGCCGAGTTCGTCACGGGGTTGGTCGTAAGGTCGTGAAGCTTGAGCGGGTGGGTTGGTGATCTCGGTGGCGAGTGCTTCGACTTCCTCTGGAGTTAGGAACCGTCGTTGACGGGTCGGTGACTTGGCAATGCGGATGCCGTCGACAGGGTTCACCCGGATCGCTCCCGAGCGAATAGCAGAGCCGCAGATCTGCGAGAGCACGTTTCGATGTTTGGAGATCGAGGCAGCAGCTAGTCCTTGCTCGGCTTGCTGGGCAACCCATACGGCGACGGCGTGGTGGTCGACCTTGGAAATAGCGATGTGTCCGAACGCCGGCAGCACATGTCGATCGAGGATGGCTCGGTACCGAGTCCGGGTCGCTTGGCGGTGTCCGCCCAGCGTTGCGAACCAAGCCTCGGCGAATTCGGCGACCGTTTGCTTCGACCGGCGATCGTCTATCCAATCGCCTCTCGCCAGATCGGCTTCAACGGTCGCTCTGAACTTGACGGCGTCTGCCTTCTTCTTAAAGGACTTCTCGCGCTGGCGTCCGTTGACGCGATATCGCACGTCGTACCGGACGCCGGTCTTCACCTGGCGCTTATGAATGCTCGCCATCAGACAACCTTAGAACAGATCCCAGAAATGTGTGTGATATTTGTGTGATGCTCTGATTCGGCAAATCGAAAAGTGGCCAAGATCGTTGCAATTGCAGCGCCCACGGAGGGAATCGAACCCCCGGCCTAGGACTTAGGAGGTCCCCGCTCTATCCGACTGAGCTACGTGGGCAGGTCCGCCTGCACGCAGGCGAGGTCGCCAGCGTAGCGATCAGAGCGGGGGAGCGATCTCGTTTACGAAGTCGCCGAACGCATCGACGACGGGCGCCATCAGGCCGCCGAAGAAGTGGTCTGCGCCACCGATCGTCACCGACGTCGCATTCGTCCACGACTCGAGCTGGGGTTCGACGATGTCGGGCGATGCGAACTGGTCGACTTCGCCGATGACGAAGCGTTTTGGCGCCTCGCTTGTGCGGGCCGACATTTCCGCCGGGTCGACGACACGCAGCACCGCGGCGGCCAGGAACCAGCCGTCGATGCGATCGTCGTCGACGGCGAGCGAGACGTCAGCGCCGAAGGACCAACCTCCGGCCAGGAGCGGCACGCCCGGGGCTGCAGCAGCGAGCGCGTCGATCGCTGCGGCGACGTCGAGTCGCTCGGCTTTGCCGTGGTCGTGAGTGCCGGTTGAACGGCCAACGCCTCGGAAGTTGAAGCGCACGCCCGCCATGCCGAGATCGCCGAGCGCCCGAAACAGCGCGGCCGGCACAGGCGTGTACATGTCGCCGCCGTGCTGGGGGTGCGGGTGGCAGATCACCATCGCCGCTCGGGGCGCAGCCTCGGGCATGAAGAGCTCGGCCTGCAGTTCTTCGCCGTCGCTGGTGGTCAGCGTGATCGCTTCGGTCATGGCTGCGACGTTAGGCGCCCGGCAAAACTCGGCCATCGTCAACGGCCTCACGGCGTACCGTTT
>CAZEMU010000192.1:0-5799 GCA_964513315.1 uncultured Acidimicrobiaceae bacterium | reverse complement strand
GGCGTTATCAACGTGATCGGCCAGGCGAGTTGATCCATGTTGATGTCAAGAAGATGGGGTCTGACGAGGATTGATGCAGGATCCTGAGTAGAAGTGCGGTTGTCGGTCGCTCCGAGTGGGCGCATGTTAGCCGTGCGCTGTCGGCTGGTGGTCCGGTATCGGCTTCGAGGTTGATCGTCGGGTCGCCGAGCGGTGAGCGCCTGGCGACGTCGACGGGTTCGATCTCGCGAACATCTCGGTCATAGGTTCGCAGTTCGGCGACCCGACGCTGTTGACCGCGGTTGTGAGCAGCGCGTCGCCTGTCACCCGGCAATCACCCTCGGGCAGCGGTTGCGAGGCGTTCGAGTACGTCGGCGATCATGGCTCGTTCCTCGGGTTCGATCAGGTCGATCAATGCGGCGCGAACATCACGCACATGTTGCGGCGCTGCTTCGGTGATGAGTTGCATGCCGTCTGCCGTCAGCACAGCAAACGTACCTCGGCGGTCTTCGGGGCACTTCTCTCGACGGACCAGCCCACGTTTGGCGAGTCGGTCAACGCGTTGGGTGAGCCGGCTCTGGGAGTGGAGTAGTCGGTGCGATAGTTCGGTCATACGAACTCGTTGTGATTCTGACTCGGACAGATGCACGAGGACCTCGTAGTCGTCCATCGTCAGCCCGGTTTCCTCTTTTAGCGAGTCGCTGAGCTGGCTGCTGATGCGGCCAGTCGCTTCGAGGAAGGCTCGCCAGATGCGGTTCTCTTGTTCGTTTAACCAGGGTGTGTCGTCCTTCACAATCGAAAGTGTAGCCCCGGGGTTGACATACTTCAATGTTTAAGTATTGTAATTCAGGTACCCAATACTTCAACATTTAAGCATCACTCACTCACACTCAGGAGAGCACCATGACAACCCCAACGACAGAACTCACCGGACTCGCCGCAGGCACGTGGGACATCGATCCCGCCCATTCCGAGATTGGTTTCACAGTGCGCCACCTTGGCCTCTCGAAGGTACGTGGTCGCTTCAACGCCTTCACCGGCAGCGTGACCGTCACCGAGGACCTCACTGCAAGCAGCGTGAGCGCCTCGATTGATCTGTCATCAGTCGACACCAACAATGAGATGCGCGATGGTCATCTGCAAAGCGCTGACTTCTTCAACGCTGAAGCCAGCCCCACCATGACATTCGTTTCAACCGCAGCAACCGATAGCTCGCTTTCCGGCGACCTGACAATTCGAGGCATCACCAAGCCGGTCGTGCTCGATCTGTCCTACAACGGCGTGGCGGTCGACGCCTATGAGACAACTCGCGCCGGCTTCAGCGCCAGCGGCCAGATTCTTCGCAGTGACTTTGGTATCGAGTTCAACGCCCCCTTGGGTGTCGACGGCATGTTGGTCAGCGACAAGGTCGCCATCGAACTCGAGATCCAAGTCACCAAGCAAGCCTGAACCGCTCCGCCGCTCCCGACAACCTGAAAGGACCTTGCATGACTAGCACCACGATCGACATCCGCCCAGGAGCCGACCGATACGTCACCAACGTTGGTTGGCTCGATAGTCGCCACAGCTTCAGCTTCGGGCCGCACCAAGATGCATCCAATAACGGTCACGGGCTGCTCATGGTCTTAAACGATGACAAGGTCGCGCCAGCGGGCGGCTTTGGCACCCATGGCCATCGCGACATGGAAATCGTGACCTGGGTGATCAGTGGACAGCTCGAACACCGAGACTCAGCAGGACATCAGGGTGTGTTGTATCCCGGCCTAGCCCAGCGCATGACGGCCGGGTCTGGGATACGGCACAGCGAAATGAATCCCAGCCAAACCGAGGGGGTGCATTTCATCCAGATGTGGGTTCCGCCAGACATCCAAGGCCTAACTCCCGGATATGAACAGCGCGATATGAACGCTGAACTCGATGCAGGCGGCCTTGTTCCGGTCGCCTCCGGCAAGGGTCATCCCAACGCCATAACCATTCACCAGCGCGGCGCCGCCATGTATGTGGCCCGGCTGAGAGATCAAGAGACTGTGACGGTGCCCGACGCGCCGTTCGTTCATGTGTTCATAGCCCGCGGAGCGATCGAACTCGGCGACGATTCACGGACCCTGAACCAAGGCGATGCAGCCCGATTTACCAACGCAGGGCGCGTTGCCCTTACTTCGAACGGTGCGAGCGAGGTCATCGTGTGGGAATCTGACACCAAGGTACAGCGATGACGAACAGCGACCAAACGACACCAACCAACCATGCCAGTACGTCGACCGCTGCGACGAGTGGCAGACGCAACGACACCAAAGGAACCGACATGTCTGATGCCGTCAACACAGATCCCCATCCGGATCGCACCGAAGAATGGGACCGGCTTCGCAGCACCTATCTGATGGACCGCGACGAGCGTCCGCCGTCGGCAGCGCGAGGCGTGCATCACGTGGCGCTAGTGTCGAGCGATGTTGAGCGGACGATCCGCTTCTATCAGGAAGTGTTGGGGTTTCCGCTGACCGAGTTGTTCGAGAACCGCGACTATGTCGGCTCGACGCACTTCTTCTTCGATATCGGTCACGAGAACGCCCTGGCCTTCTTCGATTTCCCGGGCCTCGACGTGGGGGAATATGCCGAAGTGCTCGGTGGGCTTCATCACCTGGCAATCTCGGTCGAGCGAGAAAAATGGGAACGCCTCAAGGCCAGACTCGACGACTTGGGTATCGAGTACGCCCACATTCACGGGTCCTCGATCTACTTCCGAGGCCCAGACGGCGAACGCCTCGAACTCATCTCCGATCCGTTGGGTGAGATGTACGGATCGGCGGTGATGTGACCGGTCTCGAGTTCACGCACGACCAATTGCCCGGGCGGGTCGTGTTCGGCCCGGGCCGCAGATCCCAGATACCCGAAGAACTCGACGCGCTCGGAGCGTCTCGGGTGCTCATCATCGGCGGGTCCCACGACACCGCGACCATCGACGACCTCATCGAGCAGATCCACCTGCCAGTGGAGACAATCATCGGTGTGCGTCCCCACGTACCCGCCGAGGTCGTGAGCGATGCGCTTGACACGGTCGACAGGTTCAAGCCCGACGCTGTGGTGTCGATCGGGGGTGGTTCGTCGACCGGGCTGGCCAAGATGGTCGCCCGCGAGCGAGATGTCAGATTGCTGGCCATTCCGACCACCTATGCCGGGTCGGAGATGACACCGATCTGGGGAACGAGCGAGAACGGAGAGAAGAGGACCGGTCGGTCGTTGCGGGTACTGCCCGCAACGGTGATCTACGACCCCGAACTCACGCTCGGCCTGCCCCGCAGCGTCACGATCAACAGCGCGTTCAACGCTCTAGCGCACTGCGTGGAAGCCATGTGGTTGCCCCACACGTCTCCAATCGCGGTCGAGGCCTCGATCGCGGCAATCGACGCGATCGTCGACTCGGTCCAAGTGGTCGCTGACCAACTCCAGGACCTCGATGCCCGCTCCCGGCTGCTCTATGGCGCTCACCGGGCCGGGACGGTGCTCGCCGCGACAGGCACTGGTCTGTTGCACAAAACCGCGCATGTGCTGGGCGGCATGTTCAACCTCGATCACGGCGCCATGTACGCCGTGCTCACGCCGCCCATGGTCGACCACCACCTATCTACAATCCCGAGCATCGCCCAACGGTTTCACCACGCGCTCGGACCCGAGCCCACCAACTCGCTCCACGCTCTCGCCGCTCGACTCGATGCACCGTCCTCGCTGCACCAGATCGGCTTTCCCGTCGACCGGCTCGGCCAAGCAATCGAGGCCATCGCCCAACACGCCAAGGTCGACGTCACCGAGATCGAACCAGTACTGACTGCCGCCCTCGAAGCCCGAACCGAGAAAGACCCGCCATGACCGACACATCGCCCCCCACGAACGGCTGGCCCGCCCTACCAACAGACGCGTGGATCGACACCATCGAGACGCTTCATCTGTGGACCCAGATCGTTGGAAAGATTCGGCTTGCGCATGGACCGTGGCTGAATCATTCCTGGGGCGTTCCGCTCTACGTTTCGACGAAAGGACTGCGCACGTCGCTCATACCGTTCGAGAACGACGGTGTCGACCTGGAGTTCGACTTCCACGGCCACCAACTCAACGTTCACACCACCACCGGCCAGCATCAATCGATCCCGTTTCGATCGCAGTCAGTAGCCGACTTCTATCAATCCGTGCTCGATGCCATGGACGCCGTTGGCATGCCCGTGACCATCAACCCAATGCCAACCGAAATCCCCGACGCCACCCCGTTCGACGAGGACACCGCACTGCGCACCTATGAACCCGACCACGCCCATGCCATGTGGCGGGCGCTACTACAGGCCGATCGTGTCCTGAACCGATTCCGCGCCAGATTCAAAGGCAAGGCGAGCCCTGTCCACTTCTTCTGGGGCAGCTTCGACCTCGCCGCGACCCGCTTTTCGGGACGAACCGCGCCACCACATCCCGGCGGAATCCCGCACTTCCCCGATGACGTCGCCCGGGAGGCCTACTCGCACGAGGTCACCAGCGTCGGTTTCTGGCCCGGGAATCGAGAAACACCCGACCCGATCTTCTACGCCTACGCATATCCCACCCCCGAGAGGTTCTCCGACGCAGCGGTGCAGCCAGCTGCGGCCTACTGGCTCGATGAACTCGGAGAGTTCGCCCTCCCCTACGCCGCTGTTGTGACGGCCGAGGATCCTGACGTCACCCTCGAGTCGTTCTTCGAGTCAACCCATACTGCTGCCGCAAACCTGGCCAACTGGGATCGCGATCGGCTCGAATGCAACCATCCCGAAGGCCCGGATTGGTGGCGGGATCGACCCGTCCATACGCCATGAGCTCCGCAATCGAGCTTCGCATCGACCCGCGCGACCGGCCCGTCGGAGGTGGGCAGGTACGACGCCTGCTCCCGCACCGTTCCCGCCGTATGGTCGGACCTTTCATCTACGCAGACATCATCGGACCCGAGAACCTCAATCCCGGTTCCGGAATCGACGTCGACGCGCACCCGCACATCGGTCTGTCAACGGTCACGTACCTGTTCGATGGCCGAATGGTGCACCGCGACTCCACCGGAGCCGTGGAGACCATTGAGCCGGGAGCAGTCAACTGGATGACCGCCGGGTCCGGCGTCACGCACACCGAACGGTCACACCCCGACGACCGCGATCAGTCGAGACCAATGTTCGGTCTCCAGACCTGGGTCGCGCTCCCAACCGAGGCAGAGGAATCCACCCCATCGTTCCAACACACACCCGCGAACGAGGTACCGACCGACACGGCCGGAAGCTCATCGATTCGGGTTGCCGCCGGATCCGCGTGGGGACTGGACTCACCAGTAGCGGCCTCATCGCCTCTCCTGCTCGCCGAACTCTCCCTGGCGCCTGATTCGCCGGTGCCACTCGATTCAGGCCTTCCCGAACTGGCGGTCATCGCACTGACCAGTGACATCCGAATCAATGACGAGACCGTTAGGACGGGCCAGATCGCAGTATTGACGCCCGGCGCGGCAGCAACACTCAGCGGCTCCGGTGCCGCGGTCGTGCTCGGTGGTGAACCCATCGGGAAACGCCATATCTGGTGGAACTTCGTCCACAGCGACCCCGACCGGATCGAACAAGCAAAGGCCGACTGGATCGCCCAACAGTTTCCAAAGGTCCCAACCGACCACGAACCATACGTGCCGCTTCCGAGCTGACCAGCCGTTCCGATCCCAGTTTCTGCGAGTCCCCTCAGTGAGTGCAGGAACGGTCGTCCTCGCCGCCGGATCAAACCACCCCAAGATGACATCTGCGCGGTCATGCTCGGTCGAGCTCGCCCAAGGTC
>CAZEMU010000191.1:2826-5860 GCA_964513315.1 uncultured Acidimicrobiaceae bacterium | reverse complement strand
GCGCGGATCTCCGTCGCTTCGCCTGCCTCGACGGGGTGCTCAACCGAAACCTCAGTCGTCATTGCGGCTCAGGAGCGACGTGGTCGCTGCCGTCTGGGAACTCATCGGCGACAGTGTTGCGCAACGTGCCGAGTTCGGGGACCGACACCTCGACGACGTCGCCGGGTACGAGCCAGATCGGAGGGTCGAAGCGAGCGCCCGCACCAGTAGGCGTGCCCGAGAAGATGATGTCGCCGGGACGAAGCTCGGTGAAGGTCGACAGGTAGTGGATCTGGTACTCGATCGAGTACTTCATCGTGCGGGGATGATCGTCTTGGCGAAGCTCGCCGTTGACGTGCGTCGTGAGATGCAGATCTTCGAGGTCTCCGATCTCATCCATCGTGACCAAGTGCGGGCCGATGGCGCCGGTCGACAGCCAGTTCTTTCCCTGGGTGACGTTGAACTTGGCGTGGCGAACCCAGTCCCGGATCGTGCCTTCGTTGCCGAGCGTGAGGCCAGCGATGTGGTCGCGGGCGTTGGCGACGGGAATGCGGCGACCGCCCGTGCCGATGACGACGACGATCTCGCCTTCGTAGTCGAGCTGCGGGCTCTCGGGAGGGCGCAGCAAGTTCTGCTCGTGGCCGGTGAACGAGTCGGGAAAGCGGACGAACACCGACGGATAGGCGGCATCGCTCTTGTCTGCATACTCGTCAGCTCGGCCGCCGTAGTTCACGCCGATGCAGAAGATCTTGCCGGGCCAGGGGAGGAGGCGTTCGTAGGTGACATCAGCGAGCGCATGGTCAGCGGACTCGCTGGCGAACGCCGCGGCCTGGTCGAGCTGCCCAGCGGCGATCAAGGCGCCCAGGTCGTCGATGCCATCCATCCGTCGTGCGAGATCGACTACGCCGGTCCCCGCGGCGTCGAGCAGCCCGAAGCTTGCGGCTCCATCGATCGAGTACGTCAGCAGCTTCATCCTGGCCCTTCCGGCGAAATTTGGACATCTGCAGCCACGCGGTGGCGCTAAATGTCCACAGATCGTGTTGCGGGTTGATAGTACACATGTTAAACAGTTCGAGCAATGCCATGTTCGATGACATCGGCGTCCGCATCCGCACCGTCCGCACTTGCTCAGGCGAGGAGCACCACATGCCTCACGTGACGATCGAGTTCTCGGCCAACGTCGCCGAGCATCACGACATCGACGCGCTCGTCGTCGCCGTGCACGAGGCGGCGCTCGCTCATGGTCTGCCACCTGCCGACGGACACCGGACCCGTGCCGCCGAGCGGACTCACTACGCCGTCGCCGACCGCAACCCCGACTTCGCCTTTGTCGCCATCCACTGCCGCGTCGGACCCGGCCGCGACGCCGAAACGAAGCAGTCGTTTATCGAGCAGCTGCTCGACGCCGCCGAGGCCCAGCTCACGGCAGAGCCGAGCCCGCTCGCGATCATGTGGTCGATCGAACTCACCGAGATCGACCCCGAGTTCCGCATCAACCGCAACCACGTCCGGGCTCGCCTCCAGGCGCAGCTCGAGGAGAACTGATGGCTGACAATCACACGATGGACGAGAACGTCGCCGCCGCGCAGGCGAGCCTGCAACGTTTCGCCGACGCGCCGCTCCTGCATCTCATCAATGGCGAAAAGGTCCCCAGCGCATCCGGCGAGACCTTCGCCAATCAATCGCCGATCGACGGCATGCACCTGGGTGATGTGGCCAGTGGTGATACTGCCGACATCGACGCCGCGGCTAAAGCTGCAGCGGCCGCATTTGTCGAATGGGGAAGCACGCCGGGCGCCGAACGCAAGCGGGTGCTGCACCGGGTCGCCGACCTCATCGAAGAACACGCCCACGACATCGCGGTCACCGAATGCGTCGACACTGGCCAGACGATGCGATGGATGTCGCACGCCGCGCTGCGAGGCGCCGCGAACTTCCGCTTCTTCGCCGACCAAGCGCCTGGAGCCAACGACGGGCAGTCTCTGCCGACACCTGACCACGTGAACTACACGACCCGGCACCCGATCGGACCGGTCGGCGTGATCACGCCGTGGAACACGCCGTTCATGCTGTCGACGTGGAAGATCGCTCCCGCACTCGCTGCCGGTTGCACGGTCGTGCACAAGCCCGCCGAGTGGTCGCCGTTCACCGCCGCGATGCTGAGCGAAATCGCACTCGAAGCGGGCCTGCCTGCCGGCGTGCTCAACACCGTGCATGGCCTCGGTGAAACTGCTGGCAAGTCGCTGACCGAGCATCCCGACATCAAGGCCATCGCCTTCGTCGGCGAGTCCGCGACCGGCTCGATGATCCAAGCCCAAGGTGCCCCGACGCTCAAGCGGGTCCACTTCGAACTCGGTGGCAAGAACCCGGTCATCATCTTCGATGACGCCGACCTCGAACGAGCCGTCGACGCCGCCGTGTTCATGATCTACAGCCTCAACGGCGAGCGGTGCACGAGCTCAAGTCGAGTGCTCATCCAGGACACGGTCTACGACCAGGTCACCGAGATGATCGCCTCCAAGATGAAGAACGTGCCGGTCGGTCACCCGCTCGACCCGACCTCGATCATCGGCCCGCTCATCCACCCTCGTCATCACGACAAGGTCTGTAGCTACGTCGACATCGCCGAGGCCGACGGCGCCACCGTCATCCGCGGCGCCGAATGGGACGACGCGCCCGAGGGTGGCAACTGGGTTGCGCCCGCGCTGTTCACCGGCGCGACCAACGACATGCGCATCGCTCAAGAAGAGATCTTCGGACCGATGCTCACCGCCATCCCGTTCACCGACGAAGCCGACGCAATCCGCATCGCCAACGACGTGCCGTACGGGCTCGCCGGGTATCTCTGGACGGGCGACGTCGGCCGTGCCCACCGGGTCGCCCGCGCCCTCGAGGCCGGCATGATCTGGGTCAACTCCCAGAACGTGCGCCACCTGCCGACCCCGTTCGGTGGGACCAAGTCGAGCGGCATCGGTCGCGACGGGGGAGACTGGAGCTTCGACTTCTATATGGAGACGAAGAACATCGCCGTCAGCTTCGGCCACCACACCGTCCC